>JAYRFB010000234.1:0-4852 GCA_041908585.1 Candidatus Krumholzibacteriia bacterium
GGACTTCCAAGAGCAAAAAATGACGCAATCTGGCATCTCTAAGGGTGCTTACAGGGCCGATTTCGGAGCGGACACAATCTCGACGGCACGCACGTACGACCGACAACGAAGAAACTCCCCCTCAGGGGAGCTTCCCGGTCCGGCAGTCGTCCGTCGCCATCGTCAATAACCGCGCGATCGCCGCTAGGGCTTCTCCCCCTCCGGCTTGCGCGCGCGCCGGCGCATCGCCTCGAGGTCGACCTTTTCGGAGGCGGCGGCGCCCAGGGTGGTGCTCTTGATCTCCTCGTAGATCTCGTGCCGATGCACCGGGATGCTGCGCGGCGCATCGATCCCGATCTGGACCTGGTCGCCGCGGATGTCGACGATCATGATGGCGATGTCATCGCCGATCATGATCTTCTCGTTGCGCTTTCGGCTGAGGATGAGCACGGGACCTCCCTGTCCTGTTTCGAGCCGGTTCCTTCCGGGCCAGCCGGCTCAGGCCCCGACGACCTCGCTTGCCCCGGCGGTCATCCGCAGGGCGCCCGAGCCGGTCGGCACCGTCTGGGCGGCATTGTCCGGGGTCTGCCCGGATACGGCAAGCTCAAATTTGCAGTAGTCGATCTCCTGGCGCAGGCTCCAGCGAGCGTCGTCAAGGGTCAGCTGGAGGCCCAGCCGGGTGTCCGTGTCGATCACGAGCGGCGCCATCAGGTTGCCCGTCACCAGGACCCCGCCGGGGTGGATGGTGGTGATCACCAGCACGGTCAGGGCGGCCGGATCCTCGTTGCGGAGCCGGCGGCAGGCGCTGGCGGGCAGGTCGAACTCGTAATTGTCGTGGAACAGCCAGGCGTGGCTGACGGGCACGCCGAAGTCGGCCCGGTCCAGCGACTGCAGCCAGCGCATGGGGACGTCGTCCCCCATCTCCAGCAGGAGCCAGTTGCGCAGGCGGGGCATGCCGACCAGGCCGTCCGGCAGGTGGATCACGTCCTGCTGCTGGTAGTCCAGCTCCCCGAACCGCACCGTCGTGAACTTCGGCATCACAGGCTCCTTCTCGATCGCGGCCCCGCCGGCCGTCCCCGGTTAGCGCAGATACTGCATCAGGTTGGTCTGGTAGAGCTTGCTGGCCACCAGCAGGCTCGCCTGGTACGTCGTCTCGGCCCGGTTGAGGTCGGCCGCCACCTTCGCCACGTCGATGTCCTGCTCAAGCGAGAGGTTCCCGCGCAGGCGCTCGTCCCGCTGCCGCAGCACGTCCTCGGACCAGTCGAGGCTGTTCTGGCGGCCGCCCGTCTTCATCAGCAGCCGCTGAACCAGGTCCTCGAGCGACGAGATCTCGTTCGCGGTGGCGCGAATCGCCGCCTTGTCTCCCGTCTCCAGCGCCGCCCGCAGGTCCTCCAGCATCCCGAACAGGCGGACGGGGCCGCCCTGGCCGTTGATGCCCAGGGCCGTGGCCGAGTCCGCGGCGTCGCCGTTGGCCAGCTGGAACACGTCCGTGCTGCCGCCGATGACCACCAGCGAGGAATCGCGGACCTGGATCTCCATGCCCGGTACCGTGGCCGCGAAGGCCGCCTGGATGTCGGCCAGCGTGGTCGCCGCACTGAGATCCACGTTGTACGTCGTGCCCTGCCAAGTCACGTCGATGGTGCCGAGCGGAAGGCGCCCGGACAGTGCGGCGATGTCGGCGAGCAGCGTCCCGGGCCCGGCCGCGGGCCTCACGTCGCGCCCCTCGAGCAGGCCGCCGGCGGCCGTGGCATTGATGCCGAGAGAGGAGGCCGTCATCCCGCCCCCCACCTCGCCGACGGTCAGGGGGCCAGTCCCGGTAAAGGTGATCGCCGTGCCGTCCGCGTTCAGCGAGGCGGTGACCAGACCGCCGGTGCCGGTCGTGATCGTGTTGAGGACATCGCCCACCGTGGTGGCCGTGCTGAGGTCCACCTGCCAGAGGTTGCCGTCGCCGTCGCTGATCGAGACCGCGCCGCGCTGCCAGCCCTGGCCCAGATTGAGTTCCGACAGCAGGGTCGTCGCCTGCAGCCGCGGCGCCAGGTCGACGCTGCCGCCCAGGCTGGAGCTCCGCGCCCCGATGAGGGCGTCCCCGGCCAGGTTGACCGCCATGGTCGCATTGGGGCCCACGCGCGAGAGCATCTCCCCGGAATCGCCCTGGTAGAGCACGGTGTCGCCGCTGCGCACGAACGGCGGCGTGAACACCTGGCGGCCGGAGAAGATGTAGTTGCCCTCGACGTTGGTGTTGAGGATGTCCATCAGGCGGTCGACGAGGTTGTCCACCTCGACCACCGCGGTCTGGTTCGACGACAGCGCCGACGACTCGCGCAGCACCAGCTCGCGGACCTGCGCCAGGGTGTCGCTTACGCTCTGGAGCGCCGTGTCGGTGGCGTCGACGATGTTGCGGTTGCGGCCGACGTTCGCGAGGTACTCGTCGTTGTTGGCGATGAGGGCGTTGTAGCGCTGGATGGTGCCCACCGCGCGCGGGTCGTCGGCAAAGCTGTTGATGCGGCGCATGGACCCGGCCATGCGCTGTTGCTCGAGCAGGTTGCCCAGCCCGCGGTTGAGGTCGCCGAGCAGGATCGACGCCATGTAGCTGTCGGTGATGCGGATGTTCATCGCGTCCCTCCCGCTACACCATGTTCATGAGCGTGTCGTACATGCTCTGCACCGTGGTCACGACCTTGGCCGCCGCCACGTACGCGTTCTGGTAGCGGACCATCGAGGCGCCCTCCTCGTCCAGGCTGACGCCCGCGACGCTGGCCAGCTTCGCCTCCAGCGAGGCGACCACCGACTGCTGGTTCTCGACCATGAACTCGTAGGTGCTGCGGTTGCTCGCCAGGTCGGTCAGCAGGGCCCGGTATACGTCGTTGACCGTCCGGCCGTCGCCCGTCCCGCTGCTCAGGTTCCCCAGGTTGGCGATGGCCAGGGCCAGCTCGTTGTCGCCGGGGGCCGTGGTGCGCCCGGTGGCCACCAGCGCCGAGTTCCCGAGCAGCTCCGCGTTGACCTCGATCGTGTGCAGGCTGTCGCCGGTGAAGAACTGCAGGCCGCTGCTCGTCAGCGTCCGCCCCTGCGTGTGCAAGGCGTTGACGTCCTCGATCAGCTTCTGCGCCACGGCATCCAGCTGCTCGCGGACACCCGCCACGTGCACGTCGCGGCTGGTCAGGAGGCCCTCCAGGCGCCCGACCGAGAGATCCACCGCCTGCTTGTTGCCGCCGGTGACGACCATCATGCGGTAGCCGTCGCCCGTCCGTTCGTAACTCGTCTCGAACAGCGTCACGCTGTCGCGGGCGACCATGGTGCGCCCGGCCAGGATCACGTCCTTGGTGCCGTCCTCGCGCTCGTGGACGGTCACCTCGGCGATCTCGGAGACCTGCGTGATCAGCAGGTCGCGCTGGTCCCGCAGGTCGTTGGCGGGGTTGCCGCCGGTCTCCACCGCCATGATCTGGCGGTTCAGGTCGGCGACCTGCGTCAGCAGACGGTTCAGGTTCCCCAGTTCCAGCTGGATGCTCGCCTCGATGTTCGACTCGAGCGCCGTGAGGCTCTCGTCGATCGAGTGCATGTCGTTGACCAGGGCCACGGCCGCGGCGACGACGTTCTCCTTCATGCTGGGAGTGATCGTCGGCTGCGAGAGGGCGTTCCAGGCCCCGAAGAAGCGCGACAGGGCGTCGCCCAGGTGGTCGTTGTCGACCGAGCCCATGATGGACTCGACCTCGCTCAACGCCGAGTCGACGGAGGCGAACGACTGCCCGCGCGCGGTCTGTGACCGCAGGTTGTTGAGGATGAACTCGTCCTGGATGCGCCGCACGCCCTCGACCTCGACGCCGCGGCCGATGGCGCCGACCGCCGTCATGTCCGGGCGGCGGGCCGCGAAGAGAACGTCCTGGCGGCTGTAGCCTGGCGTGTTCGCGTTGGCGATGTTGTGGCTGGTCGTGGCCAGCCCGGCCTGCGCCGCGAACAGCGCCGACAGGCTTGTATCCATGACCGAGTTCAACCCGGGCATCGCGCCCTCCCCTGCTAGGCCTGGCGGACGAGCACGCCGCCCGGCCCGCGATCGTTCTGCCTGGCGTCGCCCCGGTAGCAACCGCTGGGGTCGGCCAGGACGCATCGCCTGAAGATCTCGGCTTCCTCATGCGCCAGTTCGAGGCAGAACTCGGCGAGCTGCCGGTTCAGCGCGTTCTGGCGGGCAAGGCTGCCGGCCGTGCGCCGGATCTCGCCCAGCAGCCGGTCGATCTCGGCGCGCCCGGCGGCGCCGGCGTAGTCCAGCAGGTCGCCGACGCGGCCCGGCGGGATGCTCACGCCCAGGCGCCGCCCCAGGTCCGCGACCAGGCGCTCGCGCGCCAGCCGGGCCCGGTCCGCGGCCGGGATCCAGCGGCCCCATTCACCCGCGTTGGCGGCCAGCCGGTCGACATCTTGCCGCTTCATGTACGAATTCTGCCGCCAGGCCAGTCGCAGCAACCGGCGATAGTGGGTCAGCTCCAGGGCGAGGTGGTCCGCCAGCTGGCGCGCTTCGCCCGGTTGCAGCAGGTTCGGTTCGTTGTGCATGGTCCGGCGACCTCGGGGCTCGGAGTTGGCGTTCAACGGGTCGCCCCCGTCCTATCCAGATCCGTGCCAGCCCGCAGGCGCTCGTAGCGGTCCATGACGCGGGAGACGTAGTTGCGGGTCTCGGCGAAGGCCGGGATCCGCCCGCCGGCGCGCTGCACGTTGCCGGGGCCGGCGTTGTAGGCCGCCAGGGCCAGGTCCAGCCGGCCGCCGAACCGCTCGAGCTGTTCGGCCAGGTAGCGCGAGCCGCCGCGGAGGTTCGCCCCCGGGTCGTGCGCGTCGGCGACGCCCAGGTCGGCGGCGGTGCCCGGCATCAGCTGCATCAGGCCGCGGGCAC
>JAYRFB010000235.1:0-5595 GCA_041908585.1 Candidatus Krumholzibacteriia bacterium
GCCGGCGACGTCCCCGGATTCCCCCACGCGACGCAGCGGCGTCATGCCGGCGATGGCATTCACCTGCGCCTCGGGCATGTGCGCCGTGGCGTCGGTGCGCGTCAGGCCCGGCGCCACCGTGTTGACGCGGATGCCGTAGGGTCCCAGTTCGAAGGCCAGCGACTTCATGAGGCCGTCGATGGCGGACTTGCTGGTCGTGTGCGCGCTGAAGCCGTAGGCCGGGTAGCGCGAGAGTCCGCTGCTGATGCCGATGATGCACCCGCGCCGGCGCTCGATCATCGAGCCCATCACGGCCTTGGCAGGCAGGAAGAAGCTGCGCGCCTCGTCCAGGACCTTGGCCTCGAACTCGGCCTGCGTCAGTTCGGTCACCGGCTTCCAGGGCACCGACGGACCGGCGTTCAGGACCAGGATGTCGACCGGACCCAGCTGCCGGGAGGCCTCGGCCACCAGGGACTGCACCTGGGTGGCGTCGCGCACGTCGCCCGGCAGGGCCACGGCCCGGCCTCCGGCGGCGGAGATCGCCGCGACCACGCCCTCGGCCGCCTCGCGCGCCCGGAAGTAGTTGACGGCCACCGCCGCGCCGCCGGCGGCCAGGGCCTGCGCGCACGCGGCGCCGATGCCTCGACTGGCGCCCGTGACGAGCGCGGTCTTGCCTGCAAGGTTCATCGAGATTCCTCCTTGGACGGGAAACCGGCAACGGCCCCTGACAATAGTCGCGGGACCCCCTGCGGGCAATCCTGAGGAAGCGCTAAAGCCCCGGTTGAACATGACGATGCAACCCGCGAAGCGTGCCGGCGACCGCGCCCACGGCCCGACATGGCCCCAAGGAGCATCGTGCGCCATCCCTATCGATCCCGGACTGCCCGACGTGCCACGGCGTCGCTGCTGGTCGCATTGCTGGCGTGCTCGCCGGCGGCGGCCGGGGCCCAGCAGGCGGAAGCCGTGCGCGCCGCCTTCGTCCTGAACTTCCTGAAGTTCGCCGAATGGCCTGCCGCGGCGACGCCGGATTCGTCCTCGCTCGTGATCGCGGCGATCGGTGACGACGCGCAATCGGCCGCCCTGCGCGCCGGGCTCGACGGCAAGGAGATCCAGGGCCGACGCCTGTCCGTGCGCGTGTTCAGCGATGCCGAGCAGTGGCGCCGCGATGGGCAGGCCTGCCAGGCGCTCTACATCACGCCGGCGGCGGCCGCGGCCTGGCGCGGGCTGCGGCAGGAGCTGACCACGCGCCCGGTGCTGACCATCTGCGAGATGCCCGGCTTCTGCGAGCAGGGCGGCATCCTGAACCTGTACGAAGAGGACCACCGCATCCGGTTCGAGGCGAATCCGGGCGCGGCCGACCAGGCGGGTCTCAAGCTTCGCTCCACGCTGCTCACCCTCGCGACCATCGTCAAGACCAAGGGGGATTCGTGATGAGGACAGGAAACCGCGACCGGACGCGAGCCGGCGGCATGGCGCTGGCTGTGGTGCTGCTGGTCGTCGCCCTGGAATCGGCGATGGTGCTGCCCGCGCAGGGTACGACCGTGGTCGACGATTACACGAGCCTGAGCCTCGAGCAGCTCATGGCCATCCCGGTCTACTCCGCCGCCAAGCGCGAGCAGAAGACGTCCGAGGCGCCCAGTTCGGTGACGGTGGTCACCTCGCAGGACGTGCGGGCCCACGGGTGGCGGACGCTCTCGGAGCTGCTGCGCAGCGTGCCCGGCATCTACGTGACCAACACGCGGACCTACGGCTCGGCGGGCGTCCGCGGCTTCGAGCGTTCCGGCGACTTCGGCGGTCGCATGCTGCTGCTGGTCAACGGCCACCGCATGAACGACCCGCTCTACGACTCGGCGGCCATCGTCGAGGACTTCATCCTGGACCTTGACCTGATCGACCGCGTCGAGATCGTACGCGGCCCTGGCTCGACGCTGTACGGCACCAACGCCTTCTTCGCCGTCATCAACGTGATCACCAAGCGCGCGGACCAGTTCGAGGGCTTCGAGGCCTCGGGCGAGGCCGGCACGTTCGACGCCGCCCGCGGCCGCCTGACCTTCGGCACCCGCGGCGACGACGGCTCGGAGACGCTGCTGTCGGTCAGCGGCTTCTCCAGCGACGGCAAGGCCGAGGTCTACATGCCCCGCTACGACGGCGACCCTGTCGGATTCGATGGGCGGCTGCGCGGCGGCGACGGCGAGTCGTCCACGCGCTTCATGGGCAGCCACCGCCGCGGCGGGCTGACCGTGGAGGGCTTCTACGTGGGCCGCGACAAGGACACGCCGCCTTCCTACGGCACGGTGTACTACCTGCCGCGCCACACGTTCGATGCGCGGGCGTTCGTCGAGGCGCGCTACGAGCACGCGCTGTCGGCCGACGCTACGCTGGCCGCGCGGCTGTACTACGACTGGTACAAGTACGTGGGCACCTATGAGTACGATTTCGGCGACCCGGAATTCCTGGTCAACAAGGACTTCAGCCAGTCCGAGTCGGCAGGTGGCGAGCTGCAGCTGTCGTGGAAGCCGGCGGCGGGCCATGCGGCCACGGCCGGCCTGGAGTACAGGGACAATTATCGCCAGCTCATGCAGAACTATGACCTGAACCCGGCCTACACCTGGCTGGACATCGACCCGGCGACGCAGATCCTGGGACTCTACCTGCAGGACGAGTACCGGCCGTCCGAGCGTCTCGGCGTCACGGCCGGCGTGCGCTACGATCACTACGATACGTTCGGCGAGTCGGTCAGCCCGCGCCTGGCGCTCGTCTACGGGCTGGCCCCGGCGACGACGGTCAAGCTGCTCTACGGCGAGGCCTTCCGGGCGCCCAACGCGAACGAGTTCTATTACGAGGAGGAAGGCGCCGTCAAACGCAACCCCGACCTCAAGCCGGAGGAGATCGTCACCTACGAACTGGTGCTCGAACGGCAGTTCGGCGCCAACTGGCGCGGCTCGCTGGCCGGCTTCCTGAACCGGGCGACCGACATGATCGACCAGTTCCACGACGATAACGACGGCATGTACTACTACGACAACTCGAGCGACGACATCGAGGCCCGCGGGTTCGAGCTGCAGGCCGACGGCCAGCTGGGCAAGTCCACGCGCCTGGGAGCCAGCTACTCCCACACGCAGACCGAGGACGCCGCGACGGACGAACCGCTCGATTTCGCGCCCGAGCACCTGTTCAAGGTCAACCTGACGGCGCCGGTGCTGCCGGAGGCCCTGCTGGCCGGCGTCGAGGTGCAGTACGTCAGCGACCGCTACAACGTGAACGACCGTGGCTACAGGGGCCACTGGCTGGTCAATGCCACGCTGTTCAGCGCCCGCTGGAAGGACCGCTGGGAAGCCTCGCTGAGCGCCTACAACCTGTTCGAGGCCGAGTACGACCGCAGCGTGATCGGCGACCTCGAGATCCTGCAGGACGGCCGCGTGCTGCGGGCCAAGGTGACCACGCGCTTCTAGCCGGCTCACCGGCAGGGCATCGGCGGCCGCGTCCTCCGGGGCGCGGCCGCCGCGCGTTCAGCCGCGCGTTCAGCCGCGGGCTCGCGCCGCGCGCCGCCGCGGCCAGTAGCGGCCCACGCGCCGCCGGTACTCCGCGTACGGCTCGCCGATGTCGCGCAGCAGCTTGCGCTCCTCCAGCTCGCAGCCGGCCAGAGTGTAGAGCAGGAAGACGCCGCGCCAGGCCAGGTTCACGTCGGTCCACGGCAGCATGAACACCAGCAGCAGCAGCGTGCCCGCGTACCAGGGATGGCGGATGACGGCGAGGATGCCGTCGGCCCGGAACGGCGGGTCGGCCGGCTCGCGCCCGGCGGCGTAGTCGCGCAGCTGCGAGAGCCCGAGGAAGTGGCGGTTGTCGAAGGCGCGGGTGCCGGCCCAGAAGAGGAATACCGCTTCTGCCAGGCCCAGCCAGCGCGCCAGCGCCCAGGGGCCGGTCCAGTCCCACAGCTCCCGCTCGGGCAGCGCGCGCAGCCAGGCCAGCAGCACGGCCAGCGTGGCCGTGCTGCCCAGCACGTAGAGGACGCGGCTGAACGCATGCCAGCGCGGGAACAGGCGCCGCACCAGGTCGCGCCAGCGGTGCGTGGCCAGCAGGCTGTGCAGCACGCACCAGAGCGACGTCCAGAGGATGACCGCCGCCAGCGGCGCCGTCCCGCTCACGCGGCGCTCACCGGGCGCCTGCCCGGACCATGTTCTCGACCCCGCCGGCCAGGACGATGCGCTGCACCGGCGTGCCCAGCGGCAGGAAGCGGAACGACTGCCCGCGCCAGCGGATCGTCGAGCCGGCCACGTCCAGGCTCAACGTCTCGTCGTCGATGATGGTCTTGCGGCCGCCGCCGCCGGCATGGTGGGCGTGGAGGGCGCGCGCGAAGTCGGGGCACTCGACGCAGAGGAAGCCGTTGTTGATCGCATTGCGCAGGTACGTCTGCGAGTAGCTGCCGGCGATGACCAGCTTCACGCCGGCGGCCATCAGCGCCGTGGCGGCCTGCTCGCGGCTGCTGCCGGTGCCGAAGTTGAAGCCGGCGCAGACGACGTCGCCCTCGCGCACCAGCCCGGCGAACTGCGGGTCGTAGTTCTCCATGACCACGGCGGCCATCTGCTGCGGCGTCATGTCCTCGCGGTAGGTGTAGTCCTTCCCGTAGATGCCGTCGGTGTTGAGGTTGTCCGCCGGCAGGTAGAGCAGGCGGCCCTCGATGACGGCCGGGAAGCCCGGCAGCACGTCGACGGCGGGCCCTTCGCCGCCGGCGCCGGCCGGCACGCGGAAGTCCCTCGCCGGCGCGCCACCATCCGTCGCCAGGCCCTCGGGCCCGGCGATGAAGCCGGCCCGCGCGCTGGCCGCGACCACGGCGGGGCTGGCCAGGTAGGCCTTGGCGCTGCGGCTGCCCATGCGACCCTTGAAGTTGCGGTTCGTGGCCGAGATGCCCACCTCGCCGTCCTCCAGCAGCCCGGTGCCCAGCCCGATGCACGGCCCGCACCCCGAAGGCAGCGCGATGGCGCCGGCCTCCAGCAGCGCCTGCCAGGCGCCGGTGACCTGAGCCTCCGCCTCGACCAGCGCGCTGGCGGCCGAGACGTACAGCTTCACGTGCGGCGCGACCTTCTTCCCGCGGACCACCGCGGCGGCCTCCTCCAGGTCGCGCAGGCGCGCGTTCGTGCAGCTGAGCAGGTAGGCCTTGTCGACGCGGATGCGCTGCGGGGCCAGCTCGGCCAGCGAGGCCATCACCTGCACGGAGTCCGGGCCGCTCAGGTGCGGCGTGACCTGCGAGAGGTCGAGCGTGATCTCGCCGGCGTAGGCGGCATCCGCGTCCGAGCGCGGCGGCGAGGCGCGCCAGGCCTCGATGTCCGCGGCCGTCACGCGATCGGTGATCCCGCGCGAGGACAGCCAGTCGCGCCGCGAGTCCATGTACGCCAGGGTGACCTCGTCGACGGGGAACCAGCCGGCCAGCGCGCCCCACTCGGTGGTCATGTTGGCGATGGTCAGGCGCTCCTCGATGGACAGCGTGGCCACGCCGGGGCCGGCGAACTCGATGACGGTGTTGAGCACCTCGCCCTGGTTGTACAGGCCGCACAGCGTGATGATCGCGTCCTTGCCCGTGACGCCCGGGCGCAACCTGCCGTTCAGCGTGACCTTCAC
>JAYRFB010000236.1:0-73397 GCA_041908585.1 Candidatus Krumholzibacteriia bacterium
GCCGATCACGGCCGTGCCCTTCAGCGTGGCGCGCGTGACCGAGCGGAACTTGTCCAGCAGCAGGCGTTCCTCGGCGTCCTCCAGCGGCAGGTACCAGAGGATGCGGTCCACCAGCCGGCCGCCCTGCTCCAGGAAGAAGTACATCGCGTACAGCATGATGCCGAGCATGAACAGGAAGTTGAGCGTGCCGCTGGTGACCGACTGCAGGCCGCCGATCAGCAGCCGGCTGAGGAAGCCCACGGCCTGCCCGGCGCGGGTCAGGATATCGTCGCGGTACGGCTCCAGGTACTCGTAGAACGGCAGGCCGCGCAGCCAGGATTCCAGCACGTCCGGCCGGTTCAGCTTGTCCTGCACCCAGGGGACGGCCGTCTCGCCCACCTTGACGGCCTCGGCCGCGACCAGGCCCAGCAGGCCCGCCAGCGGCAGCAGCACCACCAGCACGACCAGCGCGATCACGGCCACGGCCGCGCCCTGCCGCCGCCCGCGGAAGACGCGCACCATGCGGCGGTACAGCGGCTGCGCCAGCGACGCGGCGATGCCCGCCAGCATCAGCGCCGTCAGGAACGGCCGGATCATCTTGAGGAACAGGATGCTGATGGCGATGACCAGGGCCACCAGGAAGATGCGGCTGGTCAGCGGGGCGGCGGGCAGGGACTTGCCGGATTTGTTCCTCAAGATGATGTGCGCATGCGGGCGCCTTCCGTCAGCCGACCGCCTCGTCGAGGATCTTCTGCAGGTCCTCGCGCTCCACGCCGAACATCAGCTCGTTCTTCGGGTAGGACACGGCCACGACGCCCCGCTCGCAGCCGCCCAGGCAGCCGCTGGCGAAGATGCGCACGCGCCCCTCCAGGCCCTGGTCGCGGGCCATCTGCTTCAGCTCTTCCCGCAGCTGCACGCCGCCACGGTCCGCACAGCACGGCTTGGGCGATCCATCGGGGCGCTTGTTCGTGCAGACGAAGACCGCGGCGGGAAAGGGCGCGGGGAACTTGAGCATGCGCGGACGGCTCCTTCGGCAAGGGATTCCCGGATGACCCGTCCATCAATAGCACGATGCGCGCGAATCCGCACGCGCGAACGCGACAGCCGGGCACGAAGAGGCCGGGCCGGCATCCGGCGCCCCTCGCCCAAGGACGCCTTCAACCAACCCGGCCTGCTCCTCGTCGCCCTCTGTCGATCGCTGCACCTTATGTCGTCACCGGCCCGCAGGGGCCGGATCGAGTGCATCGGCGGCACCATCGAACAGGCAATAGAAGTTGCCAACATCATCGGACCGCATGCATGACCCAGGTTGTGTCAGGTGGTGCCGCCGATCACGTCCCTCTGCAGATCCTCCACCACCCCACAAAGGCCGAACGGGGGCCCCGTGGGGGGCACCCCGTTGTCGAAAATATGCGTGGTTTCCTGGTTGCGGACACAGGGGATCCACATGGGTGGATTTCCCGCTCACTGGGATCTCAGGCCGGCGGCAGCTCCTCGAAGACCCCCTGCTGCCGGTTCTTGCGCACGTTGTCCCAGCGGAAGTGCCTGCCGTTCATGGCGATATAGACGCCGTGGGGCAGGCTCTGGGCGAACGCGAGCGCCCCTCCCAGGTTGAACAGGCCGTCCGAGGACCCGAAGGCGTACGGGATCATCGCCCCGGTCAGGACGATCACCTTCGGCAGCGCCGCCTGCCCGAGCAGGCGGGCGGTGACCTCCATGGTGTCGGTCCCGTGGGTGATGACGATGCGGTCGCGCGCGCAGGTGCGGCACTGTGCCAGGATGACCTGCCGGTCGTCGTCGGTCATCTCCAGCGAGTCGACCATCATCAGCGTGCGGACCTCGACGTCGGCCAGGCTGCGCCCGAGCTTCAGCATCTCGGCCATGTGCGTGTCCTTGAAGTACAGCGAGCCGTCGCGCTCGTTGTACTCCTTGTCGAACGTGCCGCCGGTGACGAACAGGCGGATCGGCTCGGTCATGCGCGGTCCTTTCGCGGGGCCGGGAAGAACGGGTCAGAACAGGACGATGACGGCGCGGCGGCCGGTCAGGTCCGGGTGCTCCCACAGCCACAGGCGGTACGGGAAGCCGTCGTCGCGGCGCCAGGCCGCCACCACCTGGCCGCCCGACTGGGGCCCGATGTCGGCCGGCTCGGGCATCGCCGTGATGGTCAGGTGGTGGAAGGCGGTCAGGAAATCGCCGGCGGACTGCCGCCGAAGGATGTGCACCATGTAGGCGATCATGCCGGCGTTGACCGGACGCGCCTCCTGGTTGACCAGGATCGAGACGACGCGGTCCGTGTCCGCGCCCACGTCCGAACGCAAGCGGTCGCCGACCGCCAGCGAGCGCTCGCTGCCCGCCCCCAGCTCCGCCAGGACCCGGCCGTAGGGCTTGCCCACGGGCTCGTGCAGGTCGGCGTAGATCCGGACCACATGCGGCAGGATCTCGTGCGCGCCCAGCTGGTGCCGGGCCTCGACGGCCGTGTCGCCCGTGGTCACGACGTGCCGGAACTCGCGCGCCAGTTCGGGCAGGTAGACATCGCAGCCCGGCAGCGGGACCGGCTTGCCGGTGTGAAGATCAACGAAGACAAGCGTCCCGGCCATGTCCCACATCAGCAGCCCGCCCGGGGCGGCCTCGGTTGAAAGTCCGTTATCGCTTGTCATGCCTGCACTTTCCATTCGGCTGGCCGGCCGGACCGCTCTTTGCTAGGGTGTTCCCCGGGGGGATGCCATGCCGACGGCAGGCCGCGCAGGTCCGCTGCCGGTCCGGGCGCAACTATAATACCCCATCCGCCCGCAACAACCAGTTCGGGGAGGGAATGACCATGTCCAAGCCTTGTGGGCACCGGTGTGCCCTGGTCCTGGCCGCGCTCGCCATCCTGCCGGCCCTGGCCGCCGCGCCGGCCGCGGCCGAAGAACTCGAGGGCCTGCTCGAGGACGTGACCGGCCAGTACGCCCAGGCGTACCTGGCGCCGTTCACGCACTCGTTCGGGCCGAACCTCAACGGCGGCATCTTCCACACGGCCGCCATCCCGCGCTCGCGCCTGACCATCGACTTCGGCGTGAAGGTGACCGCGACGCACCTTGCCGAGGAGGACCAGACCTTCCAGAAGGTCATCGAGAATGTCGATCTCTCGGACTATGACGACAGCTTCGCGCCCGGCACCACCGGCGACATCGTGATGAGCGGCCCGACCATCTTCGGCAACGACGAGACTCCCGGCACGGTCGCCGGCTACGTCGGCGGCGTGGAGGTCTTCAGCCAGGACACCATCGAGGGCCTGGTCGACACGCGCTATTCGCCGATGGTGGTGCCCCAGGCCAGCGTCGGCGGCGTCGCCGGCTTCCGCGGCACGGTGCGCTGGCTGCCGGAGATCGACCTGGGCGACGTGGGCAAGACGAAGGTCTTCGGCTACGGCCTGCAGTGGAGCGTCAACTCCGTGGCGCCGACGCTGCCGGTGGACGTCATGGTCGGCTTCTTCAACCAGACCGTCGAGGTCGGTTCGCTGATCGAGACCGACGCCAGCAGCATGTTCGTGGCCGCCAGCAAGGCCTTCGCGCTGGCCACGGTCTACGCGGGGTATGCCAAGGAAGACTCCGAGACGGACATTGCCTACACCTACAGCGGCGACGACAGCGAGGTCGCCTTCACCGTCGAGGGAAGCCAGGAGAGCCGCTTCACGGTCGGCGCCACGCTCAACGTGCTGGCGAAGCTGAACGTCGAGATGGGCCATGGCGACCTGACCACCTACACCGCGGGCCTGATGTTCGGGTTCTGAGCCCGGTCCGGCGAAAGGGAGACGACATGAACAGCATTCGCGCATTCCTTCGCGGCCGCGGCGCCACCGCGCTGCTGCTGATGATGATCACGGCGGCCCTGCTGGCGCTGGGCGGCTGCGAGAGCGACGCCACGGCGCCGCAGGATCCCGCGCCCGAGCTGAGCGAGGGCGATGCCGCCGCGCAGGCGGGCCTCATTGCGATGGCGATCGTCGACGTGGGCCCCGAGGTGATCACGTTCAGCGAGTCGGGCAAGACGGTCTACAGCCGGACCTTCGTCGGCGACGTCAACGGCACCGTCTACCTGGACTTCCGGCTGGGCGGCCCCAGCGGCCCGTCGGCCACCTGGGCCACCGGCACCTGGGCGCGGCTGTACACGGGCGCCGAGGAGCCGCTGGTCATCACCATCGGCGAGAACGGCGGCTCGGCGGAGCTGGGGCTGGACATCAATGCCGACCTGAACCGCGGCGCCGGCACGGCCGTCGTCAACGGCGGCGGCACCTTCAGCACCGGCCCCTACGCGGCGACGTTCACCTTCGACGACCTGGCCGTGGCTGCGGACGACTACCCGGGCGGCGGCTCGATGACGTTCACCGGCGGCGGCTTCGTGATGACCGTGACCTTCAACGGCACGAACGTCGCGACGATCACGGTGGAGGGCCACGGGACGTGGTTCGTGAACCTGGACACGGGCGAGGTCTCGCAGAACGTGTAGTGCGGCGGCCCATGGAGCCAGGAAGACTCCACGAAAGCAGGGAAGGGGACCCCTCCGGGGTCCCCTTCCGCATCTCCGCTGCCACGTCCCGGGCTCCAGCCCGGTTCCTTCCCTTGCCCGGACCGGACCCGGTCGAACGACCGAGAGTCGCTGATCCAGCCTGGAGCCTGCGCCCGACACGACTTTGCGCTGCCCGTGATTAGGGCAGGCGGTCGGTCCCGGGCGGGTGACCGTAGCCGTGGCCATCCGCTTCTGCCGCTCGGTGCGCGGACGCGCCGGGCCCAAAGGGGCCCCGGCGCGGAGCCGCAACGTTCGCCATGATCCGCCCAACGGCGCACGCGCGCAAGCACGAACGTCGCTTGCGCGCACATGGCGCACCGTTCAGCAGCGCTGGCCGCCGAGGATGCCTTCCAGCGTGCAGACGACGCCCTGCAGGTCCTCCGCCAGCGCCGTCATCTCGCGGCTGGCCGCCGCCGACTCCTCGGCGCGGGCCGAGTTCGCCTCGGTCACGCTGCCGATCTGGCCGACGGCGCCGTTGATCTGCTGCAGGCCGCCCGCCTGCTCGGCCGCCGAGCGGCTCATCGAGCCGACCAGGTCGGCCGCCGTGCGAACGCGACCGCCGATCTCGTCGAGGATCGTCGCCACGTCGACGGCCACCGCCACGCCGTGGTCGGCGTTCGCGCGCGACTCGTCCAGCAGGCCCGCCGTCGAGCGCGCGGCCTCGGCGCTGCGCTGCGCCAGGTTGCGCACCTCCTCGGCCACCACGGCGAAGCCGCGCCCGGCGTCGCCGGCGCGCGCGGCCTCCACCGCGGCGTTGAGCGCCAGCAGGTTCGTCTGGAACGCGATCTCGTCGATCGTGGTGATGATCTTCGAGGTCTCGTCGGCCGAGCCCTTGATGCGACCGATCGCCGTCTCCATGCGCGCCATCGCCTCGTGAGCGCGGCCGGCCGCCTCGCTCGACTCGGCCGCCTCCCGGCTGGCCTGTCCGGCGCTCTCGGCCGTCCGCGTGGTCTGCGCCGACAGCTCCGCCAGGGAGGCCGTGGTCTGCTCCAGCGCCGAGGCCTGGCTGGAGGTGCCGTCGCTGAGCGATTCGCTGGCCTCGGAGATGGACCGTGCGCTGAGCGACAGCTTGCGGCTGCCGGCGCCCAGCGCCTGCACCACGCCGGCCAGCGGCGACGTGATGATGCGCGACAGCAGCAGCCAGGTGATCCCGGCCAGCACGCAGATGCCCACCAGGCTGATGCCGGCCGCCACCAGCGCCAGCCGCCGGGAGGCGCGTACCTGCTGCGCCTCGCGCTCGGCGGCACCGGCAGCCAGGCTCTCGGCCAGCCGCCGCGCCGTCTCGTCGGCGACCGCGGTCGAGACGCCGATCTCCATGCGCCCGACCGCGCTGCCGTCGAAGGCCAGGTCGTGCCGGTAGGCCTGAACCGAGCCGTCGGCCTTCTTCTCGGGCACCAGGGGCGAGCCATCGGCCCCGTAGAAGTTCACCCAGGCGATGTCCGGGTCCTTGGTCGCCACGGCCGCCAGGTTCTCCAGCGCCGCGAAATCGTAGCCGATGATGTACATGGCGGCGATCTCGGACAGCAGCCCCGCGAGGGACCGCTCCTTCTCTTCCAGCTGGCTGCGGAGCTGCGCCACCTGCTCCTGCCCTATCGTCGCCAGCAGTCCCTCCACGCCGGCAGCCTGCTCATCCAGGCTGCGCCGCGACTGCAGCACCGACGTCACGCCGGTGCCGGCCTGGATCACCAGGATCGACGCGACGATGGCGACGAGGAACTTGGCGGTCACGCCCATGCGATCGAACATCGGATGACCTCTCGTGCTTGCGGCGGCGCCGCGGATCGGCGCCGCCGGTGACAGGATGCGGACTCGGCGAGCGGCCTACTGCACGTCGGCGAACGCGCCGTACCTGATCGTCTTCAGGCAGTCGCGCACCGGGCCGTAGTCCAGCGGGTCCACCCAGCCGGCGATGCCCGCCGCCTTGGCCGCCTCGTCGGTCGGCTTGAGGGCCTTCAGCGCCCCGGCCACCTTCTGCACCATCGCCGGGTCCGCCTTGGCCACGGCCGCCAGCGGCCACTCGGGGTAGAGCTGCGTCGAGTGCAGGTACGGGAACGAGTCCTTCACCTGGTTCAGCACGCGCACGTCGGCCAGCTTGATGGTGCCGGCGGCGGCCATGCTCTCGAGCACGTCGCTGCGCACGGTGCCGGCGTCGGCCGCGCCGTTGATCACCGACAGCACGACGTTGTCCTGCTTCTTGCCCACCAGGACCTCGGCGCAGTCCTTGTCGGGGTCGATGCCGTTCTCCAGCAGCAGGCGCCAAGCCATCTGCCCGCCGCCGAACGACGAGCGCTCGGTGACCATGAACTTCCGGCCCTTGAGGTCGGCCAGCGCCTTGATCGGGCTGTCGGCCTTGACCAGGATGACGCCGCCGAACTGCGTCATGGTCTTGCCGTCCTGCAGGTTGGCCATCGTCAGCACGGCCTTGACGCCCTGCGTCTTCTCCAACTCGGCGTAGAAGGCGGAGTTCGCCAGCACCAGGTCGACCTGGCCGGCGGCGACGGCCGGCTCGACGGCCTCGAACTTCAGCGGCACGATGGTCACCTTGTCGCCGATCTTCCCGGTCAGGTAGGCGGCGGTGGCGCCCCACTGCTTCATGCACTCGGGCGCGCCGCGGTTGGCCAGCACGCCGAGCTTCACCTCGGCCACGGCCGCCCCGGGCAGCGCGACGGCGCACACGAACACCAGGGCCAGGATCGCCATCATCGTCTTCCTCATCGTGGTCACCTCGCCGGACTCACGTTCCCCCACCCGCAGCATCCCCCGGAATCGGCAGTGCGGGGCCTGCCGAACCCGTATTCTCATCGACTTTGTCGGACATGCGCTTAAGGGATATTCGGTGTCGATATCAGGGTCATCCTCAAGGCCCGGCCGCCATTTGCCAGAAGCGCCTGGCGGTGATAGGCTTGCGCTCGTCGCAAATGCCCCTGGCCCTCTCCTTCGAACAGGACGCGGTCCGCCGATGCGCCGTTCCTTCCCGCTGACGATCTTCCTGGTCGGCCTGTGGCTGCCGCTTTGCGCGGGGGCCCAGACTTCGGGTACCACTGCGGCCGCCCTGGATGTCGTGCCCGCGGGCGGCGGCCGCGTGGTCGTCGATGTGGGCTGGATCGCGCCGCTGGGTGACCTGGAGGATGGGCTGGACGCGACACCGACCGGCGCCGGCGCGCGGCCGGGCTTCGAGGTCGGGCTGGAATGGCGCTTCGCGCTGTCACGCCGATGGTCGCTGGCGCCGACCGGGCACTTCCTGGGCTACGGGGACGCGACCGGGCTGGGCGCGAACGGCGACCTGAGCCTGTCCGCCTCGTCGCTGCGCTACGCGGCCGAGGTGATGTTCGGGACCGATCGCCCCGGCACACAGTGGTTCGTGGCCGTGGCCCCCGCGTACGTGCGCAGCCTGCTGGACGGACCGGGCAAGGACCACCTCACGCTGGTGGACGACAGCCGGGGCGGCTGGGGCCTGTCGGCACGGGCCGGCCTGCGGTTCGGCGACACCGAGCTGAGCCTGCTCTATCACCTGAACCGCTTCGAGTCGTTCGGCTTCTTCGATGACGGGCACCAGAAGTCGTACAACTGGGACACGGTCGGGCTGAGGCTGGGCTGGCGCCTGCCCTGAGAGCCGGGCCCTGCATGTGACGAGCCGCCGGTCCCGGTCCGGGATCGGCGGCTCGTCCTGTGTCGTGGCCCGCGGCGGGACCCTCTGTCGACGGGCCGCTAGAAGCGGACGGGCTTGCCAGGGGCGCTGGGCGCGCCGGCATCCGGGGTGTACGAATCACTGGCCACCGAGAAGGGGCCCTGGCGGTCCTGGGCATCGACGCCCGCGACGCGGATCTGGTGCGCATGGCCGACAGCCGCGGTCAGGGTGTAGCTGTTGGTGGAGGTGGTGCCGACCTGCGTGAAGTTGCCGCTGTCGACCTTCACCTCGACGACATAGTGGTCGACGGCCGAGCCGCTCGTCGGCGCGGTCCAGGTGTAGGAGACGTTGACCGTCGTGGTCTGGGCCGAGGCGGACGTCGCCAGCACGGCGGTCGTCAGCAGGACCAGGGCCAGGGTGACGTTGGACTTCGTGATGCGCTTCATCGGGTTGCTCTCCTGGCTTCCGCCCCCCGGGGGCGGTCCTGATCTGGGTCCCTGGGTCACCGTCGCCGCGCCGGGGACCGGCGACGCGGGAACGACTGCATAGCCGGTGCCATGGAGTTGCAGCCCCCCGCACGGCGCCGCCAACGGGCGAAACCGGCCATCATCAAACGTAGTACGAAATACCCTTAAATCGCTCCGGTTTGTCATCCCCCGGCGCCGCAGCGGGCATTCTGCGCGGCCACCCCCCATCCGCTGCGCTGCAGCGTGCCCGATCGCACGAGCGGCTTGCCCGTCGCGGGCTCCGCGCCGACATTGACGCCGTCCACGCAACCGCACCCTGAACCCCGGAGCGTGTCCCGTGAACCAGGCCGTCCGTGACCTGTGGCCCGAGCTCGACTGGATCCAGGACGAGAAGCTGCGCGAGGCGACCGCCCGCACCTGGGAGCTGGCCCTCGAGCGCAGCCCCCTGACCGCCGAGGACCTGCAGACCATCCCCTTCACCCTGCTGGTGCCCGGCCTGAAGGTCAGCTTCATGGCCCACAAGCGCTGCGTGGTGCACGTGGCCCGGGACGCCGCCCTGAAGATGAACGAGTTCTTCGGCGCCGACCTGCCGGTGGACCTGGACGTGACCATCGCCGGGGCCATCCTGGCGGATGTGGGCAAGCTGCTGGAGTATGAGGTCAAGGACGGCAAGTCGGGCCAGAGCGAGATGGGCCGCTACGTCCGCCACCCGTTCAGCGGCGTGGGGCTGGCCATGGAGGCGGGCGTGCCACCGCGGGTCTGCCACATCATCGCCGCGCACGCCGGCGAGGGCGACATGGTCAAGCGGACGACCGAGGCCTACGTCGTCCACCATGCCGATTTCATGACGTTCGAGCCGTTCCGGACGAAGTAGGCAACGCGCAAAAACGGGCTTGGCGCAGGGGTGGTTTCCGGCTTATCTAGGAGCCGGATCGGCCGAAACAGGGCACCGGGCCGCGCGCGGACGCGGCGCCGGGCCACCAGATAGACCGGGAGGAACGCGATGGCTGACAATACCGACAAGGTCGCGAACAACGTCGACGGCGACTTCTACGTGGACAGCAACTGCATCGACTGCGACCTGTGCCGCCAGACGGCGCCGGACAACTTCTCGCGCAACGAGGACGACGGCTACTCCTACGTCTCCAAGCAGCCGGAGAGCGACGCCGAGCGCCAGGCCTGCGCCGACGCCATGGAAGAGTGCCCGGTCGAGGCCATCGGCGACGACGGCTAGGTCCGCCACGGTCGATCCCGTGCCCGGCGACCCGCGGTCGCCCCGGGCGGATTCAGCAGGCGGCCCGCCCCGGTGGCGGGCCGTCGCGATTTGTGGAAACTTGTCCGCCCCGGCCACGTTGAAGGCGGCTCGAGACGGAGAGATTCCCGGTGCGGCGCGGCCGCACCCCAACCCCCTGATCGCAGGCGCCCGGCCCGGGGGCCGGCCCGCCGCCGCAAGGAGACCCGATGTCCACGCTCAAGCGCAACCCCCTGGCCGCCCTCGCCCTCGTGGCGCTGGGCGTGGCCGTGGGACTGACCCTTCAGGGCGCGCCCGGCAACACGACCGCCACGGCCGCGCCCGCTGCCGCCGCGCCGACCGCCGCTGCTGCCGCCGCCGGTGGCGAGCTGCGCTCCTACGCCGACGTGGCCGCCCTGACCATGCCCGCGGTGGTCAACATCGCCACCGACAAGCAGGTCGACGCCACGTTCCAGCACCCGTTCCTGGAAGATCCCATGTTCCGGCGCTTCTTCAACATGCCGGACGACGAGAACCACCGCGGCCAGGAGCGCGTCGAGCGTTCCATGGGCTCGGGCATCGTCATCTCGCAGGACGGCTACATCCTGACCAACAACCACGTGGTGGAGAACGCCACCAAGATCAAGGTCACCTTCGAGGGCGACCGCGAGTACGAGGCGAAGATCATCGGCACCGACCCGCCGACGGACGTGGCGCTGCTGAAGATCGAGGCCAAGGGCCTGCCGGTGATCGAGGTGGCCGACAGTGCGAAGCTGCGCATCGGCGACCAGGTCATGGCCATCGGCAACCCGTTCGGCGTGGGCCAGACGATCACCATGGGCATCGTCAGCGCGCTGGGCCGCAACATCGGCCTGACCGCCTACGCCGACTTCATCCAGACCGACGCGTCGATCAACCCGGGCAACAGCGGCGGCGCGCTGGTGAACATGGACGGCAAGCTGGTGGGCATGAACTCGGCCATCCTCAGCCGCAGCGGCGGGAGCATGGGCATCGGGTTCGCCATCCCGTCCGGCATGGCGATGAAGGTCGTCGAGTCGCTCAAGAGCGACGGCGAGGTCAAGCGCGCCTACCTGGGCGTGCTGCCGCAGGAAGTGGACCAGTCGCTGGCCGACTACTACGGCATGGACAAGCCGCGCGGCGTGCTGGTGGCGCAGGTCAACGACGACACGCCGGCCGCTGCCGCCGGCCTCAAGGACGGCGACATCATCCTGGCGGTGGACGGCAAGGAGCTCAACTCGCCCAACGCGCTGCGCAACCTGATCAGCCTGTCGGACATCGGCCATGCGGCGCGCGTGCAGGTGCTGCGCGACGGCAAGGAGCGCGACATCACGGTCAAGCTGGGCCGCCTGCCGGACGCCGAGGTGGCGGGCAACGCGCCGCAGGCCCGCCCGAACGGCCGCGACGAGGACACGACGCTGGCCGGCGTGACGGTGCGGCCGCTGACCGACCGCGCGCGGGCGACGATGCGCCTGGCGGATTCGATCAACGGCCTGCTGGTCACCGCGGTGGCACCCACCAGCAACGCCGCTGGCGAGGGCCTCGAGGAAGGCGACATCATCGTCGAGGTCAACCGCATGCCGGTCACCTCGCTGCAGGAGTTCCAGTCGGCGCTGGCCCGGACGCCCGAGCGCCCGGTGTTCATGCGGGTCTACAAGCCGCGGGCCCAGCAGAGCGTGTTCCTGGCGGTGCCGCGCTAGGGCGCCGCACCGAAGAGCAAGGCCCCGGCGGTCGTCTCCCTGGGGTCGCGGGCCCGCGTCGGCAACGGCGCGGGCTCGCAGTTTTCCTGGGGGGCGGGCTTGCCGGGATGGCGGCATCCGGCGGGTGGCGCCGAACGGGGGCATCGTGGGGTAGCATCTTGGGCGAGATCGTGGGGCGAGATCGCGGGGCGGCAGCACCGGGCGGCCCCGCCAGTGACTGAATACTGTATTCATCAAATTAATTACCATATTTTGCTTGCGGTTGCCATTTTTATTCGCTATATTTTCGCCATTGACAAGACGGCCCTTCCTCCCCGGAAAGCGAGCCCCCATGCCCACCCTGACCCTTCCCCAGTTCGCTCCCGGCCAGCCCGCCTCGCAGGTCGATGCCTCCCTGCGCCAGGCCCTGGACGCCTGCGACCGGGCGCGCCAAAGCGCGGTACTATGGTTTGCGGAAGTCGCACGTCGCGGGCTGTACCGGCAGCTCGGCCACGCCAGCCTGCAGCTCTACGCCACTCAGGCGCTTGGCTTCAGTGACAATCGCTACCACCAGTTCAAGCGGCTGGCCGATGACCTCGACCGGTTGCCGGTCCTGCGTGAGGCCGTCGCGACCGGAGAGATCGGCTGGACCAAGGCGCAGCAGGTGGCCCGCGTGGCGACCGAGGCGACGCAAGCCGCGTGGGTGGAGAAAGTGGCTGCGACCGGACGGCGGGAGCTGGAGCGGCAGGTGCGGGACGCGCGCCAGGCGCAGCGGGCGTGGCAGACGCGGAAGCGGCGGCCGGTTGCGCCGGCGCAAGTCGAGGTGGGCTGAGGACCCCGTGGCCGGCGGCGCGGCGGCCAGGCGCACTGGCGGACGCCTTACCGCTCCGGTCGCACCATCACCTCCACCATGTTCGACTCGATCCCGCAGTCGACCGAGTGCGGGATGGCCGGGCACCTGTACAGGGCGCCCTCAAAGCTCCACTGCTGCAAGCCGGGCTCAGGGAGGGCCGGGGCGGACTTTGCGAACGTCACGCTGTCCCCGGGTTCGAGAATGAGGTCGCCGCGATCGGGCAGGCTCTTGCAATCGGGCGCCGCGAAGGTGGCCTTGAAGTGCTCGACCTTGCCCGAGGCCGGCACGGCGCACGGCAACGGGCCGTATTCCAAGAACGAACCGGGTACGTACACAGAGAGCTCGCCTCGATTGGACAATACCATCGTGAAGGTAACGCTGTCCCGCGGGGCATACTCCCGGGCGTCGGCCGTCACTTGGAGCTCGAGTCCGCATTCGTCGACGAACTCCACGCCGCGACAGCCCGCGGTCGCGACGCTCGTGACAAGCGACAAGCCGACCAGACATCCAGGCCATGTCGTGACGTATCGCAATGTTCTCCGCCGCGAATGCGGCGCTTCACGGCGCCGTCAACGCCGCCACCGTCTCTTCCAGCAGCCTGTTGAAGCCCTCGGGATCCTCGCGCATCAGGAAGTGCCCGCGCCCGGCCATCACCCGCAACTGGTAGCCGGGGACCAGCGCCTTGATGGGCTCGACCAGGGTCGGCTGTGCGTCGGCGTTGATGCACATCAGGGGCACCTTGAGCAGCGGCAGGCGCTCGCTGGTGCGGTTGCCGTACCAGTGCAGCAGCTCGCGCATGGCGCTGAGGCCGACGGCCGGCGGCGCCGAGGCCATGTCGGCGGCGATGCCGGCCGCCAGGGCGCTGTCGGCGCCGGCCGGGAAGAAGTGGCCGACCCAGGCGCGCACGCGCGGCACGAAGTCCGCCTCGAAGGTGGACACGAAGACGTCGATGCTCTCGGGCGGCAGCTTCAGATTCACGTTCTGGAAGTTGTCGACGCCCACCAGGCCGAGCACGCGGTCGGGCGCGGCCAGTGCCGCCTCGACGATGACCGCCCCGCCCATCGAGTGGCCCACCAGGACGGCATCCTTCAGGTCCAGCTGCGCCAGCACGGTGGCGACATCGGCGCCGAACGCTTCCATGGTGTACGCCTTGCGTTCCTGGCCCGAGGCGCCGTGCCCGGCCAGGTTGATCGCGACGACGCGGTGCTTCGCCGCGAAATGCGCCACCTGCGCGTCCCAGTAGGTGGCGTCGCAGCTCCAGCCGTGCACGAACACGAGCGCGGGCGAGCCGTGGCCCTGGTCGGTGAAGTGGAGGATGACGCCGTCGGGGGCGGTCGCGGTGCCGGCCGGGGCGGACGCGGCCAGCAGGAGGAACGCGGCGACGATCGTCACCGGCAGCGCAAGGCGTGTACGCATGGCGCGCGGTCCTTTCGGGAAGCGGGGCGGGCGGTCACGGGGCCGTGACCATCATGGCGCCACGGAAGCCGGTCTGGCAACGTCCGAGTTGTGAAAGATTAATCATGAAACAGCCTGTTGATTCGGGGTGGCGCGATCGGCGAGAATCGTTGCCGGCTCGACTCCGCCGAACCGCGGGGCCCCCGCGCCGACGGCATCGCAACAGCAATGCCGCGTCCCCCACCCACCAGGAGAGAACATGACCCGACCTCGTTTCTCGCCCCTGGCCCTGGCGGCCCTGCTGCTGGCCCTGACGGCCGGCCTGGCCTTCGGCGCGGAGGAGACCGCGCCTCGTTCGTTCGCGCCCGTGCAACTCGGCTTCTCTCCCGACGCCGAGGAGGCGCTTCCCTACGCGCCCGACCGGCTGCTGGTGCAGGTGCGCGAAGGAAGCATCACCAAGTCGAACCTCGGCATTTCCCTGGACAAGGGCGCCCAGGTGCCGCTCGCGCAGACCGGCCTGCTGCCGATCGACGAGCTGGCGCAGGACGCCGGCATCATCGCGATCGAGCGGCCGTACATCCGCGTGCAGCGTGCGGACAAGGCCGTCGATGCCGGCATCGACCGCTGGTTCATGTTCCGCTTCGACGAGGTCGAGAACCTGCCCGCCCTGGCCGACGAGTTCGCGGCCCTCGACGACGTGCAGGCCGTGTCGCTGGACTGGCGCGCCTACCCGATGGCCACGCCGTCCGACCCGTACTTCACCGCCAACTGGGGCCACAACAACACCGCGCAGCTGCCCGGCCTGGACTGGGGCGGCACCTACGACCACACCCTGACGACGACCGTCGGCACCGTCGGCTTCGACGCCAACGCGCCGCAGGCCTGGGACGGCAGCCAGGGCTACGGCTCGGCGAGCATCGTCATCGCCATCATCGACAGCGGCGTCGACATGGAGCACACCGACATCCGCAAGGTGACCGGCTACGACTTCGGCAGCAACGACAGCAACCCCGACGACAACGCCACGGGCGCCGGCCACGGCACCTGCTGCGCGGGCGTTGCCGCGGCGATGAACAACGGCGTGGGCGCCGTCGGCGTGGCGGCCGGCTGCAGCATCATGCCGCTGAAGGTCGCCGACAACGCCGGCTCGATGTACTTCAGCGCCATCCAGAACGCGCTGTACTACGCGGCCGACAACGGCGCGCACATCATCAGCATGAGCCTCGGCGCCGCCATCTCGTCGGACGCCGCCACGAACACGGCGCTGCAGTACGCGTACAATGCCGGCTGCACCATCCTGGCGGCCACCGGCAACGAGAACATGTCGACGATCAGCTACCCGGCCATCAACACCTACGTCATCGGTGTCGGCGCGGCCTCGCCGTGCGGCGACCGCAAGCGCAGCTCGAGCTCGTCGAGCGAGGTCAACCCCGGCGTCAGCACCGACCCCCGCGGCTACACCTGCGACGGCGAGCGCTGGTGGGGATCCAACTACGGCGTGACGACGAAGGACGCCGCCGGCGCCGTGGACATCCTCGGCCCGACGATCCTGCCGACGTGCGACGTGGTGGGCTCGGGCGGGTATCGCTCGGGCGACATCGAGCCGTTCTTCAACGGCACGAGCTGCGCGACGCCGTACGTGGCGGGCGTGTGCGCGCTGATCAAGTCGGCCAACCCCTCGTATACCCCGGCGCAGGTGCGCGCGGCGCTGGTGAACAGCGCCCGCGACGTGACCAACGCCGAGTCGGGCACCGGCTGGGACCGCTACTCCGGCTACGGCATGGTCGACGCGCTGGCGGCGATCGGCGGCACCGGCCCGGTGGCCCCGGTGGCCAGCTTCACCGGCACGCCGACCAGCGGCACGGCCCCGTTGACGGTGAACTTCACCGACGCCTCGACCGGCTCGCCCACCTCCTGGAGCTGGACCTTCGGCGACGGCGGCACCTCCACCGCGCAGAACCCCAGCCGCACGTACACCGCGGCGGGCACCTACACCGTGGCGCTGACGGTCGCCAACGCGGCCGGCAACAACACGCTGACGCGCACCGGGTACATCACCGTGACGGCGGCCGGCTCGGCGCCCGTGGCGAGCTTCACCGGCACGCCGACCACCGGCACGGCACCGTTGGCGGTGACGTTCACCGACGCCTCGACCGGCTCGCCCACCTCCTGGAGCTGGACGTTCGGCGACGGCGGCACCTCCACGGCGCAGAACCCCAGCCACACCTATGCCGCGGCCGGCACCTACACCGTGGCGCTGACGGCGACCAATGCGTTTGGCAACAACACCATGACCCGCACCGGCTACATCACGGTGACCTCTGCCGGCGGCACCTGGCAGACGATCACCTACGACACGTTCGAGTCCGGCATGGGCACGTACACGGACGGCGGCGCCGACATGTCGCGCTACACCAGCACGACGTACGCGTACGCCGGCCGCGCGGCAGCCGACATCCAGGACAACAGCGGCACGCCGTCGTCGTTCTACCACACGCTGGGTTACAACGTGTCGGCCTACGCGGACCTGAAGGTCGACTTCTACTTCCGCTCGGTGAGCATGGAGACCGGCGAGGACTTCTTCCTGGAGTACTACAACGGCTCCGCCTGGCAGATCGTGCGGACGTTCGTGGCCGGCACGCACTTCACCAACACCGGATTCTACTCGGCGTCGGTGAGCATCCCGAAGGCCACGTACACGTACCCGACCAACGCGAAGCTGCGCTTCCGCTGCGACGCCAGCGACAACTCGGACGACATCTACATCGACGAGATCCGCTTCAGCGGCCTGACCGCCGGCAGCCTGGATGCCGGCCGCGAGACGGGCGTGCTGGCGCGGGCCGCGGTGCTGGAGCAGAACCAGCCCAACCCGTTCAACCCGCTCACGCAGATCAAGTTCAGCCTGCAGCGCGAGGGCGCCGTCACGCTGACGATCTACAACGTGCGCGGCGAGGCGGTGGCGAAGCTGGCCGACGGCGTGATGAGCGCCGGCGACCACTTCGTGACCTGGGACGCGACCGACCACCCGAGCGGCGTCTACTTCTACCGTCTGGAGGGCGACGGCATCGCCGAGACCCGCAAGATGACGATGTTGAAGTGACGATGTTGAAGTGACGTCGTCGACCTGACGATGCCGAACTGCTCGATGCCAGGACAGCCGCTGCAGGCCTGCTCGCCCGGCCTGCCGCAGCAAGGCCGCCGGTCCCTTCGCGGGGCCGGCGGCCGTTCCATCGTGACGCGGTTGTGGCCAGGCCGGCGGCGCTACTTGCCGGCGCCCTCGAGGTGCTGCTTCATCAGCGGCAGCACGCGGCCCCAGGCATTGTCGAAGTAGGCGTAGGTGGCATCCCAGTCGGCACCCTCGCCGAAGCCCAGGTGGGTCAGGCGCACGCGCGTCGAGGCTTCACCCAGGGCCTCGACCTCGACGACCACCCAGGTGCGGCGCTCGCGCGTGGGCTGCGTCGGCGGCGCGTTCCAGGTGAAGCTGACCATGCGGCCGGGGATGTAGCCGAGCACCTGGCAGCCGTTGCTGCCGATCTTCCCGTCGAACAGCCACTCGTAGCGGCCGCCGATCTCCAGGTCGATGTTCGCGCGGCTGTCCGGGCCCATCATCCCCTGCCAGGCAGCCGCGTCGGTCCACAGCGCCCAGGCGGCGGCGGCCGGCGCGGCGATCTCGACGTCCTTCGTGAACGAGCGGGGGGCCGGACCGCGGCCATCGAAGAGAGCGCTGTCGATGGGTGCGGACAGGGCGGCGGCGGGCAGCGCGACCGCCAGGGCCAGGGCCGCCAGCGCAGGGGCGGGACGACGGCGCCGCGGCGCCGGGAACTTCAGGTGAGGCCGCATCGGAACTTCCTTTCTGGATGGACGGTTCAAGACGGATCGTGCCCGCGCGGCTTCCGACCGCGCTCCTTCAGGATCAGGTACACCTGGCGGAAGGCCGCCAGCATCCCCCACAGCATCCCCGCCAGCGACGGCCACGGCTTGCCGCCGAACACGCGCTCGGCCCCCATCCCCAGCAGGTAGCCGATGGCCGGGCCCACGAGCATCATCATCGGGATGATGGTGTAGATCCCGATGTCGCGTGCACGACGACCGGCCTCTTCCTGCGTGCGCGCACCAAGCCGAGGGAGGCCGCCCGATCCGCCGCCCCGCGCCTGCCGTTCCTGGCGCAGCCGGCGGCGAAGGTCCTCCACACGCGCCGGGTCGGGCGGCTCGGGCAGTTCGCGGCGGCCGCCGCCGGTGCCCTCATCACGGCGCTCCTCGCCGCCGTCTTCACCGCGCTCGTCACCCGTCACCGTCCGCTCCTTCCCTGCGCTCCGCGTACGCCGGCTCCGACTGCAGCCGCGGGTCGTCGATCGGCCCGCCCACCGTGAAATGGTAGAGGCTTTGCCAGCGGCGGTCCACCAGTCCCAGCGCGCGGTGCACCTCGTCGTCGAAGAAGCAGCCGATGCCGGTGCCGCGCAGTCCGGCCGCCTCGGCCTCCAGGTAGAGCAGCTGGCCGACGGCGCCGGTCTCCTGGAACAGGCGCGCCCAGGCGGACGGCCCCCCCTGCGCCAGGACGGGCTCGAAGCGGGCCAGCAGTCCCGCGCTGAACACGCCATCGGCGGCGATGTCCTGCGCGCAGCTTACCTGCCGCGCCGCCTCGCGCAGGTCACCCGTACCCAGGCGGTGCAGCGGCAGGGTCGGCGGGACTCCGGCCGGGCGCTCCCAGGTGAAGTCGGCGCGCAGGGCATCGCGCAGGTCCGCCTCGTGGTCCGGCGCGCGGCACAGGATGTAAAGGCCGGCGGCAAGGCCGTCGACGCGGTGCACCAGGAGCACCAGCGACACATCCACCCGGGGGCCGACGGCGCGCAGGGCCGGGTCCGCAGCGGTCGCGGGCAGCGCGGGTATCGCGGGCGGCGCGGGCGCTGCGGGCGGCGCAGGTGTCGCGGGCGCTGCGGGCGCTGCGGACGGCGCGGACGGCGCGCGCACCGGCAACAGCGCCTGCAGCAGGCGGCAGAACGCGGGCAGGTCCAGCCCGGTGCGCCCGTCCATGGCGACGGCGCTGCGCCGGCCGCGGATCAGGGTGCCGGCGTCGAGGGGGCGATCGGGATCGCGTGCGCCGGCGCACGTTCCGGCGCCGGCCGCATCAACGCCGGCCACCCAGACGTCCGCCGCCGGCGCAGCCACGGCCGCAGCCGCTTCGGCGACGAGCGGCCAGTCGTGGTGCGACGGGCTCAGCCGGTTGGCCACGCCCAGCCACCGCGCGGGCACGGGCGGCTTCGCCTTCAGCGCGCCGCCGGGCCAGGGCCCGGGGACGACCGCCAGCAGGGCCTCGGCGTGCTCGAATTCAGGACCCCTGTCCGGGTCCAGGCCCAGGAGCGCCGCCAGTTCCCCGGTGCCGACGCCCTCCAGCCGTCGCGCCGTCCAGCCCAGGCGCGCGGCCGCCAGGCCGATCGCGGCCAGCGCGTGGCCGGCATCGTGCTGGCAGTAGCGGAAGGCGCGCTCGCCGTACTTCCAGGCTTCGCGCCAGGGGATCGACGAGATCGCCACCAGGAACGAGTCGGCGGGCAGGCCCAGGACCGGGGCGTCGAAGCGGTTCGCGGGCCCGTCGCCCCAGCAGCCGCGCAGCTCGAGCGCGTGGTCGGCGGGCGCGTAGTGATGCACCCCGCGCGGGTCGATGAGCCAGCCCTCGGTCGGGTGCAGGTTGCCGCTCGAGGGGTTCACGCGCAGCGCCCAGCGCGAGACGACCCGGCCGTCGGGGCCGCGAACCTGCTTCCAGGCCGAGAGCGCCAGGCTGTGGAACAGCAGGTCGCCCAGCGTGGCGTCGGTCACGGGTTGCGGCGCGCCGGCCACGCGCCCCTCGCGCACCGCATCCCAGGTCGGCCCCCGGCCGGTGGCCGTCGGCGGCAGGGGCAATCGCTGCCGGGGCGCCCCGTCGTGGACGCGGAAGGGGTCCGGCTGGTTGGTCCAGTCCAGCCAGCCCAGGGAGCGGGCGTACCGTCGGACCTGGTGCTTGGTGGCCTCGTGGTAGGCCGCGATGGCCGCCATGGCAGCCTGACCGTCCGGTCCGGGGTCGTTTCCGGTCATTCCCTGTGGCTCCTTGAGGTTGCCGGGGCGTCCCGTCGGGGGGCCTGAACCCGGGCGGAACGAGAAATAGTGTAAAACCGACGATTTTCCGGCCGATCCCGTCAGCCGTAACCGTGTCAGACCCGGGAGGGGCCTGCTTGTCCTCGATCGCCGACAAGGACCTGCCGTCGCCGGCCGGCGAGACGCCCGCCACGCTCGCGCCCGAGCACGCCGAGCTGCTGGCGGCGCTCGACCGCATGCTGACGGTGGGTTCGTACTACCCGCCCGGCCATGAAAAATACCGCGAGGTGGCCAAGGCCGCCCATCGTGCGGTCGCGCGCGCGGCCGGTCCGCAGGGCGTGGTGGCCATCGAGGTGAACGAGGCCGGCCTGACGATGGGCCCCTCGCTGGCGCCCGCCGACGGCCGCGAGGCCAAGCGCCTGCACAAGCTGCTGCTGCCGCTGGACATCGCCCTGCTGGAGATCGACCAGGACACGAGCGCCGAGGACCTGCACGCCGCGCTGCTCGCGCTCAAGAAGCAGCAGTCGGAGCTGGGGTCGTCGCGGGCCTACCGCGCCATCGAGGTCACCGGCCTGCCGGCGAGCGTGCGCGCGACCAGCCGCCAGCTCTACGTGAAGATGCGCCACAAGATGGTCGGCAGCGGCGGCACGCGGCCGAACGTCGACGCCTTCGACCCGAACACGATCCCCGATGCGATGCTGGTCGCCACGCCCGATGGCCAGAAGCTCGAGCGCGAGTTCCTGGCCGTGGTGCGCGGCATCATGACCGGCGCCGACCCGCAGAAACTGCAGCGGCTGCACGAGACGCCGATCGACCGCATCACGCAGGTGCTGGGCGAATGGATCCCCGACGCGGCGATCCGCGCGATGAAGGACATCATCGACCGCCTGGCCGAGACGAACTCCGACCCGATGGTGCTCGAGGCCCTGGTGGCCCATGCCACGAAGGCGCTGGAGCTGACCGGGGACAGCGAGATGGTCGAGCTCGCGTTCCAGCGCCTGCGCGTCGAGCGCGAGGTGAAGGGCGAGTCGCGGCCCCTGCTGGAGAACCGGCCCCGGCCGCGCGGCGTCAAGCGGACGCCGGTGACCTACACCATGACGCGGGCGCAGCTGGGCGCGCTGGTCGATGCCGTCGCCGCCTCGGAGCGGCCCATCGAGGACCTCGACGCCGGGACCAACGCCGACTGCCTGGCGATCTGCTACCAGATCCTGGCGGCGGCGCCGTCGCCGGAGCTGACCGAGCAGGTTGCCGCGTTGATGGAATCGATGGTGGCCGGCGACAACTGCTCGGCGCGCGACTTGGACGCGGCACGCGATGCGCTGCGCGCGACCTTCCAGCAGGGCTGGAGCCCGCAGACGCCGGACCTGGCCCGGGCGATCCTGGCGCCGATGCGCATGGTGCGGCCGGGCAAGCTGAGCTGGCTGTGGCTGGCGGTGTGGGAGGGCCTGCTGGAGGCGGCGCACAAGGAGGCCGCCTGGCCGCTGCTGGTCAACGACCTGCTGCTGGGCATCGAGTGGGACGATCCGGCGGGCAGGCTGCAGCTCTTCGCGGAGCTGACCGACCTGGACGTCCGCGAGCGCCTGGACCTGCTGGCCCGCCTGGAGGAGCTGCCGGCGCTGCGCGGGAAGCAGGTGGATGCCCGCCTGCTGGACGCGCCGGCGCCGCTGCTGTTCCCCGTGTACCGGCTCCTGCTGCGCTCGTCGCTGAGCGAGGAGCTGGGGCCCCTGCTGGCGGCGCGCCTGGCGCGCCAGGACGCGCACCCGCTGGTGCGGCAGCTGGTGGCTTGCCTCGGGGGCTGGGACCGCTCGCACCTGCGTCTCTACCAGGCGATGCTCGAGCAGGGCGTTGCCGAACGCGTGGTGCCGGCCCTGGCCGACCAGGCCGGCCGCTACCTGCGCGGCATCGTGTCCCGGCTGGAGGACGACGAGCTGGCCGAGCCCTGGGTGCCGGGAGCCATCGAATGGCTGAGCCGCCTGCGCGTGGGCGGGGCCACGGAGGTGCTGCGCGACATCGTTGCGGAAAGGCGCTGGCTGTTCATCCCCGTCTGGCCTGCCGCCGCGCGCGACGCCGCCCGCGCGGCCCTGGAGAAGCTCGAGGGGACGCCGCAGGAGGAATCGAAGTGAGCGCCACCTTCAGCGACCTGATCATCATGCTCTCGAGCGGCATCACGCAGCGCCGGCTCTACTTCGACGCGCACCCGAAGGTGCAGGCGCTGGGCCGCGACTTCGCGGCGAAACTGGATGCCCGCCTGCGCGAGTCGGAAGAGAACGCCTTCTTCTTCGGCGTGCTGAACGGCAAGTTCATCCGCGACGGCCGCTTCCTGGTGGGGCCATCCATCGCGGGGCGGAGCCTGATCGAGTTCGCCGAACGCCTCGGCTGCGGCGGCTTCCTCTTCCAGCAGCACGTGACCGCCGACGAGGTCGCCGCGTTCTTCCGCCTGGCCGCCGGCCTTCGCGAGCGCACCGGCTCGCTGGACGAATCGATGGCGATGCTGCGCGCCGAGGGCATCCGGCTGATCGAGCTGACGCCGCACTTCCGGCAGGCGGACCCGAACCGGCCGGTGGACCAGGTGGACTTCTCGACGGTGGACCCGTCGCTGATCCAGTTCGACTTCACCGAGGACGACGAGGACGGCGAGGGCGGCCTGGGCCGCTCCATCCAGAACGACCTGGCGCCGCTGCTGCCCATCTTCCAGTCGATGTACGAGACGGTGGCCAGCAACCACGCCGTGGTCGGGCGCGATGGCGAGCTGGACCTGGCGCGCACGCAATCGGTGAGCGAGCAGCTGCAGGTCCGCGCGGACCGCGAGACCATGGACATCATGAACCTGATGCGCTACCCCGACTACGACAGCTACACGATCGGGCACTCGGTGCGCGTGTCGACGCTGGCGCTGACGGTGGGGCGCGAGATGGGCTGGCCCGAGCACCGGCTGGGCGAGCTGGCGACCGCCGGCCTGCTGCACGACCTGGGCAAGGCCAAGGTTCCCGACGAGATCCTCTACAAGCCGGGCAAGCTGGACGACGAGGAGCGGAAGCTCGCCGAGTCGCACGCCGAGATCGGCGCGCGCCTGCTGATGGGCCGCCCCGACGTGACGCCGATGGTGCTGGCCGCGGCCTGGGGCCATCACATCCGCCAGGACGGCGGCGGCTACCCGAAGATGCCCGAGTGGGCCGTGCGCAGCCCCATCGGCGGGCTGATCCAGGTCTGCGACGTGTTCGAGGCCCTGACCGCCGCGCGTCCCTACAAGAACCCGATGCCGCCGCGGCGCGCCTTCGAGATCATCTTCAAGGACCGCTCAGCCTTCCACCCCAACGCGCTCATGGCGCTGGTGCGGGCGGTGGGCCTGTATCCGCCGGGCAGCGAGGTGGTGCTCAACGACGGCAGCCGCGGCTACGTCACCGCGCGCGGCTCGAAGTGGGACAGCCCGCTGGTGCGCATCACGAAGGACAAGACCGGCCGCCGCCTGGAACGCGACGACCAGTTCCTGATCGACCTGGCCGACAACAAGAAGCTGGAAGTGGCGGACTTCCTGTCGGTGAGCATCGACCCCGACGGCAAGCCGGTGGCCGGCGCCCCGGACGAGGCGCCGGAGGGTGACGGGAAGTCCGTCGACGAGCTGCTGACCGACGCCCGGATCTGAGGATCCGGCCTCCCGCCGGCGCCTGAATGTTAATTTTCTGCAAGCGCCTCCCCGCCCGGTGGACACCGGACCCGCCTCTGTATTGAATGTAGAGTTCCACCGGCAGCGTCCGCGACACCCTTGGGCGGTGGGAGAGCCCCGTGCAGAACATCGCCGCCATCGACGCCGGCTCCAACGGCATCCGCATGGCCGTCGCCCGGCTGGGACCGGACGGGCGGATGCAGGTCCTCAGCGCCGCCCGCGCGCCCGTGCGCCTGGGCGCGGACGCCTTCGCCCACGGCCAGATCTCCGAACCGACGATGCAGGCGGCCGCCGAGACGTTCGTCCGCTTCCGCAAGGCGGCGGCCGACCTCATGGTCACCCGGCTGCGGGCCGTGGCGACCAGCGCGCTGCGCGAGGCCGGCAACAGCGACGTCCTGGTCGACCTCATCGCGCGCGAGACGGGCATCAACGTCGAGGTCATCAGCGGCGAGGAGGAATCCCGCCTGATCCACCTGGCCATCGGCAAGGTCGTGGACCTGGGCAGGCGGCGCGCGATGCTGATCGACATCGGCGGCGGCAGCGTCGAGGTGACGCTCACCGAGGGCGAGAACATCGTCTCCTCCGAGAGCTACCGCATGGGCACGGTGCGGCTCCTGCAGAAGTTCGACGGCAACGGCCGGTCGTGGCAGTCGTTCAACCGCATGGTGAAGGAGTACGCCGAGGCCACGCGCCGCCGGCTTGACCGCGAGATCGGGCGGCAGGGCATCGAGCTCTGCGTGGGAACGGGCGGCAACATCGAGGAGATGGGCGAGCTCGCGAAGCGCATCTTCCGCCGTGATTCGGCCCGACTGATCACCCAGCGGGACCTGCGGGACCTGGGCGACCTGCTGGGCGCGCTGACGCCGTCCGAGCGCGCCGCGCGCTACGACCTGCGCCCGGATCGCGCGGACGTGATCATGCCGGCGTGCGTGGTCCTGCAGAGCCTGGTGAAGACGGCCGGCGTGCGCGAGGTGCTGATCCCGGGCGTCGGGCTCAAGGATGGCGTCCTGTGGGACCTGGCCGCGCAGGCCGACCCGCGGCCGCCGCGACGCGAGCAGGTGTGGTCGTCGGCGGTTCACCTGGGCGGGAAGTACGCGCTCGACGCCGAGCACGGCGGCATCGTCGCCGACCTGGCCACGCAGATCTTCGACCAGACGACGACGCTCCACGGCCTGGGCGCCGAGGAACGCCTGGTGCTGGAGGTCGCGGCGCTGCTCCACGACATCGGCTACTTCGTCAACGCCATCGACCATGACCGCCACGGGCACTACCTGCTGCACAACAGCTTCCTGTTCGGGCTCTCGGAGTCCCAGCAGGCGGTGGTGGCGAACATCGTGCGCTACCACCGCAAGACGGCCCCCACCCTGGAGCACGGCCACTTCAAGGCGCTGGCGCCCCGCGACCGCGTCATGGTCAACAAGCTGTGCGCCCTGCTGCGGCTGGCCGACGGCATCGACACCGGCCATGCCGGGCGCGTGCGGCGCGTCGGGCTGACCGGCGCCCGCTCGCGCTGGACGTTGACGCTGGAGGGCGAGGGCGACCTGGCCCTGGAGAAGTGGACGCTGACCAAGCGACGCGCGCTGTTCCAGGACGTCTTCGGCGTCGAACTGGCGATCGCATGAGGCGGGCGTGATGGAGGCGGCGCAGCTCTTCCTGGACGCCTTCGACCGGCGCCGCGAGAACTTCCTGGTGCGCCTGAAGGCGTGCCGCGAGGACTTCTCCGAGGCATCGGTGCACGACCTGCGCGTGGCCGCACGGCGCCTGATCGCGTTCGTGGAGGTGGCCGGGCTGCTGGAAGGTCGCGGGAAGCCGTCGCGGGCGCGAAGGCAGCTGAAGGATCTCATCGACGGCTTCGACGAGCTGCGCGACACGCAGGTCATGCAGGCCAGCCTGGACGAGCACCTGCGCGAGGAGCCGTCGCTGGTGGCGCTGCGCGAGCACCTGCTGGCGCAGGAGCAGGAGCTGCTGCGGGGCGCGCGGCGCGCGGCGCGCAGCTTCGGGACGAGGCAGCTCAAGGACCGCCTGAAGCGGCTGCGCGCGCGGCTGGCGGAGCAGCTGCGGTCGCCCGACCCGGACCTGGACCCGTTCGCGCCGGTCGACGAGGCGTACGCGCGCGTCGTCAGCCGTGACGCCGCCGCCGATCCCCAGGACACGGCAACCATCCACCGCGTGCGGCTGGCCTTCAAGAAGTTCCGCTATCGCTTCGAGATCGTGCAGCCCGCCGTTCCGGCGCTGCCGCCGGACCACGCCGCGCGCCTGCACACCTACCAGACGCTGGTGGGCCGGGTCCAGGACGCCGAGACATTCCTCGGGCTGGCCCGCGACTGCGCCGCCGGCAATCCCGGCTTCGAGTCCGCGGCGGCGCTGGCCTTCTACACCCGCCTGCGCGCCGAGGCCCTCGACGAGTGGCTGGCCAGCCGCGCGGCGCTGTCCGGGTTCTGGCGGGCGGAACCTGCCGCGCCGTTCCCCTGGCTGGCCGCGCGACCGCGGCGCCGGGAGACCCGCCCATGACCCCGCGACCGCGCGACCTGCCGCTCGACGACCCCCGGCTCTACGTGAACCGCGAGCTGGGGCTTCTGGAGTTCCAGCGGCGCGTGCTGGACGAGGCCCGCGACGAGCGCAACCCGCTGCTCGAGCGCGCCAAGTTCCTGGCGATCTTCGGCTCCAACCTGGACGAGTTCTTCATGGTCCGGGTCTCGGGCATCCGGCGCCAGGTGCTGTCGCACGTCGCCACGGCCGACCCGGCCGGCCTGACGCCGCGCGAGGAACTTGCCGCGATCCGCAAGCTCTCGCTGGAGCTCTACACCGAGGGCCTGGGCTTCCTTCGCCGCAAGCTGCTGCCGCGACTGGCCCGCGAGGGCGTGCACGTGCTGGACTACGCGCGCCTGAACGACACGCAGCGACGGCGCGCCGACAGCTACTTCCGCGAGGTGATCCACCCGGTGCTGACGCCGCTGGCGGTGGACCCGGGGCACCCGTTCCCCCACATCTCGAACCTGAGCCTGAACCTCGCCATTGTCGTGCGCGATCCCAAGGGACAGGAGCGCTTCGCGCGCCTGAAGGTCCCCGACACGCTGCCGCGGCTGATCCCCCTGAAGAAGTCGTCCGGCGGCGAGCGCCGCGACGGCACGCTGCCACGCCACCACTACTTCGTCTGGATCGAGCAGGTGATCCAGGCCAACCTGGGCCCGCTGTTCCCGGGCATGGAGGTGGTCTCGGCGCACCCGTTCAGGGTCGTGCGCGACGCCGACATCGAGATCCAGGAGATCGAGGCGGACGACTTGCTGGAGACGATGCAGCAGGGCATCCGCCGGCGGAAGTTCGGGTCCGTGGTCCAGGTCTCGATCCACGAGGACATGCCGGCCGGCGTTCGCGAGGTGCTGCTGGAGAACCTGGAGGCGCGGGCCTCCGACCTGTTCGTCATGCACGGTCCGCTCGGGCTCAGCGCGCTGTGGCAGGTCTACAACGGCGTCGAGCGCCACGAGCTCAAGTTCCCGCCCTACCGGCCGTTCGTGCCCAAGGAGCTCCGCAAGGCGACCGGTGCCGACATCTTCGACGCGATTCGCGCCGGCAACATCCTGCTGCACCACCCCTACGACTCGTTCGAGCCGGTGGTGGAGTTCCTGCGCGCCGCCGCGCGCGACCCGCAGGTCCTGGCCATCAAGCAGACGCTGTACCGTGTGGGCCGCAATTCGCCGGTCGTGGATGCGCTGCTGGAGGCCGCCGAGCACGGGAAGCAGGTGGCCGTCCTGGTCGAGCTGAGCGCCCGGTTCGACGAGGAGAGCAACATCGGCTGGGCCCGCCTGCTGGAGCAGACCGGCGTCCACGTGGTCTACGGCGTGGTTGGGCTCAAGACCCACAGCAAGATCGCCATGGTTGTCCGGCGCGAAGGCGAGGGCATCCGCCGCTACCTGCACCTGGCCACGGGCAACTACAACCCCGTCACCGCGGGCATGTACGAGGACATCGGAGTCTTCACCTGCGACGAGACGATGGGCGTCGACGCGACCGACCTGTTCAACTACCTGACCGGCTACTCCACGAAGCAGGACTACAGCAAGCTCCTGATCGCGCCGGTCACGCTGCGGGCGCGCCTGGAGAAGCTGATCGAGCGCGAGACGGCGCACGCCGCGGGCGGCCGGCGCGCGCACATCATCCTCAAGGCCAACGCACTGGTGGACCCGGCGGTGATCCGCCTGCTGTACCGTGCCTCGCAGGCGGGCGTGAAGGTCGAACTGTACATCCGCGGCATCTGCTGCCTGCGCCCGGGGTGGCCCGGCATCAGCGAGAACATCACGGTGACCAGCACCGTCGGCCGCTTCCTGGAGCACAGCCGCGTCTTCTACTTCCTGAACGACGGCGACGAAGAGGTGTATCTGGGCAGCGCCGACCTCATGATGCGCAACCTCAACCGGCGCGTGGAGGTGGTCTTCCCGGTCGAGGCGCCGGCGCATCGGCGCTACCTGCGCGACGTGGCCCTGGAGGCCTACCGGCAGGACAACTTCAAGCTGCGACAGATGACGCCGGAGGGGACCTACGTCCAGGTGGCGGCGGGCGAGGGCGAGGCGTTGACGAGCGCCCACGACATCCTCATGCGCGGGCGGGGGCGCGTGCGGCACTTCGGGGCGGCCCCAGGGGACGGGGCCGACGACATCACTCGTCCTTGAGCAGGCGCTCGGGCTCGCAGAGCCACTTCTTCTTCGCGGCGACCCGGCCGCAGTCGGTGCAGAAGAACACGGGCTCGGCGACGATCCGGGCGAGCAGCTCGCGCTCCTTCTCGTACTGGCCCGGCTTCCACTTGCACAGCGTCCGGTTCTCCGCGGCGCGGCCCTTCTCCCCCATCCCGACCTCCCGGTCCGGTCCGGACCACAGCGTCCGGAGCCCCGGGCCAGTCTAGGCCAGGCGGGAGGCCGGCGCCACCCCGACCGGGGGACCGGTGGGCCTGCGGGCCGCCGGGGCGCCGTCGGCACGGCTGGCCGCCACCAGGCGCTCGTAGTGGCCGAGGAGCCCGTCCAGGTTCTGTTCCCAGGTCAGGCCACGGGCATAGGTCAGGGCGTTGGCCGCCAGGCGGGCGCGGTAGTCGGCATCGCTCAGGAGCCACCGGACCAGCGTAGCCAGCTGCGCCCCGTTGCCCGGCTCGAACTGGAAGCCGTTCCAGCCGTTGTGGGTGTGGTCCTTGAGCCCGCTGTGGGAGGCGACCAGGGCCGGCAGGCCGGAGGCCATGGCCTCCAGGACGACGTTGCCGAAGGTCTCGTTCTCGCCCGGGAACACGAAGATGTCGCCGGCGGCGTAGGCGGCCGGCAGGTCATCGCCGGTGAGATAACCCGTGAACACGGTGTTGGTGCCGGCGAAGAGCTCCTCCAGGCGCGTCCGCTCGGGACCATCGCCGATGATCGCCAGGCGGACATCCGGCAACTCAGCGAGCACGGGGCGGATCACATCCACGCGCTTCTCCACGGCCAGGCGACCGACGTAGACCAGCAGCGGCGCCTCGGGGTTCCCGCCGGTCAGGCGCTCGCGCCACAGGCGGGTGCGACGCTCGGGAGAGAAGACCTGGCTGTCGACGCCGCGGCCCCAGATCTCCAGTCGCTCGAACCCGTGGTCGGCCAGCTGCCGGCGGATGAAGCGGGTCGGGCAGAGGTTCAGGTCGGCCTGGTTGTGCAGCCAGCGGAAGTAGTTCCAGACGAAGTCGCGGAAGGCCGTCAGGTTGTACTTCTCGAGGTAGCCCGGCAGGTCGGTGTGGTACGAGGCCACGACGGGCACGCCCGCCTCGCGCGCGCGATGCAGGCCGCTGATGCCCAGCAGCGCGGGGTTCACCAGGTGCACGATGTCGGGCTTGAAGTCCAGGATCTCCGCGCCGATGCCCGGTCGTGGCGTGACCAGCCGCAGCGCGGGGTACATCGGCAGCGCGAAGCACGGGCGGCCCAGGATCGGCGTGTCCGCGTAGCTGGGCGGCGCGCCCTCGGGCGCGATCATCAGCGACTCGTGCCCCCGCGCCGCCAGGTGGTCGAGCAGGTGGCAGACGGTGTTGGCGACACCATCCCACTTCGGCAGGAACGTCTCGGCGAAGATCGCGACGCGCATGGCTGCCTCCCCGGTTGGCCGACAGTCTAGGCATCGCCTGTATCGCCGCCGTTCACGCTGCGCGAATTCACGGTCAGGTTCCGGTTAGCGGAGGGTCAGCGTCGGCGTCCCGCGCGCGTGGTTTCTCACGAGCTTCTGGCCGTCGGCAGACCGTCCGTTGACAATCGGGCGGTAGACTCCCCGCACTTACGGAGCGTCGCGGGCAACGGATGCGTGCCGCATCCCGCGCGCCTGCGGCGACCCAGCCGACAGGTCAACCACGGGGGAGTTGTGCATATGTTCAAGTGGCGATCGATCCTCACGGCGCTCGCGCTGCTGGCCGCGCTGGCGATGGCCGGCGGCGCCGATGCCTACACGCTGACCGTCTTCCACAACAACGACGGCGAGAGCGCGCTGCTGCCGAACGCCGCGGGCTTCGGCGGCGCAGCGGCCTTCGTGGCCAAGCTGGACCAGCTGCGAGCCGCAGCGACCACCGACGGCCAGATCATGGTCTCGAGCGGCGACAACTTCCTGGCCGGCCCGAACTTCTCGGCCAGCCTGGACCACGGCGTGCCCTTCTACGACACGCTGGTCATGGAGCGCATCGGCTACGACGCGGTGTGCCTGGGCAACCACGACTTCGACTTCAACCCCGACGTCCTGGCCGACTTCATGGCCGGGTACGTCAACCGCCCCAAGTACGTCAACTGCAACCTGGACTTCAGCGCCGAGCCCGGCCTGCAGGCGTACGTGACCGGCGGTGACCTGGTGCGCTCGCACGTGGTGACGACCGGCGGCGAGCAGGTCGGCATCGTCGGCGCCACGACCGAGCGGCTGCCCTACATCTCGAGCCCGCGCGGCGTGGTCGTGAACGCGGTGGCCCCGGCCGTCCAGGCCGAGATCGACGCGCTGACGCTGGCCGGCGTGAACAAGATCGTCCTGATCAGCCACCTGCAGAGCATCCTCGAGGACCTGGCGCTGGCGGCGCAGATCCGCGGCGTGGACGTCATGGTGGCGGGCGGCGGCAGCGAGGTGCTCGCCAACCCGGGCGACCTGCTGGTGCCGGGCGACGTCATCTACGGATCCTATCCGATGATCGCCACCGACCTGGACGGCGCGAACGTGCCGGTCGTGACCACGCAGGGCGACTACTTCTACGTCGGTCGCCTGGAAGTGACGTTCGACGCCGCGGGTAACGTGACCGGCACGGCCGGTGGCCCGGTGCGCGTGGCCAACGCCTCGTTCGCCGACGGCGTGACGCCCGATGCCGCCATCGCGGCCGCGGTGCAGGTCCCGGTGGCGGCCTACTCGGCCGCCCTGGGCGCGCAGGTGATCGGCACCAGCGATGTCGCCCTGGACGGCGTGCGCACCAACGTCCGCACACGCGAAACCAATGAAGGCAACCTCGTCGCCGACGCCATGCTGTGGCAGGCCCGCCAGTTCATGGGCGACTACGGCGTTTCGCACGTCGACGTGGCCATCCAGAACGGCGGCGGCATCCGCAACAACGCCGTGATCCCCGCCGGCAACCTGACGTTGCTGGATACCTTCAATATCCTGCCGTTCGCGAACTTCCTGAGCGTGGTGGAGAACCTGAGCCGCGAGAACCTGAAGGAGATCCTCGAGAACTGCGTCAGCCGCGTGGAATTCGTCGATGGGCGCTTCGGCCAGGTGGCCGGCATGCGCTTCCTCTACGACCCGAGCGGCACGGCCCAGGTGCTCGATGCCGCCGGCAACGTCACCGTTCCCGGCACGCGCGTCCGCGAGATCGTGCTGATGGACGCGCCGCAGACGGTCATCTGCGAGTTCGGCGCGGTGGTCCCGGGCCCGGCCGTGAACATGGCGATCGTCGACTTCTCGGCCCGCGGCGGCGACCAGTACCCGTTCCACGGCGCGCCCCTGAAGATCATGGGCGTGACGTACCAGCAGGCGCTGGCCAACTACATCGTCCAGGGCCTGGGCGGCTTCGTCTCGGCGGCCGCGTACCCGCTGGCCGGCGAGGGCCGCATCATCACCGGCGGCACGGTCGGCATCGAGGACCGCGACGACGACGCCACGACGCCGGACGGCGACGTGACGCCGACGGCGATGAAGCTCGCGCAGAACAGCCCGAACCCGTTCAACCCCTCGACGACGATCGCGTTCAGCCTGGACCGCTCCGGTCCGGTGCGGCTGGACGTGTTCGACCTGCAGGGTCGGCTCGTGCGCTCGCTGGTCGACGGCGCGCGCGAGGCCGGCGAGTACCGCGTGACCTGGGACGGGCGCAGCGATGCGGGCGCCCCGGCCGCCTCGGGCACCTACGTGTACCGCCTGGAGACCTCGCTGCGCGTGATCTCGCGCTCGATGACGCTGGTGAAGTAGCAGGGCCCGGCTCATCGACGCGGATCACGCCACTTCGGAGGCCCCGGCCGGTTGCGGTCGGGGCCTTCGGCTTGCGCGGGCGTCGGCTTGGGCCGGCGCAATGGCGGTGGCGGGGCGGGGCTGGGCGTGCGCCGGCGCACGTGCATGCCGTTTTCTTGGACGATTGACCGGTCAACGATTCGGCCGGCTTACCGGTCCGCGAGTTCCCGCCGCACTTCGGCCGCCACGCGGAGCACCAGGTTGTCGGTCGCATGCGCCAGCAGCGTGTCGACGTACGCGCGCACCGGCCCGCTCGGCTCCGGCAGGTAGCGCAGCTGGTGCACGCCCATGAAGAAACTTTCGCCGGGCATCTCCGCCAGCGAGGCGATGAAGGCCTCGACGCCGGCGGCGGCAGCGGCCGGCGCCAACTCGCGGCCGCGCGCCATCATCACCGCGCGGGCGGCGGCGCGCGGGCTCTCCCGCGGGTCGGCGAAGCCGCGGGGGGACTACCGCAACAGCGTCAGTCGCCGCGTCGCCGCGCCTTCGGCAGACAGCAGATGGGCGAAGTAGATGCCGCTGGGGCAGGAACGTCCTCTCGCGTCCCGGCCGGTCCACTCCACGACGTGCAGGCCCGCCGCGTGTTCGCCCTCCGCGAGCGTAACGACGTGCTCGCCGCGCAGGTTGTACACGGCCAGGCGGACCGGCCCCCGCTCGGCGATCTCGTACCGGAGCGTAGCCCTCGGATTGAACGGGTTCGGAAACGGCGCCTCGAGGCGCGCGCGCGCCGACCCGGCGGCAATGGGCGCGGCAGCGGCCGTCGGAAGGTGCCAGATGCCGAAGCGGGCCGCGGGCACGCCGCCCGTCCGCGCAAAGGCGCCGCCGACGCACAGATCGTCACCCGCGATCGCCAGAGCCAGAACCCCGTTGTCGGTCCCTGACCCGAGCGACTTCCAGGTCGCCCCGTCCCAGCGGGCCAGATGCGACACTGCAGCGCCGCCCGCCGTGGTGAAATCGCCGCCGGCGAACACGTCCCCGCCGGAGCCCAGCGCCAACGCACTGACCGCGGCGTTCAGGCCGGGCGCGAAGTCCGTCCACGCCGCCCCGTCCCAGCGCGCGACATGCGACGCCGGAGTCTCGCCCGCGTTGTCGAAATCGCCGCCGGCCAGCAGGAAGCCGCTTTCCCCGGCCAGGAGGGCCCGCACCGGCCCATCGACGCCGGCCGCGAGCGCCGACCAGCGCGCGCCGTCCCAGCAGGCGATGTTGGCCGCCGGCACGACGTACTGCTCCACGAAATCCGCCGCGAAGGTGAATTGCCCGCCGACGTAAAGCCTGTCCGCGGCATCCACGGCCAGCGCCGTGACGGGTCCATCCACACCCCAGCCAAGCGAACGCCAGGCCGTGCCGTTCCAGCTGGCGATGTGCGACGCCGCGATGTCGCCGGCGACGGTGAACTCACCGCCGGCGTAGAGCGTGCCGTCGCCGGTGACCGCCAGTGCGTGCACGATGCCGTTGACCCCCAGGCCGAGCGCCGACCAGGCCGCGCCATCCCAGCCCGCCACGTTCGCCAGCATCGTGTCCGCCGAGCGCGTGAACTCCCCGCCGGCGTACACGACTCCGTTCGCACCCGTGGCCAGGGCATTGACCGCGCGGCCGCTGAGTCCCGCCCCGGTGCCGGTCCAGCCGGTGCCGTGCCAGCGCGCGACCAAGGGAGACTGTGCCGATCCCGCCTGCCTGAACCAGCCGCCGGCGAAGACGCCGCCCCCGCCATCGACGACCAGGGCCTGCACCCAGCCGTTCAGGCCGGCGCCGAGCGCCTCCCACCCGGAACCGCTCCAGCGCGCGATCCCGCCGACCGTCGCGCCGCCGGCCACGAGCCTCTCGTCGCCCTCCGTGATCAGCGCCCGCACGATGCCGCCCGGTCCATCGCCCAGCGGCGACCAGCCCGCGCCGTCCCAGCGCGCGAGGTAGGCGGGAAGCAGGCTGTCGCTGGAATCGAAATTCCCCCCCGCATAGATCAGCCCATCGGGGCCCCGCGCGATGGTCTCCACCGCCGCTTCGGGAACGAGCCCCACCTCCGAGGCGATGCCCTCGCCGAGAGGCCACCAATTGGAGCCGTCCCACCGGGCGATGCGCAGCAACTCCTGGCCGCCCGCCGACACGAACGCGCCGCCGGCCAGGAGATCGCCGTCGGCATCGACGCACAACGAGCGGACATCGCCATCGAGGGAGGCGGCGCCGACGGCCGTCCACTGCGCGCCGTTCCAGCTGAAGAGACACCCGCTGCCGATCCCGGCGTTCGACATCGCGCCCCCGCCAGCGTAGAGCGTCCCGTCGGTTCCGATCGCCAGGGCTCTTACCGGGCCGTTCCTGAGCGAACCGAGCCAGGTCCACGAGGCGCCATCCCAGACGGAGACGGCCGAGGCCCCGGGAACGCCCCAGCCGGGATCGTCCCCGCCCGCGAAGAGCCGCCCGTCGCTGCCGAATGCCAGAGCGCGGACGGTGGCCGTCGAGCCCGCACCCAGGCCGGACCAGGTCAAGCCGTTCCAGCGCGCGACCCGGGTCGCAGGCATGCCTCCGGCCGTCGCGAAGGAGCCGCCCGCATACAGGCAGCCGTCCGGCCCCACCGCCAGGGCATGCACGGTGCCATCGAGCCCGCTCCCGAGCGCCGACCACCGGCTGCCGTCCCAGTGTGCAAGACGGCCGACCGGCAGGCCGCCGGCGGTCACCAGGTCGCCGCCGACATAGAAGCCTCCGCTGCCGTCGGCGACCAGACAACGAACCGCACCGGTGACGCCTTCCGGCGCGAAGCGCGCATCCCAGCGGTCATCGCTTTCCTCGCCGGCAGCCGGGTCGGCCGCCGGCAGCGCGAGCGCCACAAGTGCCACGGCAAGGAACGGGTGGAACGGGAACGTGTGCGTCATCCTGATCGACATCATTTCGCGCCTCCGGGATCGGGTCTCCTCCGGACGCCGCACATTCTAGCACATCGAGGCGGTGTGAAGAGGCGATTGAGAATTCGGCGCGGGCTGGCGCTTGCGCCGGCGCAAGTCGGTCACGCCCCGCTCATTCCGGCCGCAACCCCTCCGGCTGCGTATGGATCCACCCCCGCTCGCGCTGCCCAGCAATCACGTCGACCGGCTCCGTGCAGTGGAAGCGCAACAGCTCGCCGAGGGTGTTGAACCCCTGCATCTGCAGCCGCGTGACCATGCGCAGGAACAGCTCGGCGGTGACGAGCGCGTCGCCCAGGGCGGTGTGGCGGCCGTGCAGGTCCAATTGGTAGAGCTGCGCCAGGCTCTCCAGGTCCAGGCGTCCCATCGCCGGGTTCAGCAGCGAGGCCAGCCGCAGCGTGTCGATGAAGACGAAGTCCTCCCAGGGGCGGTCGTGGCGGCGGCACTCCTCGCGCAGGATCGTCAGGTCGAACGAGATGTTGTGGCCCACGACGACGCGGCCGCGCGCCAGGCGCTGGAAATCGGCCCACACCTCGGGGAACGCGCGCGCGTCCCTGACCATCGCGTCGGTGATGCCGTGCACGGCGGTCGAGGCGGGCGGGATGGGCACGCCGGGATCCACCAGGTCGTCCATCAGCCGGCTCTTGTAGAGGCGCGGGCCGTGCGCGCAGACGGCGCCCAGCGAGACGATGCGGTCGGTCGTCACGTCCAGGCCGGTGGTCTCGGTGTCGATGACGATGACGGGAACATCGTCCAGCCGCATCGCCAGATCCAGCGGGCCGGCGGCCGGCGGCACGTCGTGCAGCTTGAGGTCGAACTCGACGCCGGGCCGATGGCGGTCCAGCTCGACGGGCGGGAAGATGATCACCGCGCCCTCGTCGTCCGGCAGCAGCGCGATGCGGCCCTGCAGCGAGACGCCGTCCAGCCGCTCGAACACCGACTCGAGCGCGCGGCGCGCGCGCCGGGCCTTCTGCATCGCGGCCAGCACCGACTCGCGGCTGAGCGCCGCGAACAGCGAGGTGCCCACGCGGGCGCGCTCGGCCCCCAGCAGTTCGCGCGCGGTGCTGTTGAGCAGGCGGACCTGGCCCTGGTCGGTGATGATGACCACGCCGCTGGCCAGGGAGCCCAGCACGGTGAGCAGCTTGTGGTCCGGGGCGTGGCGCTCGCGCGTGATCTGGTCCTGGTAGAGGCCCAGCGAGGCGAGCATCGACTCGACCTCCGGCGGCGTCCCCTGGCCGAGGGTCTTCGGCACCGCGGCGCCCTGGTCGGCCACCAGGTTCAGCACCGCGGTGCGCGCGCCCTCGATGCCGCGGCCCAGCCGGTCGGCCGCGCGCCAGCTGCGCCAGTACAGCGCCAGCGCCGCGGCGAAGGTGGCCGCCCCCACCACGAGCGGCAGCGGCGACAGCGGGCGGCGCATGATCACATCCGGCAGCAGCACCAGCGCCCCGGCCCCCGCGCAGACGCCGGCCCAGACCAGCGAGCGCTTGATCAGTCGGTGGGCGGGTTCGCGCATGGGGGGCGGCTCCGGGTCGGGTGGCCGGTCCGGCCCCGGCGGGGCCTTCGGCGGGGATCATAAGGGCCGGGCGGGGCGCTTCCAAGCGGGATGCGGGCAGCGGCACGGGGTGCCGGGATCGCATCGCCGCAGGTAACTGCTTGTCAAAATATGATTTGTCATATTCCGCAGCCAATTGCGGAATATTCAAGACCATTCCGCAGTCAACTGCGGAATTATATTGACAATTCCGCAGCATCGTTCGAAAATGTCCATATGGAGACACGCAGGGTCTACCAGGCCATCGTCGAGGACCATCTGGAGCAGCATCGCCAGATGATCTTCGTCTCGGGTCCCCGTCAGGTGGGCAAGACCACCATCTGCCGCGGCCGGGCCGACCTTTACCTGGACTGGGACAACGAGGACCACCGCGCCGTGGTGCTGGCGGGGCCGGGGGCCGTCGCGCGCCGCGCCGGGCTGGAGGGGCTGGTCACGCGGGCGCCGGTGATCGCCTTCGACGAACTGCACCGCTACCGGCGCTGGCGGGGATTCCTGAAGGGATTCTTCGACACCTACGAGCAGCGCTCGCGCGTCCTGGTCACCGGCTCGTCGCGCCTGGACCAGTATCGGCGAGGCGGCGACAGCCTGATGGGACGCTACTTCCCGCTGCGCATGCATCCGTTCAGCGTGGCGGAGTTGACGTCGCCGACCCTGCCGTCGCAACCGGTGCGCGCGCCCGCCGCGCTGGCTGACGCGGACTGGCAGGCGCTGTGGGACCACGGCGGCTTCCCCGAGCCGTTCACGCGCCGCGCCGCCACCTTCACCACGCGCTGGCGCAACCTGCGCCGCACGCAGCTGCTGCGCGAGGACGTGCGCGACCTCACGCGCATCCAGGAGCTCGACCAGCTCGACATGCTCGAGCGCCTGCTGACGGACCGCTCGGGCGAACAGCTCGTCTACAGCTCGCTGGCCCGCGAGGTGCGCGTGAGCGAGAACACGATCCGGTCGTGGGTCGGCACGCTGTGCTCGCTGCACCACGGTTTCGTGGTCCGGCCCTGGTCGAAGAGCCTGACAGGAACTCTGCGCAAGGAGCCCCGCTGGTACCTGCGCGACTGGTCCGGCGTCGCCGACCCGGGCAAGCGCTTCGAGACGCTCTGCGCCTGCCACCTGCTCAAGGCCGTCGAGGGCTGGACGGACCTGGGCCTCGGCGAGTTCGAGTTGCGCTACATCCGCGACCGCCAGGGCCGCGAGGTCGATTTCGTCGTGGTGCGCGACGGCCGACCGTGGTTCCTGGCCGAAGCGAAGCTGTCGGACACCCGGCTGACGCCGGCCCTCCGGTCGTACCACGAGAAGACGGGTGCGCCGCACGCTTTCCAGATCGTGGCCGAGCTGCCCTTCGTCGATGCCGACGCCTTCGCGCCGACCGGGCCCGTGGTGGTCCCGGCGCGCACGCTGTTGTCCCAGTTGCTGTAAGGGAGAGGCCCATGATCCCCCGCCTCCAGGACTTCCTCCAGGGCCAGCACCCGTTCACGCTGCTGACCGAGAGCGAGCGCGAGCGCGTCGAGGCCGCCGCCACCGCCCGCGCGTTCCCCGACGGCGCGCGCATCCTGGAACAGGACGGTCCGCAGAGCACGTGCCTGTACCTGCTGGCCGGCGGCCAGGCGCGCCTGGTGCGCGACGGCGAGGAGCTGCAGGTGCTGGAGGAGGGCGACTGCTTCGGCTACCCGTCGATGATCAGCCGCTCGGCGCCCGCCTTCGACGTGGTGGCCACGGGTGAGGTGCGGGTCCACTGCGTGCCGGAAGCGGTGTTCCGCGGCCTGCTGGGCAACCGCGACTTCGCCGAGTTCTTCCTGCAGAGCCTGGGCGAGCGCCTGCGGCGCGTGACCGCCGGCGGCGTGACCGCGCTGGGCGGCGAGCTGACCACCGAGCTGGGCGACCTCGAGCTGCGCCGCGTCGTGCGCGTGGCCCCCGGCGCCACCGTGCAGCAGGCCGCCCGCGCGATGCGCGACGCGCGCGACGACTTCGCGCTGGTCGGCGACGACGGCGACGAGATGCCGGGCATCGTCACCGACCACGACTTCCAGGTGAAGGTGCTGGCCGAGGGGCTGGGCCCGGACACCCCGGTAGCGCGCGTGATGACGCGCCCGCTCAAGACCCTGACCGCCGACACGCCCGTGCACGGCGCGCTGCTCTACATGCTCGAGGAGCGCATCCACCACCTGCCGGTGGTGCGCGACGGCGGCATCATCGGCGTGCTGACGGCCACCGACCTGCTGCGCCACCAGACCACCAACCCGCTCTATCTCATGCGCCGCCTGGACCACCTGGACCGCGGCGAGTCTCTGGCCGCCTACGGGCGCGACGCCGCGGCGATGGTCGAACGCCTGTTCCGCGGCGGCCTGAAGGTGGGGCAGATCGGCCGCGTCTTCGCCAGCCTGAACGACGCGCTCATCCGCCGGCTGTGCAGGCTGGCCGAGGCCGAGCTGGGCCCGCCGCCGTGTCCCTATGCGTGGCTGGTCTTCGGTTCGGAAGGGCGGATGGAGCAGGCGCTGCTGACCGACCAGGACAACGCGCTGGTCTACGGCGACGACACGGCCGCGGCGAAGGACTACTTCGCGAAGCTGGCCGCGCTGGTCGTCGCCGACCTGGTCACCGCCGGCTTCCCGCCCTGCCCCGGCGGCTGCATGGCCACCAACTGGAACCGGCCGCTGGGCGCGTGGCTGGAGACGGTGCGCGGCTGGATCGACGAGCCGACGCCCGACAATCTCATGGTCTCGTCGATCTTCTTCGACTTCCGCGCCGTCGCCGGCGCGCTGGATGTGGCGCCGCTGGCCGACCTGGCGGCCGGCGCCGCCGGCAACCAGCTCTTCATGGCGCACCTGGCGCGCGTCTCGCTGCGCTTCAAGCCGCCGCTGGGCCTGTTCCAGCAGATCCAGGCCACCGACGACAAGGTCGACCTGAAGAAGCGCGCCATCGCGCCGGTGGTCGCGGCCGCGCGCGTCTGGGGCCTGGAGGCGGGCACGCGCGCGCGTCCGACGCGCGAGCGCCTCGAGACCGCGATCGAGGCCGGCGTGGTCAGCCGCGACCTGGGCCAGACGCTGATCGAGACCTACCGCTTCCTGCTGCAGCTGCGGCTGCGCGAGCAGCTGGCCGCGCTCGAGCGCGGCGAAGCGCCCGGCAACGACGTCAACGTCAAGGCGCTCTCTTCGCTGCAGCGACGGCACTTGAAGGACGCGTTCGGGGCGATCCGCGAGATGCAGGGGGCCGTGGCGCAGCGGTACCGGACGAACATGCTGGGGTGAGGCGGCGGGGCGGGGGCGCGCGCGGGGTGTCGGCGCGGGGGTGCGCATTCCGCGGACTGGTTGATATGTCAACCATCCGCCGGAAGGGACCTGCGGATGAAGAGGCCCTTTCTGCGGACGTGCGCCGGCGCACACCGCTAACCGAAAGAAAAATGGCGAGATAGATCCAATGAAGGGCGCGCGGGTCGCCGCCCCATTGAAACGACCCTATCATGTGCGAGCTTCGGCCGCTCCGCCCCAGCGGAAGCCGGCCGTTCGAGGCCGCCTGCGGGCGCGCCTCCTCCGCGCCCGCGGTTCCCCCAGCGGTCTCGTGTCCATGTCGCGACAGGAGGCCCAAGATGAGATTGACCGCCATCGTATCCTGTCTGCTGCTGCTGGTGGCCGCGCCGTGCGCGCTGGCCGTCGTCGTCGGCGGGGACTTCGACAGCCAGCCCCCCGGCCCCTATACCGGCGGCGCCACCGTGCAGCCGCCCGGCTCACCCGGCGTGCAGGTCGTGCCCGACAACCAGGGCTACGCCGGCGCGCCGAGCCTCGGCGACGGCTCGGGCAACATGCTGCGCATCGACAACCTGAGCGGCCCGGGGCCCATCACCGTCACCTTCGTCTTCTACTGCGACGTGATCCCCGACAACCTCTGCCGCATCGGGTACACCTACGCCGCCGCGGCCTGGGACATCTACTCCGGGTTCGGCGTGTACGTGGACGATCCCACGCTCACCAACCCCGACGACCTGTGGGAGCCGCCGGTCGGCTTCCCGCCCAGCACGGTCGGGCCGGGCGACAACCACGAGAACGCCGGCGACTGCGACGGCACGACGCACACCATCACGTTCGTCGTGGCCCCGGGCACGGTCCTGCACCTGGACAACATGGCCACCGAATGCCTGGAGAACCCGGTCGGCGACGAACAGCACAGCTGGGGTGCGTTGAAGGCGTGGTACCGGTAACGTCGATGCATCAACCATCCGCCAAGGCGGACCTGCTACGAGAGAGACCGGCCGCGCTGCCGTAGCCGCGCGGCCGGTCTTCCGTTTGCGGCGTCCGGCCTAGAAGGCGGCCAGGAAGCGCATCTGCAGCACGCTGAAGTCGTAGTCGGGCGTCAGGTCGTCGCGGCGGCCCATGGCGGTCTCGCCGTTGTTGACCAGGCTGTAGTCCAGGTAGATGCGGATGTTGGCGTTGGCGTAGTAGTTCAGGCCCAGGGTGATGATGTTCGCCGTGCCGCCCTCGATGTCCTTGTCGTCCAGGTCCAGCGTCGAGTAGCGGGCGGCCAGTTCCCAGGCGCCGCTCTCGGCCTTGGGAACCACGCGGCCGAACTCGGCGGTGGTGCTGTCGTACGGATGGGTGTCGTCGGTCAGGAAGTAGGTCGCGTAGACGTAGCCGCCGCCGAATCCCACGTCCTCCAGGTCGTCCAGACGCGTGACGCTGGCCATCATGTACTCGCCCTGGGCGTAGAAGCGCTTGTTGACGTAGGCCAGTTCGCCGCCCATGACGTTGTACTTGTCCACGTCCTCGATGTCGTCGGTGTCGGTGAACTTGACATCGCCGACGTAGCTCTCCGGACGCACGTCGAAGCGGACCTCGCCGCTGTCGAAGTCGGTCTTGCGCAGGGCCGCCGAGGCGCCCAGCAGCAGCACGCTCTCGTCGTTCCGGATGGGCGTGTAGTTGAAGCGCGCCGCGAAGTTGATGGTCTCGTCATCGTCCTTCTCGAAGTCCGCCACGTCGGCGCCGAACATCGAGGCGGCCAGGCGCCAGTCGGCGTCCCAGCGGGCGATCTCGATGCCCATGCGGCGCCCGACCACGAACGGATCGGTGCCGAAGCTGCGCTCCATGAACACCAGGTTACGGCTGGTGAAGTTCTCCTCCAAGCCGAACGGCTGACGGAAGTTGCCGACGCGCACGTGGCCCATGCCGTCGAAGAGGCCGCGGTAGGCCATGTAGATGTCCTTGACGGCGACCGTCTCCTCGGCGAAGTCGAAATCCGCCTCGGCGTACCAGTCGTTCCACAGCTCCGCCTTCAGCGCGAAGCGGGCCCGGCGCAGCAGCGTGCCGCCGGACATGTCCTGGATCTCCTCTTCCTCGTCCTGGTAGAGGGTCTTGTCCTCGTCCTCCATGTAGGTGGCCACGTCGATGTAGGCGCGGGCATCCACCCACCACTTGAAGGCGCCGTCGGTCGACTTCCAGACCAGGATCCCGTCCTCGCTGGCGGCCTTGAGATCCGTCTCACCCGCGGCGGCGACCAGCGGCATCGCCATGACGGCGAGCGCGACCACGACCAGGGTCAGCTTGGCGAACAACTTGCGCATCACGTTCTCTCCTTCGTTGACGTGCTACTCCGGGACCGCCGCGACGGCGACGAGCGGGGCCGACGCGCGCGATCCCACCGGGGACCTGTCTTTCGCTTGCTCCTCGGTCTGTCGTGGACGACAGGCGGCGCGGACGCCGCCGAGGACGTCCGTGTCTCTATCGTCGCGCCGCGGCGTCCAGCAGGCCGCGATTGAACACCAGGTACAGGACCGCCAGAGCGCCGCCTACCAGCAGCGGCAGCAGGCCGCGCCGCACGGGTCGCGCCTCGAGGCGGAACATCGCCGCGCCGGTCGGTCGCAGCATCGGCGCCGCGATCTCGAACGTGCCGCTGTCGCCCCGGCGCCCGATCGTGAACGGCGGCTGCGGGTTCTTGTTCGAATCGAACGACGGCGTCGTGGCGCCGACGGACTCGACCAGCAGGCCGGGCGGCAGGACCAGAGCCAGCCGGAAATCCCCCAGCACGAACCGCGAGCTGTTGACCCACTCGCGCCGCAGCTTGTGCACGCCGAACTGCGCGCGGCTGCCCTTCTCGTCGTACCAGCCCGGCACGACGGCGCGCAACACGATCGTGTCGCCAGGCGCCGCTCCCGGCAGCAGCTGCAGGTTCCAGTGGGGCATGCCGGCCACCGCCACCACGGGCAGCGGCAGGCTGTCGACGCCGGCGCCGAACGCCGCCGGGCCCCGCACGATCTGGTGGTCACGGCCGCCCCCGGTTTGCCAAGGCAGCAGGAGGTCCAACGAACCGCCTCGCCCGAGGACGACCGTGACCGAAACGATTGCGTCGCCGCGCGCGTCGACGACCAACTCGTCGCGGTACGCCGTCAGCGTATCAGCGGGAACGCCGACGGCCGGCGCCGCTGCCACCGCCGCCCGCGCGCCGCCCGCCAGCAGCAGCGCCACGAACAGCGTGGTGGCCGACAGTGCGGCCAGCGCCAGCAGGATGCCCACGCGGCGCGCCCGCATCAGTTGAACCCCGGCGTCACGCCCAGCACGCGGAACCACGTGAAGCCCGCGACGATGAGCAGCAGCGTGCCGACCGTGGTCATGATCAAACCGTACTTCAGGCTCTCGAGGACCGAGTACTGCCCGGTCGCGAACAGGATCACGTTCGGCTTGGCGTTGATCGGCAGCGAAATGACCCAGTCGATGGTGAAGGCCGACGGCAGCGCCAGCCAGAGCGGGTCGAAGCCCAGGTTCTGCGCGATCGCGATCACGAAGGGGATAAAGATCAACGTGCGCATCGTCTTGCTGGTGAAGAACAGGTGGCTGAACATGTTCACGGCGATGACGATGCAGTAGACGACCCAGAAGTTGACGCCGGGCCTGATGTCCATGGCCGCGAAGAGCTGTCCGACCAGCCAGCGCGCGGCCCCGGTGTCGTTCAGCGCCAGGCCGCCAGCGTAGGCGCCGCAGGAGAACAGCATCAGGTGCCACGGGATGTCGGCTTCGTTCCACTTCAGCAGGCCGAGCCGGGGCGCCAGCGCGATGATGCCGCCCAGGAACGCCGCCATGACGGCCGAGACCTCGAAGCCGAACATCGACATGTGCAGCTTGTCGGTCACCCACAGCAGGACGACCACGCCGAAGATCGACGCGGCCTTCTTCTCGGCGCCGGTGACCGGACCCATCTCGTGCAGCTTGGCCTGCATGCGCTCGATGCCGCCCTCGACCACCGGCTGACGGTGCTCCGGCTTCACGGGGAAGACGAAACGCGGCCCGATCCACCAGCTGATCAGCGCGGCGACGAGCACCACGGGCAGCGCGGCGAAAAGCCAGTCGGTGTAGTAGACGCGCGAGCCGCCCATCGAGAGGATGAATGCCACGGCGATCAGGTTGGCGTTCGAGCCCGTCATGTAGCCGCTGGACCCGAAGTTGATGCCTTGCAGGTTCTGCAGGAACAGGTTGCGCCCGAAGTTGTTCGGTTCGCGGTTGCTGGCGCCGTAGATGCTGGCCACGACCAGCATGATCGGCAGCAGGATGGCCGCGCGCGCCGCCGTGGCCGGGATGAAGGCCGCCAGGAAGATGTTCAGCGCGAAGAACGCCAGCAGGATCCACTTCGCGCTGCGCCCGAAGCGCACGATCATGGCCAGGGCGATGCGCTTGGCGAGGTTCGTCTTGACGAGCATCGACGAGAGGATGAACGCCAGCACGTTCAGCCAGATCACGCCGTAGCCGAGGACGCCCAGCACCTGTTCCTCGGGCCAGCCGTTGCAGAAGACCAGCAGCGCCATGAGCACCAGGCTCGTGACGTAGGTGGGCATGGGCTCGGTGACCCACCAGACCAGCGCCGCCGCGAAGCAGGCGATCACGGCCTGGCCCGCCGTGGTGAGCCCGGCCGGCGTCGGCATGTAGTACAGCGCCAGGAACACGGCGACGCCGACCGGGAAGCCCAGGTAGCGCATCCACTGCTGGCCGGCGGTGGCCTTCTTCTCCGGGATCTCGCTCAGCTTGTTGCGCGAGAGGTCCAGGAGCTCGTCGATCCCGCCGGTGGCCGTCCCGCGCGGGGCGGCGACGCTGTCGGCGCTCATGCGGCTCCTACCACGTCGAGAACGGCCTGGCGATCAGGTTGCTGTTGAAGTAGCGCGGATCGCCCGTCACCTCGTCGCCCACCCACTCCGGCTTGTCCACCGCCTGGTCCTCGGATTGCAGCTCGCACTCGGCCACGGTCAGGCCCTGGTTCGCGCCATGAAACTCGTCGATCTCCCAGACCAGGCCGCCGTGCGGCACCTTGTAGCGCGTCTTCTCGACCAGCGGCTGCTCGCACATCGCCAGCAGTTGCCTGGCGTCGTCCAGGGGGATCTCGTACTCGAACTCGGCGCGCGTGGCGCCCACGGTCACACCCTTGATGGTCAGCGCGGCCTTGTCGCCCATGGTGCGCACGCGGACCACGCGCTCCTTGGCGGAGTTGAGGTAGCCCTGGCGGAAGAGGGTCCCCGGCGCCAGCGCCTTGTAGGCATCGCTGCGGACCAGGTACTTGCGCTCGATCTCCTTGCCCATGCCGTCTCCTGGGGTCAGGCCCGCCGGCGGCGCGCAGGCAATCGGTTCGCGGAAGCGGCAACCCGCCCGGGCGCCACCGGTCGGCTGCAATGGCCGTGCCCCAGGCCCCCTCCGCTGCAATCGACGGGTTGACAACGGGTTCCGAATGGTCCATGGTGCGCCGGGCACGGAGGCGGCGAAATTTCGCCAGCGAGACCGGCGAACGGTCGCCAGGTGGAAGATCGAGCGCGGGCCCGACGTCGGGCACCGCGGGGGCGGGTGACAGCCATGAACAGCCGGACCAGACGATGGGCCGTCGTTGCGATCGTGCTCGCGGTCGCCGCGGCCAGCGCAATCGTCCACGAGGGCCTGCTGGACATCCGCCGCGGGGAGGCGGCCCGCGCGCCGGCCGCGTCGCCGCCGCACGGCGCCGGCGACGACCGCGCGGTGGTGCGTATCGGCGTCGTCTCACGCTTCGCGCCCAACCTCATCTACGCGGGCTACCAGCCGCTCATCGACTACCTCAACGCCCATGGCCGGCGGCGCTACGAACTGCGCCCCAGCCGCGACTACCGCGACGCCGTGGAGCGGCTGCGGCGCGGCGAAGTGGCCGCTTCCTTCCTCGGCGCCTGGATCCTGCGCAGCCTCGGCCCCGCCAGTGGGCTGGAGCCGCTGCTGGGCCCGCTGAACCCGGACGGACGCAGCCGCTTTCACGATGTGCTGATCGTGCCGCGAGGTTCGGACATCCGCGGCGTCGTCGACCTGGCCGGGCGGCGCGTGGCGCTGCCCTCGGCCGATTCCTGGGCCGGCAACTGGCTGCAGACGACCGCCCTGCCCGCGGCGGGCCTGGACGTCGCCGACCTCGATACGATCCGGCACTTCGACCACCACCAGACCGTGGTCTGGCGGGTGCTGCACGGCGAGTTCGACGCCGGCGTGGTCAAGGAGTCCGTGGCCGCGCGCTACGGAGCGGAGGGACTGCGCGTGGCGGCGCGGTCCGAGCCCATCCCCGGCCCGCCTCTGGTGGTCCGCGCGGGCGATCGCGATCCCGCGCTGGCGGAAATCCGTGCGCTGCTGCTGGCGCTGAGGCCCGATGATGCGACCGACGCCGAGGTCCTGGCCGGCTGGACTCTGGAGTTCGCCGGCGGCTTCGGCCCGGTCCACTGGGGGGACTTCGCGGCCACGCCGCCGGAGGCCCGGCCGTGACCCCCCAAGCCCCCGCGCCGGCCAGCCTGCGCACGCGAATCATGGTCACGGTCGGCGCCATCGTGGTGCTGATCACGATGCTCCTGTCGTGGGGCCTGCTCTACAGCTGGCGCGAGACGCTGGTCGCGCGCGAGGAGAGCCATGCCGTCGCGGTCAGCCGCGCCTTCTCGGTGGCGGTGATCGACGCCATGGTCTTCGCCGAGATGGACCTGCACCGCTCCGAGGGTTTCCTCGACAACTACGTCACGCTGTTCATGGCGATGGATCCCCGCCTGCGGTCGCTCACGATCCTTGATCCCGGCGGGCGCATCGTCGCCCGCAGCTGGGAGCGCGCGGAAGCGCCCTGGGTCTCGGGCGACCGCGACGCGCTCATCGCGACGACCGCGCCCCGCACGCTGATCGCCGAGCAGGACGACGGCCACTGGGTCCTGGAAACCGTGCTGCCGATGACCACCGGCGGCCGCCGCTGGGGCACGCTGGTGCTGGGGCTGGAGGCCGATTCCATCCGTGCTTCCATCAACCGCAGCTTCGTGCTGCTGGCGCTGCTGACTGCGGCCGTCGCCTCGATCATGCTGCTGCTGCTGTGGCTGATGCTCGGCCGGTTGCTGGGTTCGCTGCGTTCCCTGGTGCACGCCATGGACGCGGTGGCCGCCGACGGCGCCGCGGCGCCGGCGCTGCCGCCGCGCGCGGACGAGATCGGCGTCCTCTACCGCCACTTCGATCACATGCAGAAGCGGCTGGAGGAGTCGCAGCGCGAACTGATCGGCGCCCAGGAACAGGTGTGGCACGCCGAGCGGCTGGCGGCCGTCGGCCGGCTGGCCTCGGGCATCGCCCACGAGATCAACAACCCCGTCAACGGCATCCGCAACTGCGTGTACGCCATCCGCAACGACCTGGACAACCGCGAGCAGACCCGCGAGTACTTGGCGATGATGGACGAGGGCCTGTCGCACGTGGCGGACGTCGTGCAGAAACTGTTGGACTTCGCGCGCAAGCAGCAGCCCGGGCGGCAGCCCATGCGCATCAACGACGCCGTCGGCGCCGTGGCGCGCCTGGTTTCGTTCGATCTCGAGCGCAAGGGCGCGCGGCTGGACCTTGAGCTGGCGCCGGCGCTGCCGCCGGTGCAGGCCGACCCGCAGCTGATCCGCGAGGTCTGCATGAACCTGCTGCTGAACGCGGTGGACGCGGTCGAGGCCGGCGGGCGGATCCGCGTGGCAACGCGCGCGGCGGGTCCGGCGCAGGTGGTCCTGGAGGTCGCGGACGACGGCCGGGGCATCCCGGCCGACATGCTCGGGCGCATCTTCGATCCCTTCTTCACCACCAAGCGCACCGGCGAGGGCACCGGTCTGGGCCTGTCCATCTGCCTTGGCATTGTGCAGGCGCACGGCGGCTCCATCCGCGTGGCCAGCGAACCCGGCCACGGCGCCACCTTCACCATCCTGCTGCCGGTCGACAACGCCGGTGACGAGGCGGGGAGCGAGACATGAGGATTCTGCTGGTCGAGGACGAGCGCATGACGCGCGTGGCGCTGACCGGGACGCTGCGCAAGGCCGGCTACGAGGTCACGCCCTGCGCCGACGGCGACGCCGGGCTGGCGGCGCTCAACGCCGGAGCGTTCGACATCGTGCTGACGGACCTGAGCCTGCCGGGCGCCGACGGACTGGCCATCCTGGCACGCGCGAAGCAGACCAGCCCCGACACCAAGGTGGTGATCATGACCGCCTACGCGTCGACGGAGACGGCGGTGGCGGCGCTGCGCCAGGGCGCCTATGACTACCTGACCAAGCCGTTCCAGCCGGAGGACCTGCTCAACCGCGTCGGCCACCTGGCGCGGCTGCGCACGGTCGAACTGGAGAACCGCGCGCTGAAGCGACACCTGACCGGACTGGCCGAGCGGCCGATCATCGGCGGTTCGCGCGCCATGGAACAGGTGCGACGCACGATCGAGACCATCGCCCCGGGCGACCACACGGTGCTGATCCTGGGCGCCAGCGGCACCGGCAAGGAACTGGCCGCGCGCGCGATCCACGACCGCTCCGCGCGGGCCGCAGGCCCGTTCGTGGCCATCAACTGCGCTGCCATCCCCGAGACGCTACTGGAGAGCGAGCTGTTCGGCCACCGCCGCGGCGCCTTCACCGGCGCCGAACGCGACCACGCCGGCTACTTCGCGCGCGCGCAGGGCGGGACGCTGTTCATCGACGACATCGACGACCTGCCGCTGGGCATCCAGGTCAAGCTGCTGCGCGTGATCCAGGAGCGCGAGATCGAGCCGGTGGGCGCCGGGCGGTCCGTGACGATCGATATCCGTCTGATCACCGCCACGAAGGCGGATCTGGCGCGGCTTGTTGCCGAGCGTCGCTTCCGCGAGGACCTCTACTACCGCCTGAACGTGATCCCGCTGCGGCTGCCCGAGCTGCGCGAGCGCCGGGAGGACATCCCGGCGCTGGTGGAGCATTTCGTGGGCCGGCGCGGCCGTGTCGACGACCTCCTGCTGGACCGGGAGCGCTTCGCCGTGCTGATGGCCCACGACTGGCCGGGCAACGTGCGCGAACTGGAGAACGTGGTCGAGCGCATGCTGGCGCTGCCCGGCATTCCGGTGCACGAGCTGTTCGACGCCCCCCTGCGGCGGCCCGCCGGCGCTCCCGTCGGCGCCACCCTGGACGGCGGCGTCGAATTGCCCAGCTACGTGACGTACATGCAGGATTGCGAGGACCGGCTCCTGCGGGACGTGATGGTCCGCTCGGGCGGCAACATCTCGGCCGCGGCGAAGCTGCTGGGGCTCCCGCGCTCGACGCTGCGCAGCAAGCTGGAGAAGCGCGGCTGAGCGCCGGGGCGCGGCCGGATCCGGCGGATCGGCTATGATATAAGTCGGGGCTTATAGATATGACTGAAACGATTGATTGGACGTTCTGCCTGGGGCGCCGATATCGTGGCGGGGTGCGCCAGAATCGCCTACGCGCACACGCCGCCCTTTACATGACCGGACCCGCCCGCAACCGCAAGGAGCCCGCTGATGAACGACGTCTTCGCGAAGAACCGCGCCACGTCGGCTGACGAGGCCGCGAAGATCACGCCGCGCGCCGAGTTCCGCGTCTTCGGCCAAGGGGTCATCGAGACGGTTCGCGCGCACATGTACAACGGCAAGACGGTGCTTTACCAGGCGCGCCGCATGCCGGTGGAGACCTATTTCCTCTCGGTCAACACCGACGAGGCGAACGTGAAGGTCCGCGACGGCCTGCTGGACATCAAGACGAAGGTGGGCGAGACGCCCGATGGCTACGAGATCTTCCAGCCGCGCGGCAAGTTCCAGTTCCCGGTGCCGGCGGCCGAACTGGCGAAGATCCTCGGACACCTGAAGGTGGCGATGACGCTGGACCGCGAGATGTACGAGATCGACGCCTTCATCGCGCTGGCGCGCCGCCACCCCGAGATGCGCGTGGTGTCGGTTGAGAAGATGCGCTACGGCTTCACCGTCGACGGCATCATCTGCGAGTATGCGCAGGTGTGGTTCAACGGCGCCCTGCTGGAGACGGCCTGCGCCGAGAGCGAGAACTACGCGGGCATGAAGGACGTCATCGAAGGCCTGGGCATCGCCGCCATGCCGAACACGAACTACCTGCGCGCTGCGAAGCACGTCGTCGGACTTTACTGAGCGGTCGGCGTGGTCGCGACGCACCACCAGGACAAACGGCCCGTCGCGCGGGCGAGCGCGGCGGGCCGACGACTGCCGGCCCGCGGTGACGCGTGGGGCGGTCTGGCGGCGATGCTCGTCGCGCTGCCCGCCGCCATCGCCTTCGGCGTGTCGGTCTACACGGTGCTGGGGCCGGGCTTTGCCGGCCACGGCGCGCTGGCGGGCCTGGTCGGCGTCGCGCTGATGGGCATGGTCGCAGCCTGGCTCGGGGGCACCGAGCGACTGGTCAGCGCGCCGTGCGCGCCGGCGGCCGCCGTGCTCTCGGCGTTCGCGGCCCAGATGCTGCGCGATGGAGCAGAGCCGCGCGCGATCATCCTCTGCCTGCTCCTGGTCGGCGCGCTGGGCGGGCTGATCCAGGTCGTGTTCGGGCTGGTCGGCCTCGGGCGTCTCATCCGTTACATCCCCTATCCCGTGGTCAGCGGCTACCTGACCGGCGTGGGGCTGATCATCATCGGCGCGCAGATCCCGGCGCTGCTGGGCGCGCCGGCCGACCTGGGCTGGCAACAGGCGCTGGCTGCGCCCGGAGCCTGGGACGCGCGCGCGCTGGTGGTCGCCGCCGCGACCATCGCCGGCGCCTGGCTGGGGCCGCGCCTGACGCGGCAGGTGCCGGGCACGGTGTTCGGCATCGCCGCGGGCATCGGCAGCTACTTCCTGCTGGCCCTCGGCGACGGCGCGCTGCTGACCCTGGCGGACAACCCGCTGCTGGTTGGGCCGCTGCAGGCCAGGGCCGCCGGCCTCCCGGTGCCCGAACCTGCGCAGTGGCGGGCGCTGGCGGCGCTGGACGGCGCGCAGGTGGCGGCCGTCCTGGGCAACGCGGTCATCCTGGCGGCGCTGCTCTCCATCGACACCCTGAAGACCTGCGTGGTGCTGGACAAGCTGACGCGCAGCCGCCACGACCCCGACCGCGAACTGCGCGGCCAGGGCGCGGCCAACCTGGCGACCGCGGCCTGCGGGGGCCTGGCCGGCGCCGGCACCATGGGCGCGACGCTGGTGGCCCTCAACAGCGGCGCCGCGACGCGGCGCGCCGGCCTGCTGGCGGGCGCATTCGCGCTGGTGGCGGCGGTGGCCGTGGGCTCGCTCATCGGCTGGATCCCGGTGGCCGCGCTGGCGGCGATCCTGGTGACGATCGGTGTGCGCATGATCGACCGCGAGGCGCTCGGCTATGCGCGCGCGCGGGCCACGTTCCTCGATTTCTGCGTCGTTCTGACGGTGGTGGCCGTGGCCATCGGCGTCGGGCTGATCATGGCGTCGGCGGTGGGCGTGGGCCTGGCGATGATCCTGTTCGTGCGCGAGCAGAGCGGCGGCTCGCCGGTGCGCCACAAGCTGGAACTGGACCGCACGTCGTCGACCTGGCACCGGCCGACGCGGGAAGTCGAGTACCTTGCCACGCGCGCGCCCGACTGCGTGGTGTTCGAGCTGCAGGGCGCCCTGTTCTTCGGCAACACCTACCGCCTGTACAATGACCTGGCGCGCGAGGCGGTCGCGCGGCGCTTCGTCATCATCGACTTCCGGCGCGTGCCGTCCATCGACGTGACGGCGATCGAGATACTCCTGCAGGTCCGCGCCGCCATCCGCGAGCGCGGCGCCACGCTGGTGCTCTGCGGCACCAGCGGTCGCTCGGGGCGCGCGCGCACGCTGTCGTACCTGGTCGAGCGGCTGGCCGCGGACCGGAACGGCGACGGCACGGTCGTGGTCCTGCCGGACCTGGACGGCGCCGTTGCGTGGGTGGAGAACCGCATCCTGGCCGACGCGGAAGTCGGCGCCGACGCCCACGCGCCGATTCCCGTCCACGATCTGGAGCTGTTCGCGGGCTATCGCGACGACACGCTGGCCGACCTGGAGCAGCTTCTTGAGATCCGCGCCTTCGCTGCCGGCAGCACGATCTATGAGCGCGGGTCCGACGGGGCGGAACTGTTCTGGGTGCGGCGCGGCGCGGTGAGCCTGCTGGCGACCGTCGGCGCGAAGCCCGAACGCCAGGTGGCCGGGTTCGGCCGCGGCGATTTCTTCGGCGCGCGGTCGTTCCTGGACCGCAAGCAGCGCCCGAGCCGCGCCGTGGCGATGGTCGACACCGAGGTCTACGTGCTGACGCGGACGGCCTTCGAGGAAATCGCGCGCTCGCACCGCACGCTGGCCCTGAACCTCGCCTGGGCGATGGCGCGCGCGCTGGCCTCGCGCATGCGCCGCGCGGAAGAGCGCCTCGCCGCGCTCAGCGAGTAGCGCCGCCGAGCCAGGTGGCGGGTCAGGCCTCCGCCGGCTGCGGCCAGGCTCCTGCCGCCAGCTCCATGAACGCCGCGCACGCCGGGGACGGTGTCCGTCCGCGCGGCCAGCAGAGCGCGATCCGCCGCTCCAGGTCCAGCCCCGCCACGCGCACCGCGCGCAGCCGGCCATCGTCCAGCTCGCGCTGCACCGCGAAGCGCGAGACCACCGAGATGCCCAGTCCCGCCTCCACCGCGCGCTTGACCGCGCCCACGTTGCCCAGTTCGAGGACCGACTCCAGGCGTATGCCCTCGGCCGAAAGCTGCTCGATGAGGCTGCGCGAACTGGCCGAGTCCAGGCGCGGCAGCAGGAACGGCAGCCGCGCCAGGCTGGCCGCCGGCACGCTGGGCAGCTCGGCCAGCACATGTCCGCGCGGGACGATCACCAGCAGCTCGTCGCGGCGCACCGGCCGCCGCTCCAGGCGCGGGTCATCGCCCAGCGCCCCCTCGCCGACCAGGCCCACGTCCAGTTCACCGTCGGCCACCATCTCGCCGATGCGCCGCGCCGGCTCCACGCGCACCGCCAACTCGACGCCCGGGTGGTCGCGCCGGAACGCAGCCAGCAGCCCCGGCAGGATGTAGACGCCCACGACCTGGCTGGCCCCGATGCGCAGCATCCCCGTCTGGGCGCCGGCCAGGTCGCGCAGCTCCTGCGTGAGCGAGTCCACCCGGGCCAGGATCTCGTCGGTCGCCGCCAGCAGCGCCTCGCCCGACGGCGTCAGCGCGACGCGCCGGCCCAGGCGGTCGAAGAAGCGCGCCCCGAGCGTGCGCTCGAGCGTCGCGATCTGCGCGCTGACCGCCGGCTGCGTCAGGTTCAGCTCGAGCGCCGCGCGCGAGAAGCTGCGCAGGCGGGCCACCGCCTGGAACGTGCGCAGCTGGGCCATGGTGAGCATGCCTCGGGCCCCCGTGGGTTCGCTGTTCCGCGGCGGCTCCCGCCGCCCGGGAAGTCAGGAATGCGCCGCCGGCCGCCGCCGATCCGCCACCAGCGACGCGACCACGCCCACCATCAGGATCCCCAGCACCACCAGCAGCAGCACCTGGTTGAAGTTCTTGCCCAGGTACTGCTTGAGCCAGCTCGCGGTCAGCATCTTGACGCCGACCACCAGGAGCACGAACGCCAGCGAGACCTTCAGGTAGCGGAACTTGTGCACGGCGCCGGCCAGCGCGAAGTACAGCGAGCGCAGGCCCAGGATGGCGAACACGTTGCTGGTGAAGACCAGGAACGGGTCGCCGGTGATGGCGAAGATGGCCGGGATCGAATCGACCGCGAAGATCAGGTCGGTCGTCTCGACCATCACCAGCGCCAGCGCCAGCGGCGTCAGCAGCAGCGTGCCGGGCTTCGCCTTCTCCACGGCCTCGTCGCGCAGGACGGCGGCGCCCGGCGTCTCGGCCTCGTGCGAGGCGGCCGTGCCCGCGCGCACCACGAAGTGCTCGCCGTGGAAGCGCTCGGTGACCGGGAACAATCGCCGCGTCAATCGCACCACCGCGTTCTGCCCGGGATCGCCGTGCTCGCTCTTCATGAACAGCATCTTCAGCGCCGTGAGTATGAGGAACGCCGCGAACACGTACAGGATCCAGTGGAACTCGTGGATCAGCTTCGCGCCGATGCCGATCATGGCGCCGCGCATGACCAGCGCCCCGATGATGCCCCAGAACAGCACCCGGTGCTGGTAGATGGCCGGCACGCCGAAGAAGCTGAAGATCATGACGATGACGAAGATGTTGTCGACGCTGAGCGATTTCTCCACCACGTAGCCGGTCAGGTACTTGCCCAGCGCGCTGGCGCCGTCGTTGGGCAGCCCGTCGACGATGTCGATCCCCAGTCCCAGCCCGAACCAGTGCGCGTCGTAGGCCACCTTGACGAACCCGCCGAACGACAGCCCCAGCGCGATCCAGACGGCCGACCAGCCCAAGGCCTCGCGCACGCCGATGACGTGGGACTTGCGGTGGAAGACGCCGAGGTCCAGGGCCAGGAGCAGCAGGACGAAGGCGATGAAGCCGGTCCACATCCAGATCATGGGTGAGGGCCTTTCGGGGGGTGACGCCGTTCAGCAGGGCGCACCATTTATACAGTGTATCGGGTTGCGCGGCCAGTGGCGGGCACGATCAGATGTACTTGCGATACAGGCCCAGCTCTTCCATCCGGTAGGCGATGGTGCGCTCGTTGGCATTCATTCTCCTGGCGATCTCCCGGAAGATCGTCGGCCACTCGACTTCCAGGAGCGGAGTCAGTTCGATGCCATGAGCCTTGACAATCCCAACGACATCGTCCGCCGTCGCCTCGAGCAGGCGCCCGGGAGCGATCAGGGCGCCCGCGAACAAATGGGCCTGGGACTCAAGCCTGCCATATGCCGCGGTGCCGATCCTGCGACGAAAGGCCTCGAATTCGGCGCGGGTCCTGTGTGTGGCTGCGGCAAACACCTGCCGATGCAGAACAAGATGGCCAACCTCATGCGCAAGCGTGTAGTTGTACCAGGCGGGATCGCGGAGAGTGATCTCCCGATCAACGAAGACCTGCCTGCAACCCCCCGCCACGAAGGCGTGCACCGAAGTGGTCCGGTAGAGTTCATCGGCGACGACGATCTCGATGTCGAAGATGGACTCGAGGACGTAATCGGCCTCAACGGGCGCGTCGCCGAGTTCGTGCTCATCGAGCAGAGCTTCCGCGCGGGCAAAGATGTCATCCTTGGTGATCCACGGAACGTCGATGGGATCCAAATCAGGACCTCTTGATGATCTCGATCAACTTGTCGACTGTCTCGTCACCGACCTTTTCGCCGCGGATGCTGCGCATCACCGCCGGCAGGAGCTCCATCGCCTGCTCGTCGGTGAGGAGATCCGGCGGGATCGTTCCGGCTTCGACGTGCCCAAGGTCAAGGAACGCTGACTTCTCAGAGCCCTCGAGCCCAAGTGCCTCGGCGAGCCGGGACCGGAATTCCTCGCCGGGCAGCTTGATACGGCCGCGCTCGATCTTGGAGATCAGCGCCGGATCGAAGTCGTTCTCCACGCAGAATCTCCGGAGCCCCATCCCTCGGGCCAGTCGTGCCTCCCTGCACCTCTCGCCGAATTTCGACATGGCTGTCCCCTTCCCCTTATGATGCCGATGGCCACGTCGTCGGCATCTGTTGTCATTATTTTACAACACCCATCAAGCGATGGCAAGGTGGTTCGGGAGATTTTGGCGCAATTGCGGAACGAAGCCCGGAATCTGTTGGTTTCAATTGGGATTGCGCGCCCAGACCAGACGAAGCAGGTCATCCAGCTCGCCCCCCGCGCCAAGCTCCGGGTCCTTTGCGAGCAGCTCCCTCAGCCTCCCGCCAGTTCTTTCATCCCGTGAATACGCCAGATACACGGCCATCTCGAACGCCAATCGCGGCCGCACGGCTTCGCAGGCCGCCAGCGCCCGGAAACGTTCCGCCGACTGCTCCGGCGCGAAGTAGCGGAGCTCGTAGCGCGCGATCAACTCCGCATGCTCGGGCGCGCGGCGCACGACCAACGTCGACACGTAATCGCTGTAGACCCAGGCCCACGCGTCCTGCGGGAACAGACGGGTCAGTTCCCCGACGCTCCCGGCGAACCCGTAGTCGATGTCCCATGCGGCCAGCGCATCCGGATCGCGCACGAACCGGGTAGGATCCCCGAACACCGGCGGCAGGTTGTACTGGAAGATGGGCCGCTCCGGCGCCAGCGCATACGCCAGGTAGCCACCGAGATTCGCGTTGTTGTACATGTGACCGCTCAGCCCCAGTGCACCGGCGAAGCGCGCCGAGCCGGCCGGCACCAGCGCCTCGTTGAGGCCGACGCCGAAGGCTGTGGGTGATGGGAGCGTGTAGGTGCCGTCGCCGGCCGTGCCGCCGGACATCCGGCCGAACTTCTCCCAGGCACCGACGCAGACCACGATAGCGCATCCCGCCGCGATCAGCGCCGCGCCAAGGTTCGTTCGCCATCGCGGCTGTGCGGCGCCCGCGGGCGGCGCGGCGTGTCTGGCGATGATCGGCACCAACGCGATGGCCGCCACAGCCGCCAGCCGGTTGTAACGCAGCGCGCCGAGTGCGAATGCGGCGAAGAGCGCCCACTCCGTGAGGTCGAATTCCCAGCGATCGACCACGAGCAGCGTCAGGGCCCACAGCAGCAGGAACAGCAGCGGGAGCCAGTCCGCAGGAGCGCTCCAGATCGGCTGCAGCTCGCCGATCCTGTCCGCACCGCGGAGACCGCCGGCCAGGACCAGGAAATGGCCATAGGATCGCGGGCCATAGGGATTCGCGAGCATGATCGCCAAGGTGAACGCGTACCAGCCGCCGAGGCTCGCCAGCCTCCTGCCATCCATCGCGCCGGCGCGCCATGCCGGGACTAGGCGCTTCGCGCCTTCGGCGGCGACCACCACGGAGAAGTAGGCCAGGCCGAGCACGGCCCCGTGCAGCCAGTCCCAGACGAGCATCATGATCGGGATCGTCCACAGACGGCCGCGATGATCGCCGCCTCTCCGGTGGGCATCGAGCGCCAGGCCCAGGATCGCCATCCCCAGCAGCGTGAAGAGTTCGGGACGGACCTGGAACCGGCGAATCCCGGCCAGGGCGGTGAATGCGCAGAGGAGTGCTGCGGTGCGGTTGCCGGCCCCGGCGCCACGCGTCGTGTGGAACAGAACCGCAATGGCCGCGGCCGAGATCGCCCACTTCAGCGCCAGCAACCCGTTCGCGCCGTACCGGTCCCACACGGAAAAGAGCGCGATCTGGCCCAGCCACTCGTGGTTCACGAATGGCGTTCCCCGATGGGTGAAAGAGAACAGCTCCTCGTTGACGATCCGTCCCTGCTTGAGCATCGCGCGGCCGTTGGCCAGGTGCCAGTACAGGTCACAATCGAAGACGGGATAAGTCACGATAACCAGAGCGAGCGCAACGGCCAGAATGGCCCACGGGAAGGCAGACAGGCGCGCCGCGGCGGCTGGTGCCGGCATTGTCTTCTGAATCAAATCCGCGCTGAACTATTCCATGCCCCGGAACCGCATGCCCCGCTGATCCGGATCCCCATTCTCCCGCCGATGCCGCCCTGAATGCCCCTGCGCGACGTGTCGGGAATGGGATGTGGGGTGACGTTATGCCGAACGAGGCCGAATTGTCAATGCGCCCCGGCGATGGTTGATAGGTCAACCAGCCGCCGGAACGGACCTGCGAACAGAGAGAGCCCGCCGCCGCCTACCGCGAATACTTGAACATCAGGTCCACCAGCTCGTCATAAGTCGCCTCCGCCGCCTCCTCGCTGACGCGCACCGCCGCCGCCGCGCAGTGCTTGAGGTGGTTGCGCATCAGTTCGCGGCCCACCGCGCGCAGCGCCTCCTGCACCGACGAGACCTGTGCCAGGATGTCGGGGCAGTAGCGGTCCTCCTCGACCATCCGCTGCAGGCCGCGCACCTGGCCCTCGATGCGGCGCAAGCGTTTGAGATTGCGGTCGCGGATGGCGGGGTCGACCGCTACGGCCTTGCGGTCGCCTTCCGCGGCGCCGGCGCCGCACTGGTCCCCGTTGTTCTCGTGCTTCATCCCGATCTCTCCCTGTTGCGGGCCGGGGCCCGCGTTCACGCCGCCAGCGGCCCGGCCCCGCGCCGCAGCCGCAGCGAGTTGGCCACCACGCTCACCGAACTGAAGGCCATCGCCGCGCCGGCCAGGACCGGCGACAGCAGCAGGCCGAAGGCCGGGAACAGCAGCCCGGCCGCGACGGGGATCCCCGCCGCGTTGTAGAGGAACGCCCAGAACAGGTTCTGCTTCATGACGCGCATCGTCTGCCGCGAGAGCGCGATGGCATCCGCGACGCCGGAAAGATCGGCGCGCATCAGAGCGATGTCGCTGGCCTCGACGGCGATGTCCGCGCCCGCGCCCATGGCGATGCCCACGTCGGCCTGCGCCAGCGCCGGCGCGTCGTTGACGCCGTCGCCGACCATCGCCACCACGTGGCCGGCCGCCTGCAGGCGCTTCACTTCGGCGACCTTGCCCTCGGGCATGACGCCGGCCACGACGTCATCGATGCCGGCGGCGCGGGCCACGGCGCGCGCCGTGCGTTCGTTGTCGCCGGTGAGCATGATCACCTGCAGGCCCAGCCGCCGCAACCGCGCCACGGCCGCCGGCGAGGTGGCGCGCACAGGGTCGGCCACCGCGACCAGCCCGGCCGGCTGCCCGTCGACCGCCACGTGGACCGGCGTCCAGCCCGCGGCTGCGAACCGTTCGGCTTCGGCGCGCAGCGGCGCGGCGTCGACCGCGTGCTCGCGCAGCATGGCCTCGTTGCCCACCAGCACCTCGCGCCCGCCCACGCGCCCGCGCGCGCCGCGCCCGGTGACCGAGTCGAAGCCCTCGGCAGGCGGCAGGGACAGGCCGCGGGCCGTCGCGTGGGCGACGATCGCCTCGGCCAGCGGGTGCTCGGACGACTTCTCCAGCGCGGCGGCCAGCCGCAGCAGCTCGTCCTCACCGGTCGACGCGGACAAGGTGGCGATCGCGGTCACCGCCGGCCGCCCCTCGGTGATGGTGCCGGTCTTGTCCAGCACCACCGCCGTCACGCCGCCGGCGCGCTGCAGCGCCACGCCGCCCTTGATCAGGACACCTTGCCGCGCGCCGCGGCCGGTGGCCACCATCAATGCGGTGGGCACCGCCAGGCCCATCGCGCACGGGCAGGCGATGATCAGCACCGCGACCGCGGCCGCGAGCCCGCGCGCAAGCGGCGCCGCGTCCGCCGCCACGAACCACACCGCGAACGTGACGACGGCCAGCTGCAGCACCACCGGCACGAACACCGCGCTGATGCGGTCGGCCAGGCGCTGGATGGGGGCCTGCGAGCCCTGCGCGTCGCGCATCAGGCGGACGATCCGGGCCAGCACGCTGTCCTCGCCGACGGTCGTCGCGCGGTAGCGGAAGGCGCCGGTGCGGTTGATGGTCCCGCCGATCACGGGGCTGCCCACAGCCTTGGCCACGGGCACGGACTCGCCGGTGAGCATCGACTCGTCGACGGCGCTCGCGCCGGACACCACCTCGCCGTCGACGGGCACGCGCTCGCCCGGGCGCACCAGGACCTGGTCGCCCGCGACGACCTCGCCGACGACCACGTCGAGCTCGCGCCCGTCGCGCGCGACGCGCGCCATCGCCGGCTGCAGGTCCGCCAGCGCGCGCAGGGCCGCGGTCGTCTGCCGCCGCGCCCTCGCCTCCAGCGCGTTGCCGGCCAGCACCAGAGCGATGATGAAGACGATCGCCTCGTAGTACACGTCCGGCTGCAGGCCGCGCGCCCGGAAGAAGCCCGGCCACAGCGTGGCCAGCGCCGAGTACGCGAACGCAGCCCCCGTGCCGACCGCCACCAGCGTGTTCATGTCGGCCGCGTGGTGGCGGAAGGCCGTCCACGCGCGCGTGTAGAAGTGCCGGCCGCCGCGCAGCATCACGGCCAGGCTCAGCGCCAGCAGGACGTAGCTGAGCGCGCCGGCCGGGATCGCGTAGAGCCACGGCGCCGCCGACTGCAGGCCCGGCGAGAGCCAACCCATCGCCCAGGTCATGAACGGATCGGCGGCGCCGCCGTGTCCGCCGTGCCCGCCGCCCATCAGCGGCATCGACAGGAGCATCGCCAGCGCGGCCGCGACGAGACTCTCGCCGGCCAGCCGCCGCAGGTGCCGGTACTCGGCGATCTGCGCGCGGTCCTGCGCTTCCTGCTCGGCCACGGCGCTGCGCGCATTCAAGTGCGCTCCCGACGCGCAGCACGCCTTGTTGGTGATTGTCGAGTCGTTCATCGCTCACGCCTCCTGTTCCACGACGACGAGCCGGCCCTTGAGCATGCCCATGCCGCAGGTGAAGGCGAAGGTGCCGGCCTGCTGCGGCAGCAGCTCGATCGTGGTGCGGTCGAACGCGGGCAGGAACCGCTTCACGCCAAGGTCGGGGAAGACGACTTCTTCCGAGCAGGCGGACGACTCCTGCCGGTCGAAGGTGATGCGGACCGGCACGCCGCGGCGCACCTGGACCGCCGCGGGCTCGTAGCCGCCGCGCACGGCGACGGTGATGCTCTGGACCTGCCCCTCGGCCAGGGCAGCGGCCGCCGGCCGGCGCCGGCTCAGGAAGAAGTACCGGTTGATCCACGCGATCGCCGCGAGCGAGGCCGCGATGACGATGATTTCGTTCTGCGACATGGGGTTACCTCCAAGACTGGTCTATTGCCAAATACCCACAAGGGGTATAACCACAAAGGCAATATACATACCCCATCCCCCTATCGCAAGGGGTGAAGTTCAATGACCGCCGCCGCGGCGGGGCGGCGGCCTGGGGGGCGTTGCGCCGGCACAAGCCCCCCCCCTGCCCGCACTCCTCGCGGGCTCCGCCGCGGAGATCGTTGATACATCAACCATCTGCCGGAAAGTGACTGCGAAGAGCGAGACCGCAGCCCGTCGCCGCCGCCACACCCCTGCTCACGATATACGGTATGTATCCCCGTCTTTCTGTGTGAACGCGCGTTGACGCGCCCCAAACGCGCGCTGCGATCGGCTAGACTTCCTGCGCACGGGACCTCACGGAGAATTGGTCCCGGTCGGCCTATGCAGGAGGATCCCCATATGACGAACCAGACGCCGCGCCAGCTCCCGACCCCCCGTGAAATCGTCGCCCACCTCGACCGCTACGTGTACGGACAGGACCAGGCCAAGCGCGACCTCGCGGTTGCGATCTACAACCACTACCTCGGACTCGGCTATCACCATCATCATCCGCAGGCCACCGGTGGCGCGCCGACGCGCGGGCAGGCCGGGGCGCCGTTCGGCAAGCAGCACATCCTGCTCATGGGCCCCACGGGCTCGGGCAAGACGTACCTGATCCGGCTGATCGCCGAGCTGCTCGGCGTGCCGTGGACGTTCCTGGCGGCCACGTCGCTGGTGCAGACCGGCTACGTGGGGACGCGCATCGAGACCGCGATCGGCACGCTGTACCAGGCGGCCGGGCGCGAGCGGCGCGCGGCCGAGCGCGGCATCATCCTGATCGACGAAATCGATAAGATCGCCGCGCACGGGCGCTCGTCCGGGCCCGACGTCAGCGGCGAGGGCGTGCAGCAGGCGCTGCTCTCGGTGCTGGACGGGCGCGTGGTGCAGGTGTCGACCGGCGGTTCGGCCGACTTCGTGATGGGCGAGATCGACACCGCGTCGATCCTGTTCGTCTGCGCGGGGGCCTTCGTGGGCCTCGACGAACAGGCGCGCCGGCGGCGGCGCGGCGAGGCCGGCATCGGCTTCGGCGCCCGCCCCGGCGCGGGCGGCGCGGGCGCGCCGGCGCGCGACCTCGACCTGCCCGACACCGAGGACCTGGTCCGCTTCGGCTTCATCCCCGAGCTGGTCGGCCGCTTCGCCACCGTTTCGGCCACGCGCGCGCTGACCGTCGACGACCTGGTCTCGGTGCTGGAATCGGCCGAGGAGTCGGTGCTGCCGCGGCAGCAGCGATTGTTCGAGGTGCACGGCATCGACCTGCAGTTCACCCCCGGCGCGCTGCGCGCGGTGGCGGAGGAGGCGTGCGCGCTGGGCACCGGCGCCCGCGGCCTCAACCGCGCGGTGCTGCGCAGCCTGGCCGACGTCGACTTCCGCCTGCCCGAACTGGCGGCCGAGGGCGTCACGCGCGTGACGGTCACGGCCGCCACGGTGCGCGGCGCGCGGGGAGCGGGCGTGCAGGTGGCGCGGACGCGGCCGCGGGCGGTGCGGCGCCCCGGTCGCGGCGCGCGCGCGCGCGGGGACGGGCCGGCCGGCCCCCGCGCGTCAGCGCCCTGCCGCACCATCGCCGAGGAGCTGCGCGCCGTCGCGCTGGCCGCGCCCGAGCCTGCCGCCGAGGAACCGGCCGCCGCCGCGGCCAAGGTCGCCGACGGCGAGGTCTTCACCTTCACCGACCCGCGCGGCCTGACGGTCGAGCAGATCCGCAGGCGCCTGGAAGCGGTGAAAAGATCGCTGAAGTTCGGCCGCTCGATGGTCACGGCCAAGACCTGGTGGGCCGCCTTCGAGGAGGAGAACCAGGACAAGCTGCACGTGGTCCTGCGCACCGCCGAGGAGCTGCGCATGCGCGACTGCGGCCTGGACGAGTTCTACCGGGCCCATCTGGACGCGGACACGGACAATATCCACGCGGTGCTGCTCTACCTGGACTACCGCCGCGCGCGCGAGGCGTGGGAGCGCAAGCGGAAGGGACCCAAGTCCTGACCTGGCGCGTGCGCCGGCGCTCGTTTCGCGCCGTCGTGAGCGTTGCGCCGGCGCAAGCCGCCGCCGGGTCTCCCGCAGCGTCCGCCTCTGGGCCGTGATGCCCGACCACAGCGTGGTCAGTTGCGATTGGGTGACCGTCGACGCCGACGATGGCGCCGAGGTTGTGATTGCGCCGCCATCTCAAGCCTGCGCCAGGCCCAGAACGCGGCTGACGTCCACCATCAATCCGTGCGCCGTCACTTCGTTCATGCCGCCGGCCAGAGTGTGGGAGCGGCCGCCGGACTCGGCGCACAGCATGTACGACACCTGGATGGCGCGCGCGCGGTTGACGGCCCGGTCGTTGGCCGCGCCCGCGGCCATCGACGTGAACAGGGTGCCGGTGTCCACGGCCACGGCGCCGCCCTGGATGTCGGGCACGCCGTTGCGCACGATCAGGCGGTGCAGCTGCTCGCGCGTGATGGTGGCGCCGCCGGTCTCGATGGCGCCGTTCGACACCACGAACGTGCCGCCGGGCGAGCGCAACTTGTCCACCTTGCCCGCGAACCACTTGTTGACCCACTTGCGCACGTACCACGCGCCGACGATGCCGACCGCCAGCCGCAGAACGACGAGGACCGGGTTCGTGTGAGCCGGCGTCGTGCCGATGACGACCAGCGCGAAGATCACGGCGATGATGTTGGCCGCGCCCTTGGAACGGGGCGCCGAGGCCGGGGTGACGGTGAAGCGGACACGACCGCCGCCGAGGGGTTCCTGACGATAGCTGCTGTCCATGGCTTGCCGCCTTTCCTGCGGACGCAGGGGTTGGTGCCGGCGGGTGGGCCGCGCCGATCCCCATGAAGGGAACGGACGCAGCCTCTGGAGAATATAAAGGATACATTCACTCCCGATTATCGGACAAGCCCTGCCGCGACCGGGCTTTGGGGGCGGGAGGCCGGCAGCCGCGGCAGGGGGCGCCCCCGTCGGCCGCGGCGTAGTCGACCACGCCGCCCCGCTTGTCGATCTCCACCCGGCAGCACCTGAGCAACACGTCGCGCAACATCCGGCGCGCCCGCTGGACGCGCGACTTCGCGCCGGACAGGGACAGGCCTGCCGCCTCGGCGATCTCGCGCTGCGTCCTGCCCTCGATCTCCGCAAGCGTCAACGCGTGGCGATAGCGCTCGGGCAGCCCGTCGAGCAGGGGCAGCAGGCAGCGCGCCAGCTCCTGTTCGGCGCGATCGTCACCGCCATCGGTCTCGCCGACCAGATCCTCCGGCACCGGCTCCGTCGGCCGGCGCGCCCGGTGGTGATCCACCAGCGCGTTGCGGGTGATCCGGTACAGCCACGGCCGCAGCTTGCCCGGATCCTTCAGGTCCTGCCCGTGGGCGTGGGCCTTGATGAAGACATCGTGCACGATGTCCTCGGCCAGCATCTCGTCCCGCACCCGCCTGTAGACGAAGCGGAAGAGTTCCGCCCGGTACGCCTGCCAGATCCCCGCTTCGGTCGCCGCCTTGGATGCGTCCGCGGACATCAGCGGCATCCGCAGGTGGTGGGCGCCGGCGCCTCGCAGCACCCGGCTTTCTCGACGGGGTCGCAGCAACTCGCCAGTTCCGCGGGCGCGCAGCAGGGTTCACTGTCCGGGCTCATCGTGGCGACCTTGCCGGCGAAGTACCGGCGCAGGTTCTCGGGCACTTCATAGGGACCGGAGGTGCCGGCGTTGGCACCGGAATCGCCGACGAGCTCCCGCAGCAGCGCCTCGACGAGAAGCCCCACCGGCGCCTCCATGTACTCCTGGCCCCGGTAGGGCCAGACGCGGCAACTGATACCCTCGTCGCACCCGCACAGGTCGGTGCAGGAGTCGCAGCTGCTTTCGAGCGTCTCGATCACGATGTCCCTGCCGTTGATCCGCACGGTCGGCGAGGTGACGAAACGGTGCCGCCGGGCCTGTTCGTCCGACGTGATGACCCGCTTGGTCACCGTCACCCGCGTGCCCGTCGCCTCCAGCGCGGGGCGCACCGCGCCGATGGCTTTCTCGATGTTCTCCAGGGTCCCCACGCAGCGGGTGCAGGTGGTCAGGTCGAGCGCCAGAAGCTCGATGTCGACGGCCGGTTCGGACAAGTGACTGTTCATGGTCTTCTCCCTGCGGTTTCCGGGTCCGGAGCCCGGCACCACGCCCGGCTCTCACTCCGGTAGACGGGAAGAGACCCGAAAGGACGCAGATCCCGTCGGCGTCGCCGCTCACAGGGCCCGACCCGGCCACCGCGTCATCTCGGAATTGGCGGGACTCGACACGGATATAGTATACCATTCTTGTCGTCTATCGTCAGTTCCGGGTGGGGCCGATGCGCCTTTGCCGACACGCCGCCATGCGCCTTTATTTGACCTATTATCGCCCGCGCGGGCGCAATAATCACAAAGAATCACGCCGCGTGGCCTCTCGCGGGCTGGATCCGGCCACTGCGCCTCGGTCCGCCCGGAGCGCGCCGGCGATTAGGACTTGTGGTGTCGGCATTAACCGACGATATTGCGCCCACATGGCGCCCGGCCCCGAAGGCCGGCCCCCATGCCGCCTGGACGCTTCCTCCGCCCCCTGGCCTGGACCCGTACCGCGCGGAACGCCGCTCGACGCGGCGTCACGAGGCTGCGGGATCTCCGCTTCCACGTCGAAACACCATCAGCGCGTTGGCGCTTTGGGCCTCGGTCTGCCGTCGGCAACCGGGCCGGATCGCGCCGGCGCGCAGGGCAGGGACCATGGGCAAGCCCAAGGACCAGCGAGGCCGCCTGGCCGAGGAGCCGTTCGCCTACCAGGCGACGGCCGACGGCAAGGTCTTCATCACCTGGCAGGGCCGGCAGGTCACGATCCTCAGGGGCGATGACGCGCAGGCCTTCCTGAAGCGCGCGACGGGCCGCGATGCCCGCGCGCAGCAGCTGGCCATGGCCAAGGCGACAGGCAATTTCAAGCGCGGGAACGAACGATAGGCGTCCCGCGCCAATCACAGGAGACTTCCACTTGAGCAACGTAACGACTGACTTCACTTCCTTCGCGCTGGACCGCCGCCTGCAGGCCGCGGTCGCCAAGGCCGGCTACGCGAAGCCGACCCCCATCCAGGCGAAGGCCATCCCGGTCGTCCTGGAAGGGCACGACGTGCTGGGCCTGGCGCAGACCGGCACCGGCAAGACGGCGGCGTTCATGCTGCCGATCGCGCACCGCCTGGCCAATGGGCCGCGCCTGCTGGGCAAGCGCGCGCCGCGCTGCCTGATCCTGGCGCCGACGCGCGAGCTGGCCGACCAGATCGCCCAGGCCGGCGCCCAGTTCGGCGGCGCCGTGGGCCTGCAGGGCGTGGCGCTGTACGGCGGCGTCGGCAAGAGACCGCAGGACGAGAAGCTGCGCCGCGGCGTCGACGTGGTCGTCGCCTGCCCCGGCCGCCTGCTCGACCACATCGACTCGGGCACCATCGACCTGCGCGCCATCGAGGTGCTGGTCCTGGACGAGGCCGACCAGATGTGCGACATGGGATTCCTGCCGGATGTGCGCCGCATCATCGCCCAGCTGCCGGCGCAGCGGCAGACGCTGTTCTTCTCGGCCACCATGCCCAAGGACATCCGCGAGCTGTCCGACCGCATCCTGCAGCGGCCGGTGGTGGTCGAGATCGGCCATTCGCGCCCGGCGGCCACCGTGGCGCACGCGCTGTACCCGCTGCGCGAGAACAGCAAGGGCGCCTTCCTGCTGGAGATGCTCCAGCGCGAGGCCACCGGCAAGGTGCTCGTCTTCACGCGCACCAAGCGCCGCGCCCGCCACCTGGCCGAGGTCCTGGAGCGCGAAGGCCACCGCGTCAGCGCCCTGCAGGGCAACATGACGCAGAACCGCCGCCAGGCCGCCATCGAGGGTTTCAAGAAGGGCCGCTACGACATCCTCGTGGCGACCGACCTGGCCGCCCGCGGCATCGACATCAGCGCCATCTCACACGTCATCAACTACGACATGCCCTCGACCGTCGAGGCCTACACCCACCGCATCGGCCGCACCGGCCGCGCGGAACTGACCGGCGAGGCGTTCACCTTCACCACGCCCGAGGACGAGGGGCTGGTGCGCGGCATCGAGCGCGTGCTGGGCGCGCGCATCGAGCGGCGGATGCTGGACGGGTTCGATTACGGCTCGACGCCGCCGCGGGCGGGGCGGCCAAAGATGGAGCGGGATGGGAACTGGACGCCGCGCGGAGTGAGCGTGCCGGCTTCCGAGGCGCGGACGTCGCGGGGCGGGCGCGGGGAGCGGGGGGCGCGTGATGCCGGCGATTCGCGTGGCTCGCGCGGTTCGCGCGGTTCGCGGGGCGATGGACGTCGCGAGGGTTCGCGGCCGCAGGCGCCGCGCGACGGTGGGCGGCCTGAGGCGCGGCGCGAGGGCGGGCATGTCGCAAGGCCGGTGCAGACCGCCCGGCCGGCGGCCGCCGCTGAAGTGCGGCGCGACAAGCCGGCAAGCGTGGCCGCGGCGCCGGCGGCGCCGAAGCCTGTGCGGCGGACGTTCGGGCGGCCGCGGTAGTCCGGCGGCTTCGCGTGCGCCGGCGTACGTCCCGCACTGGGGCTTGCGCCGGCGCAAGTGGGCCCGAAGACCCAGCAGGCCGCGCGCAGATCTTCAGCGGAACATCGACTTGAGGCTACCGAAACCCTTCGGTTGCGCCGAAACCGCGCCAGTCAGGCATGGGCTCCATTGAACGTAGTAGTACGGCGGGTCCGTGTGGTCACTACTGTCATATATCCATGCCTGGATGCTGTCCGCATCCGATGTGCCCCACCAATTGTTCGTGAAGTCCATCCGCGCCGCAGGCCCGACGTCGAGCCGTCCCGCACCCGCCGACTCATCCGGGGGGTAGCTCGAGACGATGTAGCGGCGCCCTTTGGCAAGATTGCAATTGTGGAACGAACCCTGGCCATCAAATGCCCAATACTTGTAGGTGGCCTCCGAAACGCCGGTGAAGTTGCATCCGTTGACGCTCAAGACTGCCAGGCGGCTGTCCTGATATATGGCAACTTTCTGCGCCGAGAAATCGCAGTTCTCAATTCTTGCCGCGCCGAAATAGCCACCGACTCCATAGTCGCCTTGGCCGGCGAACTGGCAGTTGGCAACGATGCATGAGTCGACACCGCATGCGATGCCCGTTCCACCGGATTCAAAGGTGCAATTGACGACCGTGACGGCGCGCGCATACAAACTCATGTGGCGGCTGGCCACCACCGGGTTCGGCAAGCTGAATGTGCACCTGGACACCACAAGTTCATTCTGCTGATAGGAGATCAGGTTGATTGCATCGGCTGAACCACCTTCGAATACACAATTCTCTACCGCAGATTGGTTCGAATTCAGATCGGCGCCTCTGCGATTGCCTTCAAAGGTGCAATTGACGAAATCAGACGAGGCGCCCATGCCCACAAAGGCGCCGACTTGCATGTTCCTGAACGCCACGCCCCGCACGCGCAGGACTTCATTCCCAAGGTAACGATCGCTCACCAGGCCTTTGTGATTTCCCTGAGAGAGCTCATACGGTTCCTCTTGGCCGATCGACGTCAGCTCCGGGCCGTTGCCAATGATGGTCAACTCAGCTTGCGGGACATGAACCCGAACATATGCTGTCCAGCCCGGCGTGGACAGCATGTGCTTCTCGGAAAACAACCCTGCCCCAACACGAATCGTGTCCCCGGTAGCCGCGGCATCAACAGCATTCTGAATCACCTGGTAATCGCCGGTGCCATCCTTTTCGACATGCCAGGTCTTGGCGATCGACTTGGCCGAAAGGCCGAGCAGAGACAATAGCACCAAAGTTGCGCCAGTGGCGCGACCGAATCCGCTCCTGGCTCGGCGTGGCGTTCGCAATCTCGCACCTCGAAATCGGTTCGGCTGCGCCGCAATTGCGCTCCCCGGCCGTGTTTGCTGGTCGCTAGTCAAGGATCATCTCCGAACGCCTGAACCTGGCGACAGCAAGTCGGATCGCAATCAGGGCCACGACGCCGACCACACCAACGGCCACAGCCACGATCGGTGCGGCGCCACCCGCCAGGATATTGGCGGCCGCGCGCGATTCCCAGGCGTCCGGGGTCAACTTGACCGCGACGGTCAACAGCAGCACCAGCACGAGCGGCAACCGCCCGAGCAGCTGCTGGGCCTGGCGCACCGTGGCCGAGGTCAGCGACACCAGCGCCCCGAACCCCGACGCCATCGCCGCGCTCAGGATGCTGACAGCCAGGTTGCCGACAAGGAACAGCGGCGAGTAGAGAATCAGCCCCCCCTGCCCGTGCACGAGGTTGACGGTCACCAGCCCGACCAGCATGACGATCCAAGTGATCGCCACGGCATAGGCAGCCAGCGCGGCGAGCTTGCCGAAGATGATGGCGCGATCCGGGAGACGGCTGGACAGGAGCGTCTCCAGGGTGTGCCTTTCGCGCTCCCCGGCAAACGAGTCCGCCGCCGGCGTGCCGGCCAGGACGGCCGGCAGCCACGCCCAGATAAACAGGTACATGGGCGATTCCGCCCATTCGGCGCCCGCCTCGATCGGCAGGTAAATGCCGACGACCGCAATGAGCACAACCAGGCCCAGGTCACGCCGGCCGCGCGATGACGCGCAGATCTCCCGCCATTCCTTCCAGATGACTGCGCGGACGTCCTGCATCACCGGTCCTCCTCCATGAGCGACAGGTAGGCCTCCTCCAGGCTGCGATCGGGCTTCCTGACCTCCTCGATCTCCGCGCCCATCTCCACCGCCAGTTTCACCAGCGAGGGCACCGCTTCCGCGTCGCCGAGTTCGATGACGAGCCGGTTGCCCTCGCCGATGGCGGCCACGACACCGCTCCTCGCCCCCAACTCCCGCAGCAGGCTTTCGGACGCGACGCCGCGCCCCAGGATCTCCACGCGGGGCGACACGCGGCGCCGACGCAGCTCATCGGGGCTGCCGACCGCCAGCAACCTGCCGCGGCGGATGACGCCCACCGAGGTGCACAGCTTCTCCGCCTCGGCGAGGTTGTGGGTGTTGATGAACACGGTGGTTCCCTCGCCGGCGACCATGGCCTGCAACGCCGACCTCAACTCGACGGCGGCTTCGGGGTCCAGCCCGGCGGTCGGCTCGTCGAGGATCACCAGCGGCGGGCGGTGGAACACCGCGCGCGCGATGGCCAGCTTCTGCCGCATTCCCCGGCTCCAGCTTCCCACTCGCTCGCGTCGCCGATCCCAGAGTCCCGCGCCGCCGAGGAGCTCCCTGATCCGGGCCTCGCGCTCGCCGGGCCGGAGTCGCCAGATGCGCCCCTGGAATTGCAGGTTCTCCTCGGCGCTCAGGCGTTCATAGAGACCGGAATGCTCGCACAGGACGCCGCATTGCTGCCGCACCGCCGGCGCCTCGGTCCGGATGTCATGCCCCAGCACCACGGCCGTCCCCGTGGTCGGCGCCACCAGGCCCAGGAGCATCCTGATCGTCGTCGTCTTGCCGGACCCGTTCGGGCCAAGGAATCCGAATACGGAACCCGGCTCGATATCCAGGCTGAGATCATCCACGGCCTTGAGGGAACCGAAATCGCGGCCCAGGTGCTCGATCCGGATGGCTGCTTGCACCAAGGCTCATCTCCCGATCCGGTATTCGCATTCGTGGATAGTCTGTTCGGAGCAATGGCGTCCGACGCGTTGAGGGCAAGCCATGATGCGATGATGAGTGTTCCACAGCGGCCATCTGCAGGTCAACGATTCAACGCTCGACGACTTGCGCCGGCGCAACTCGTTCATTCCGACTTCGAATCGAACGCCATCGGGTCGAAGAACCAATGCCCCAGCCTGTATCGCGGCCGAAACACCGCCGATTGCCCGACTCCCAGCGCTCGCCCCGCCATCAGGGCTTGCAGGTTGATCAACGCTCATCCTTCCGTGAACAGCGGACCGCCCCATTGTACCGCCCGATGTGCTGGTCGCGGGCACACCTCGAAATATTGCCCGACTGCTGCCCTCGTTGGCTGAGCGGACTCTACCCGGACGGCCTCCATGTTGAACCGAGAATCGCCCCGCGGGCGCCCCGGCAAGGCTCGAGATATTTTGTTAATTATCAATTAGTTAATATTATATGTGGCCAAAAGTCGCCTCTGGCTTATGGTTTTGGCCAGATAAGACAAATCATATATGGCCAAAACTTGCTGAATGATGTATGTTTTGGCCATGAATAACAAAGCACCAAAGAGCCCCCCACCACGCCCGTCCGCGACGTCACCGATCACCGGCCGCGTTGCCGAGGTGCAAAAGTTGGCCCAGGCGCTGGCCTCGGCCGACGCCGAGTTCGTGGCCATCTACGGTCGCCGCCGCGTGGGGAAGACGTTTCTCGTGCGGGAGTTCTTTGGCGAGGCCATCTGCTTCGAGCTGACCGGCATCCACGGGGTATCGCGGGCCCACCAGCTCGAGAACTTCGCCTCTGCCCTGGGCCGGGCCAAGGGGCTCGACGAGAAGCTGCACCCGCCCGGATCCTGGCAGGAAGCGTTCGAGCAGCTGGCAAGGCACGTGGAAGCGCTGCCCGCACCGGCTGCCGGAAGCAAACATGTGCTGTTCCTGGATGAGCTGCCCTGGCTGGATACGCGGCGATCGAATTTCTGCCCTGCGCTCGACCACTTCTGGAACAGTTGGGCGTCCCGGCGCAAGGATGTGCTGCTGGTCGTGTGCGGATCGGCCGCCGCGTGGATGATGCGGCGGATCGTCGAGGCCCGGGGCGGGCTTCACAACCGGATCACGCGCAGGATCCGGTTGCTGCCGTTCACGCTCGGGGAGACGGCGGAATTCCTCAAGTCGCGGGGCATTGAGCTGACGCCGTACCAGGTGATCGAACTCTACATGGCGATCGGCGGTGTCCCGCATTACCTTAAGCTGGTCGAGCCGGGCCTGTCGGCGTTCCAGATCATCGACCGGCTGTGCTTCTCGCCCCAAGGCGAGTTGCGGGGTGAGTTCGACCGCCTCTACGCCTCGCTGTTCGACAGCGCCGAAGAGCACCTCGCCATCGTGAGAGCCTTGGCGGCCAAGCGCGAGGGGCTGACCCGAAACGAATTGCTGGCGGCAACGGGTCTTCCCTCGGGGGGGGCGGCCAGCCGATACCTCGACGAACTCGCCGAATCCGGGTTCATTCACCCAGCCGTTCCCTTCGGAAGACGGGAGAAGGACTCGCTCTACCGGTTGTCGGACGAGTTCTCCCACTTTCACTGCACCTGGATCGCGCCGCTGGGAAAGCGAAGCCCGGGGAGCGACCACTGGCTGAAGCAGCGCCAATCACCCAAGTGGCGGGCCTGGTCGGGATACGCTTTCGAGGGGATCTGCCTGAAGCACGCGCATCAGCTCAAGGTCGCACTGGGCATCAGCGGGGTTCAGACCACGGACGCGCCCTGGCGGCATCATCCACGCGCGGGCGAGCCTGGCGCGCAGATCGATCTGCTGATCGACCGCGCGGACGACACCATCACCTTGTGCGAGATGAAATTCTCGGAGGGCGCGTTCAGCATCGACAAGCGCTACGCCGAAGAGCTGCGGCAAAAGCGCGAGACCTTCCGCCAGGTGACCGGCACGCGAAAGAATCTCTTCATTGCCATGGTGACTACTTATGGTGTCGCCGACAACGCCCATGCAAAGGAACTGGTCGCCAACTCCGTCACGGCCGAGGCGCTGCTGGGTTGAGGCAACCGCCCCCACTGGCGCCCCGCCCCCCTCTCCTTATCATGTGCTCTCCCCGCCCGCGCGCCGCCCGCCGCCGCGCCGGCGCTCCCGATAGACCCGCCCCCGACGAAAGGCGTCCGCCATGCCCGGCAACACCATCCGCCTGCACCGCGTGGTCCGCGCCCCGGCCGATCGCGTGTACCGCGCGTTCCTCGACCCCGACGCCATGGTCAAGTGGCTGCCCCCGCACGGCTTCACCGCGAAGGTGCACCACCTCGACGCGAAGGTGGGCGGCACCTACAAGATGTCGTTCACGAACTTCGGCACCGGCAGCTCGCACTCGTTCGGCGGCAAGTACCTCGAGCTGGAGCCCGGCCGCCGCCTCCGCCACACCGACGCCTTCGACGACCCGAACCTGCCCGGCGGCATGGTCGTGACCGTCGAGTTCAAGCCGGTCTCGTGCGGCACCGAGCTGAGCATCACCCAGGAAGGCATCCCCGAGGTGATCCCCACCGAGGCGTGCTACCTGGGCTGGCAGGAATCGCTGACGCTGCTGGCGCAGCTGGTGGAGCCGGAGATTCCGGACCAGGGCTGATTCAGGAAAGGGCCTCGATGAGGACATTCGCGATGATCGCCGCGCTGCTCCTGGCGGGCAGCGCGGCCCCTGCCACCGCGGGCGAGAACGCCGCCGTCACCGCCCGCGTCAACGCCTTCGTCGACGAGTGGCACCAGGACGCCGCCCTCGCGCGCCCAGCCTACTTCGACAAGATCGCCCCCGACGGCATCTACATCGGCACCGACCGCACCGAGCGCTGGACGCGCGAGGCGTTCCAGGCCTGGGCGGCCCGCGCTTTCGCGCGGCCGAGCGCCTGGACGCTCACGCCGCGCGAGCGCCACGTCAGCTGCTCTGCCGACGGCACGATCATCTGGTTCGACGAGCAACTCGACTCCGGGATGGGCCTGCTGCGGGCGACGGGCGTGGTGCGCGCGGTGGACGGGCGGCTGGAGATCGTGCACTACCAGCTGTCGATCGCGGTGCCGAACGAGGTGCAGCCGCGGGTGACGGAGATCATCGCGGGGTTCGAGGGCGGCAAGTAGGGGGTGTGCGCCCGCGCAACGCGCCGGCACTTGCGCCGGCGCAACTCCGTCCCGCGTGCGCCGGCGCACGCCACGCGCCCGTCAACCGCCGCGCACCCGCTCCCGATAGAACTCCGCCACCGCTTCCTTGCCCGTCGCGCTGCACGCGATGCCGAGCGTCAGTTCCACCAGTTCATCGTCGGTGGCGTCCAGGCTGTGGCCGTTCGCCAGCAGGAAGACCTCGGCGGTGGCCAGCCCCACGCGCGTGTTGCCGTCGACGAACGGGTGGTTGGCGCACAGGTGGTAGTGGTACGCGGCGGCCATGTGGGGCAGGTCGGTGTGGAGATAGGCGCCGGCGAACATCGCGCGCGGCATCGCGACGGCCGACTCGAGCGGGCCTCGGTCGC
>JAYRFB010000237.1:0-4946 GCA_041908585.1 Candidatus Krumholzibacteriia bacterium
GATGAGGTCCGCGCCGATCCAGGGCAGACTCAGGAGCGAGGCGCACCACAGAGCGAACGCCACGGACGATGGCCGGACGGCAGGTGCGGCAGGAGCGGCTGCGGACATCGGCGCGGGGCACCTCGAGGCACGGGGCTCGGCGGACAGGCCAAGGCCCGACGGTAGGTCACGGACACGGCAGGGTCCACCGAAATTGGCAGGCAGTCAGCCGCGGGCCCGCGCGGCGGCCGGGCACGCCGGCGCAATGGCGGCGCCGGCCGCACAGGCGGAAGTGAGGTCTGCCACGACCTCGGCCAGGATGGCCGCCGCCTCGCTGCCGGTGGCCGTCGTGTCGGGCAGCACGCGGACCGCGGCCGGACGCGCCCCGGCGGCCGCGCGCACCACGTCCTGCAGGTGCGCCAGGTTGCGCCAGCCGGGATCCTGGCGGCGGCCGACCAGGTGCCAGCCGCCGGGCCGGGCGTCCCAGGCCGGCGGGAGCACCAGGAACTCGATGCGTGGCGGTGCCGTCAGCGCCACCAGGCGCCTGAGCGACTCCTGCGCGCTCGGGGCTGCCGCATCGTGCGGCGCGGCACACCAGACGAGCGCAGCCCAGCGCGGCGCCGCCGAGCGCGCGGCCGCCGGCAGGCCGCTCGGCGCTTCCCACGCCCCCAGCCCCGCCGGTGAGATCTCTCCCAGCAGCCGCCAGCGCAGCCAGGTTCCGGGCATCGCCGGGGCGACGCCGTCGATCCGGCGCGCGCGGACACCGGCCGGGAGGTCGGCCGCAACGCACGCCGGCAGGTCGGAGGGCACGCCGCGGCCCAGGCACGAGAATGCGGACCAGGCCCCCGTTTCATCCTCGACCAGGCAGCTGCCCCAGCCCGCCGACGCGGCGGCGACGGCGAGCCCGGCGCCCGCGCAGGCGGCCGCGCGCCCGGGACCGGGCGCGGCGATGGCGATATCCAGGAAAGCCGGCGCGGCGATCGGGGGTGTGGCACCCTCGCCGCTCAGGAAATGGTGGGCCACCTCGTCGATATGGTGCGCGCGGCCGGCGCCGGCGCTCCCGGGTCGCGGGATCCGCTTCATGCCGAGTTCTCCGGTTCGGGTCGTCCCGCCCGGCCGGCGGCCGGGACAGCTGCGCGTCAGGTCACCACCAGCAGGCTGTTGGCCCCGCCGAACTCGTTGGCCACGGTCTCCGCGTTGTGCGGGTCGGGCAACCAGGCTCCATCGACGATGAAGCGGTACTGGTGGCGCCCCGGCTCGAGCTGCAGGAAGGCCTCCCAGATGCCGTCCTCGCGGCGGTTGAGCGCCACGCCCTTGGCCGACCAGTCGCAGAACGACCCGGTCAGGCGCACCGAGCGCGCGCGCGGGAAGTCGGCCTCGAAGCGCACGCCGGCCTTGGTCGCCTGCGGGCCGTGCAGCAACGCGGTCCAGTGATCCAGCGCCGTCACCGCCAGCGGAGACGCCTTGCCCGCCACTTCGCGCGCCAGCATGCGGAAGTCGTGGGCGCCACGCGAATCGGCGTCGAGCCGCGCCACCGGCTGCCCCGCTCCGGCTGCCTCGCGGAACCGCACCGTATGGTGGATCACCGTTTCCATGAGCTCGTCCGGGTACAGCTCGGCCAGTTCCTCCATGATCTTGCGCACGAACAGCGGGCGCGTATCGAAGCCCGACATGAGGATCCTCGGCACCACGTCGTGACCGCGCTTCTGCCGCAGCATCGCCAGCGTCTCGCGCATCTTGCGAACCGCCTGCAGGCTGTAGCAGCTGGGATCCACCGGGATGATCACCTCGCCGCTGGCCAACAGCGCGTTGAAGGTCAGCAGGCCAACGCTCGGCGGGCAGTCGATCAGCAGGTAGTCGTAGGGCAGGGCGCTGCGCCGCAGGTTGTCGCGCAGCCGGACCTCACGCTCGGGCTCGCGGGCCAGCGCCATCTCGACGGCGCTCAGCTCCACGCCGGCGGGCACCAGGTGCAGGTTCGGCTCGATCTCGAGGAACGCGTCCTCGACCAGGATATCGGTCGTGAGGAACAGGTCGTACGTGCTGAGCGTGAAGTCGCGCTCCCGGTAGCCGAACGACAGGGTCGCGTGACCCTGCGGGTCGTTGTCGATGAGCAGGACCTTGTGCCCGAGCTGGGCGAGCGCGGCGGCGAGGTTGGTCGCGGTGGTGGTCTTCCCGCAGCCGCCTTTCTGGTTGGCCAGGGCCAGGACGCGCATGCCGAATCCTTTCGACCGTCGATCGCGTGCCGACCGCCGTCGGGGCCTCCCGCCCCGGCGGCGCTGCGATGTCGCGCGCGGGTCCCCGCCCGATCCGGCGGGGACGCCACCGGCGGCGACGTTACCGGACAATTCCGGGCTGTCAACCAGAAAATAAAGGTACCCTTAAGAAACCCCCGGCGCCTCCGGGCCGGGTCGAACACCTCAGGAACCGGCCAGCCCCCGGAGCAGGTAGTAGCCGCCGATGCCCCAGGCCACGCCGCCGCCCACTTCGCCCCAGGTGTGCCCCACCAGCTCGCGCAGCGGGGCGCCCGGCAACCGGCGACCGTCGTGCAGGGCCTCACGCAGTTCGTTGAGCAGCCGGGCCTGCTTGCCCATCTCCTGCCGCAGCCCGGTCGCCTCGAACAGCACGAAGACGCCGAAGACCAGGGCCAGGGAGAACTGGGCCGAACCAGCGCCATCGGCCCGCCGAACCAGCAGCGCCAGGGTCGTCACGGTGGCCGCATGCGAGCTCGGCATGCCGCCGTTCGCGAAGAACAGCCACGGCCGCCAGCGCCGTTGCGCCGCGGCCTCCCAGACCACCTTGCCCGCCTGCGCCAGCAGGCCGCTCAGGAGGGCCACCAGGCCCGCATTCCACTCCACTGCGTCCCTCCGGTCCGCCGCGGGTCCGTCCGCCGGTCCGTCCGCGTCCCGGCGGCGGGAGTCTACCCCATCGACGCCCCCGGGCCACGCGCAACTTGAGATTCGGCGCGGATTCTGCCATCATGTATGGCCGATCTGCCGCGCGGCGCGCCGGACCAGCCGGCCGCGCCGTGCCTTGTTGTGCCGATCCTATCCGTGCGGGGCCGTTGCGGCCGACCGGCGGCCGGCCCGGCCCCGTCAACCACTGGCAAGGGGTTCGTTCGATGTTCCAGTTCCTGCGTTCCCGGGCGAAGGTGTTCTACTGGGTGATCGCCCTGTCGTTCCTGGCCTTCGTCTACATCGGCTTCGGCGATGCGGGCTGCAACCGCGGCGGTGGCCGGATGGCCGCCGGCGTCGTCGGCTCGGTCAACGGCCGCCAGATCACCGCCGAGGACTACGATGCCGCCGTCCGCCAGCAGGTGGCGATGATGCGCCAGCAGGCCCCCGACCGCGAGCTCAATGCCAACCAGTACGCCACCGCGCAGGACCGCGCCTGGGACAACCTCGTGCAGCAGGTCATCATCGACAAGGCGATCGCGGACGCCAAGCTGAAGGTCACGGACGAGGAGCTGCTGGACCGCTTCCTCAACGACCCGCCGGCGGAGATCCTGCAGCAGTACGTCGGGCAGGACGGCCAGGTCGACCTCGCGCGCTACCGGGCGGACCTCCAGAACCCGCAGAACAACTGGGGCCCCGTCGAGGCATACGTGCGCCAGGTCATGCTGTCGCAGAAGCTGGCCGAGCGCATCGCCGGCACCGCGTCCGTGCCCGAGGAGGACGTGCGGCGCGAGTACCTGCGCCAGACCGGTCGCGCCATGGCCGAATATGTCGGCGTGGCCTTCGCGGACATCACCGACGGCTACACGCCCTCCGAGGACGAGATCAAGGCCTGGTACGACGCCCACCCGGATGACTACCGCCACGACGGCCTGGCCTATTGCAAGGTCGTGCGCTTCCCGAAGGCCGCCAGCAGCGCCGACGAGAAGGACGTCCTGGACACGCTGGCCGGGATCAAGGCCGACATCGCCGCCGGCAAGTTCGACTTCGCCACGGCCGCCAAGCAGTACAGCGACGACACCGGCAGCGGCGCGCGGGGCGGCGACCTCGGCTCGTTCGACCGCAACCGCATGGTGCCTGAGTTTACGAACGCCGCCTTCGCCCTGCCCGTCGGCCAGGTCAGCGAGCCGGTGCGCACGCAGTTCGGCTACCACCTGATCGAGGTCACCGCGCGCGACGACGCGGCCGGCCAGGTCACGGCGCGCCACATCCTGCTCAAGGTCGCCCCCGGCCCGCAGACGCTCGACCAGATCGCCGAGAGCGCCGGCTCGTTCCGTGGGCGCGTCAACGGCGGCAGTTTCGTGACCACGGCCGAGGCGGAGGCGCACGACCTCCTGAAGCCGGCGGCGGTCACGCGCGGACGCGACATCCCCGGGTTGTCGCTGTCCCTGCAGGGCTCGAGCTGGCTCTTCGGGGCGGCTCCGGGCTCGGTCAGCCCCGTCTTCGAGAACGACGAGTGCTTCTACGTGGTCCTCGCCGAGCGCGTGGAGCCCGCGGGCGTCAAGTCGCTGGACGAGGTGCGCAGCCAGGTCATGCTCGCGGTGCGCAAGCAGCACAACGCCCAGGTGGCCCGGCAGCGGCTCGCCCCGGCGATCGCCGCCATCAATGGCGGCGGCGCGGTCAGCCAGGTGGCCGCCCAGTTCGGCCTGAAGTACGCCGTGACCGACACGTTCTCCTACAACAGCAACGTGGCGGAGATCGGCTTCGGCACCGACTTCAACAAGCAGGTCATCGAGGGCCTCGTCGGCCGCCTGACGCCCGAGGTCGAGACCGCGCGCGGCGTCTATGCCGGCATGCCCCTGTGGATCAAGCCGATCGACGAGGCCGACTTTGCCGCCCGCCGCGCCGGCATCCAGCAGACGCTGATGATGCAGGCGCAGAACGAGGCCGTCGAGAAGTGGCTGAAGGAGCAGGTCGACGCCGCGAAGGTCGAGGACCTGCGTGCGCAGCTGCGCGGCGACGGCTGACCGCCGGCGGTCGCGACCGAAGCGACGATCACGACCCTGACGGAGAGGC
>JAYRFB010000238.1:0-7116 GCA_041908585.1 Candidatus Krumholzibacteriia bacterium
TCCCGCGCCCGCACCCGGCGCCTCGCGGTCGATCACCAGCGTCACCGGGCCGTCGTTCACGAGCTCGACCTGCATCATGGCGCCGAATTCGCCCTCGGCCACGCGCGGCCACTGGCGCCGCAGCAGGCCGCCGAAGCGGTCATAGAGCTCGGCGGCCGGGCCCGGCGCCGCCGAGCCGGTGAAGCTGGGCCGCTGCCCCTTGCGGCAGTCGCCGTAGAGCGTGAACTGGCTGACCAGCAGGATCGACCCGCCGACCTCCGCCAGCGAACGGTTCATCCGGCCCTCGTCGTCGGGGAAGATGCGCAGCGCCGGCAGCTTGCGGGCCATCCACTCCAGTTCGGCGTCGGTGTCGCCGGCGGCGAACGCGGCCAGCACCACCAGCCCGCGGTCGATGGCGCCCGCCACGCGGCCGTCGATGGTCACGCGCGCCGGCCCGCAGCGCTGGATCACGCAACGCATCCGCGGCACCCCCCCTCAGGCATGCCCGCCGCCGCCCAGCTGGTAGCGTTCCACGCCCTGCACGCCGGGGACCTTCTGCACCGCCTTGAGGATCTTCTCCAGGTTGTTCAGGTTGCGCACCTCGATCACCATCGTCACGCGGGCCAGGTCGTCCTCGGACGAGAACTCGCCGCTGGCGATGTTCGTGTTCGTCAGGCTCAGCGCGTTGCTTATGTCCTTCAGCAGGTTGTTGCGGTCGTGCGCGGTGATGATGAGCTTGACCATGAACGTCTGGTCCGGCGCCGTGTCCCAGACCACGTCGATCAGGCGGTCGGCGCCGAGGTTCGGGTCGCCCAGGTTGGTGCAGCCGGCGCGGTGCACCGAGACGCCGCGACCGCGCGTGATCACGCCGACGATGCTGTCGCCCGGGATCGGCTGGCAGCAGCGCGCGTAGCTGACCATCAGGTTGTCCACGCCCGCCACGCGCACGCCCGTCGACGAGCGGCGCCGCAGGGTGTCGACCAGCTCGCGCCCCTTGTGCAGGACCTTCTCGGCCGCCGATTCCTGCCGCGGCGTCACGCGGGCGGAAACCTTGCCCGGCGTGACCTCCCCGTTCCCGACGGCGGCCAGCAGCTTGTCCAGCTCGGTGTAGCCCATCTGCTGGGCGCAGTCGACCAGCTCGTCGACCTTCAGGTTCAGCTTGGCGCGGCGCAGCTCGCGCTCGAGGATCTCGCGGCCCAGCCGCACGCTCTCGTCGTACTGCGTGCTCTTGAGCCAGCGCCTGAGGTGGTGCTTGGCGCGGCTGGTCTTGACCACCTCGAGCCAGCTGGCGCTCGGCGCCGGCGTCTTGCTGGTCAGGATCTCGACCGTGTCGCCGTTCTGCAGCTCGTGCCGCAGCGTGACGATGCGGCCGTTGACCTTGGCGCCGATGCAGCGGAACCCGACCTCGGAGTGGATGCGGAACGCGAAGTCGAGCGGGTTCGAGCCGCGCGGCAGTTGGAAGACGTCGCCGCCGGGGCTGAGCACGAAGACCTCGTCGCGGAAGAAGTCGACCTTGACGTTCTCCATGAACTCGCGCGGGTCGTCGACATCCTCCTCCCATTCCATCAGCTGGCGCAGCCACTTGACCATGTCGGCCAGGTCGGCCTGGTCCGCGCCGCCGCCCTCCTTGTAGCGCCAGTGCGCGGCGATGCCCAGCTCGCAGCGCTCGTGCATCTCCTCGGTGCGGATCTGCACCTCGATGTACTTGCCGCCGGGCACGCGCACCGTCGAGTGGATGCTCTGGTAGCCGTTGGGCTTGGGGGTCGCGATGTAGTCCTTGATGCGGTCGGCCAGCGGCGCATACGTGCTGTGCAGGACGCCCAGGGCGTGGTAGCAATCCGCCTTCGTCGCCACGACCACCCGCAGGGCCAGCTGGTCGAACACGCGATCGAGGCCGATGTCCTGCGCCTTCATCTTCCGGTAGATGGAATAGAAGTGCTTGGCCCGGCCGGAGATCTGGCAGTCGATGCCCGCCTCGGCCAGCTGGCTGCGCAACGGCTCCACCATCTTCTCGATGAGGCGCTCCCGCTCCGCCCGCGTCTGGTGGATGCCCGACTCCACCTCGAAGTAGCGCTCGGGCTGCAGCACCTTGAAGGCCAGGTCCTCGAGTTCCCACTTGATCTTGGCGATGCCGAAGCGGTTGGCCAGGGGCGCGTAGACGTCTATCGTCTCCTGCGCGATGTCCAGCTGCCTGTCGGGCGGCAGGAACGAGATGGTGCGCATGTTGTGCAGCCGGTCGGCCAGCTTGATCAGCACCGTGCGCGGATCCTGCGCGATGGCCAGCACCAGCTTGCGGTACGTCTCGGCCTTGCGCGCCTCGGCCGTGACGGCCCGGATGCCGCTGATCTTGGTGACGCCGTCCACCATGTGGGCGACGTCCTTGCCGAAGCGCTGCCGGATGTCGTCCAGCTCGTAGTCGGTGTCCTCGACGACGTCGTGCACCATCGCCGCGATCAGCGTGTCGACGTCCAGCCGCAGGTCGGCCAGGATGCTGGCGACGGTCAGGGCGTGCACGAAGTACGGCTGCCCGCTGCGCCGAAGCTGCCCCTCGTGAGCCGCCATGGCGAAGCGGAACCCGAACCAGAGCTTGTCCTCGTCCGCCTGCGGGTTGTAGGCGCGCACCCGCGCCCACAGGTCCTCCATCATCGCCTGGAAGTCGACGGCCTTGGGTTCGGAGGGCGTGGTCACGACGCACCCGCCGGGCGGATGTCCACCAGCAGCTGCTGGACGGGGTCGTAGGCCCCGCCGCGCGGGCGGAACGTGCTGCGCGTCAGTTGGAACAGGATGTCCCACTCGCGGTCCTGCCAGTCGGCGCCGCCGGCGCCGAGCTCGCTGCGGCGGCGCCAGGCCTCGCCGCAGCCGAAGGCCAGGAACTCGCGCGCCAGGGCCGGCTCCCCGTTCCCGTTCGGCTGCGCCGGGCCGCGGAACCGGAAGCGCAGGTGCAGGCCGCCGCTCAGCGTGGCCGGCGGCGCATGCAGGCGCAGGCCGCGGCAGCGGAACACGGGCTTGCGGTTGCCGGAACCGAACGGCTCCAGGTTCTCGAGGTCCTGCACGAGGGTGGCGATGTCGCGCTGGCTCAGGTGCGCCAGGTCGAGGTCCAGGTCGTAGGTCTCGGGCACCGGGCCCGCCTGCGGCTCCTCGCGCAGCGCTGCCAGGAAGGCCTCGCGGAACGCGTCCACGTCGCGCGCGCGGAGCGTCATGCCCGCGGCCTGCGCATGGCCGCCATGGCGGGCCAGCAGGTGCGAGCAGCGATCCAGCACGGTCTTCACGTCGATGTTGGGCACGCTCCGCGCCGAGCCGCGCGCCTCGTCGCCCTCGATGGAGATCAGCACCACGGGCAGCTGGTACTGCTCGACCAGGCGCGCGGCGCCGATGCCGATGATGCCCTTGTGCCACTCCGAGGAGGCCAGCACGAGGCCCGGATCGCCCCGCTGGACGTAGGGCAGCGCCGCGGCGATGGCCTCGTCCTTCAGGCGGGCGTCCTGCTCCTTGCGGCGGCTGTTGGTGCGGTCGGCCTCCTCGGCCAGGGCGCGCGCCAGCTTGTGGTCGTGCGTCAGCAGCAGCTCCAGCGCGGACATCACGCGGCCGATCCGGCCGCAGGCGTTGATGCGCGGCGCCAGCTGGTAGGCGAAGTCGCCGGTCGTGACGGGGAAGCCGCGGTCCAGCCCCGCGACCGAGAGCAGCGCCGCCAGGCCCGGCCGGATGGAGCCGCGGTCGTTGAACCGCTCGAGTCCCTTCTTGACCAGGATGCGATTCTCGCCCACCAGCGCCATCTGGTCGGCGACCAGGCCCATCGCCACCAGGTCCAGGACCGACTGCAGGAAGTCCTCGGGCAGGCTGGCCGGGTCGCTCTGCCGGAGGGCCTGCGCCAGCTTGAAGGCGACGGCCACGCCGCACAGGTCGCTGTTCGGGTAGGTGGTCCCGTCGCGGCGAGGGTTGACCAGCGCGGTGGCGCGGGGCCGTTCCTCGAAGATGTGGTGGTCCAGCACGACGACATCCAGCCCCAGGTCGCGGGCCAGGCCGATCTCGACGGTGGCCGCCGAGCCCGTGTCGACCGTCAGGAGCAGCGTGACGCCGCGATCGGCCCACTCGCGCACCATGCGACCGGCTACGCCGTAGCCGTCGGTGGCGCGGTCGGGGATGAAGGCGGGCTCGCAGCGCACGCGCGAGCCCTCGACTTCCAGCGCGCACAGCGTCTCGTAGAGCAGCGCGCTGCCGGTGATGCCGTCGACGTCGAAGTCCCCGTGAACGGCCACGCGCTCGCCGTCGCGCGCGGCCTGGCGCACGCGCTCGACGGCAGCGTCCATCTCGGCGAGCTCGAAAGGGTCGTGAAGCTGGTCCAGCGACGGGTAGAAGAAGCCCTCGAGCGCGCGCCCGCCCGTCACCCCGCGGGTCGCCAGCACGCGCAGCAGGCAGTCCGAGACCGGCACGTCCAGCGGCACCTTGCGGCGCATCTCGGCCAGCACCGCCTCGTCGACGGGTGCGCCGCGGCGCCAGGGACGGCCCGTGAAGACGCCGACCGCGATCGGAGCCTGGCGGGTGACGGGGTCCGCGAGCGCGGGGGAACGGGGCGCGGAGGCCGGGTCGGCGAGGTCAGGGTCGGCGAGGTCAGGGTCCGCGAAGTCAGAGTCCGCGAAGTCAGGGCGCGCCGGTGCCTGTCCGGCCTGTCCCGGGCATGCGTCCGCCCGGCCTGCCGGCGCCAGGCCTCCCTGGCCAGCCTCGGCAGGACCCTGTGGTGCCGGGTCCTGGCACGCCCCATCCTGGGGATTCACCCGCGGGTCACCCACGCCTGCTCGCTTCCTGCGCGGCCGCCGGCAGGCGGCCGACCCCGACCCGCGGCGCCAGCCGCGGGTCCCGTTGCGTTCAGACGTGAGAAGCCGGTCGTAAGCCGAGTTCTGTTACCGCCGGCCCCTGACGGGACCCGCGGCGGCGGTCATGTATCTAGGATCGCCGTTGCCGACGACCTCGAGCGACCTACCCGGGAGTGCAAACGAGGCGGGCAGCCTCATCCTCCCCTATTTGGTCTTGCTCCAGGTGGGGTTTGCCGTGCCACTCCCGTCGCCGGGAGCGCGGTGAGCTCTTACCTCGCCGTTTCACCCTTACCGCGGCCGAAGCCGAGGCGGTTTGTTTTCTGTGGCACTTTCCGTGGGATCGCTCCCCCTGGCCGTTAGCCAGCACCCTGCCCTGCGGAGCTCGGACTTTCCTCGGACCTCCCGGATCGCAGATTCGGGAGGCACGCGACTGCCTCCCCGGCTTCTCACGAGGAAAAGGATAATGCGCCAAAGCGGAGTTGTCACCGGGGTTTTCGCGGACGACGCGCGTCAGGCGTCCAGGGCCCGGTTCGCCAGCGCGTCGGCATGCGCGTTCTGCTCGCGGCGGACGTGCACGACCTCGAACTCGGCAAGCCCGCGCGACATGAACATCACCTGCTGGTAGAGGGGGCGCAGCTCGGGGCTCTTGACCCGGTACGCGCCGAGCAGCTGCCGGACGATGAGCTCGCTGTCCAGCTTCAGGTGCACCCGGCGGACGCCCCAGCGCTGGCAGAATTCCAGGGCCGTCACGACGGCGCGGTACTCGGCCACGTTGTTGGTGGCGCGACCGATGGCCTCGCTGTGCTCGGCCAGGCCTTCCCCTCCCTTGCGACGGAAGACGATGCCGATCGCGGCGGGTCCCGGGTTGCCGCGACTGGCGCCGTCAGTGAAGATCTCGAGCACGCCCCGCCCGCGCGGCGGCAGCGGGCTGCGCGCCAGCGACGAGGCGGCAGCCAGGCGCGGGAACCGGTCCGCATCGCCGTCGCCCCCGTCGGCGGGAACCGGCGGCTCCTCGTCCGGCTCCGCGGGCCATGTGGGCGCCGGCACCGGGACGGGCCCGCCCGGGCGGACCTCGCCGCTGACCGGTTCATCCAGCTCGTGCTCCGCCTGGAGCTCCCGGCGCCAGATGGCGAGGCGACGGCGCAGCTCGCGCACCGACAGGCCGCATTCGCGGGCCAGCGTGCGCAGGTCGCCGCTGCGTTCGAGCGCGCGCAGCAGGTCGGTCAGGGTTTGCGGTTCGCTGCTGCTCATGGATCCTGGTCCCGGTCCGTCGTGGTTGAAGGAACGCCCGTCTGCGCGCGGCGCGCGGACCTCGCCGCGCGCCGGCTCAGGTCTCGATGACCACGCGGCCGCAGCCGCCGCAGCGGATGACCGCCCGGCGCTGCCGCAGGTCGCCGGCACTGGCGGCAGGCAGTTGCGCAAAGCAGCCGCCGCAGGCCCCACCCCGCAGCGGGACCACCGCCTGCAGGCCCCGTCCCTGCAGGCGCCGCAGGTGTCGGGCCAGGTCCGGAGGCAGCAGGCCGAGCAGCCGCTCCAGTTCCTCAGCGCCGGCGGACAGCGTGGCGGCTCCGCGGTCGGCCGCCGCCGCCAGCGTCCCCAGCTCCGCGCTGGAGCGCGCCGCCTGCCGGCCGGCGTCGGCGTCCGCCTCCCCGGCACCGGCCTCGGCCGCCTCGAGCGTGGCGAGCAGGCCAAGCGCCTCGGCCTCGAGCGTCTCCCGGCGCCGCGCCAGCGCCGCGGCCTCCAAGCGCACCGCCGCGGCCTGGCGGACGTCGGCCACCTGGGCCAGCCGGCGCTCGTGATCGTCCAGGCGCGCCTGCACGTCGTGCAGCTCGCGATCGAGCCGGCGGAGCGCAGCCTGCGCCTCGGCCACGGCCAGCCGCGCCGTCTCGGCGTCCACAGCCAGCTCGCGCCCGAGAGCGCCGAGGTGGTCGTCGCGGCGGGCGTGACGTTCGCGCGCGTCCCGGGCGGCGGCCAGCCGCTCCTCGAGAGCAGCCACTTCGGCCAGCGTTGCGTACAGCACCTTCAGGTCCATGCCGCCTCCGGGGCCCCAGACGCCTGGTCCATCATACACTGCGCGGGAATCGCCGGGCATGAAAAAAGGTGCCGCGGCACCTGGTTCCGTCAACTGCAATGTGCGAACCGCCAAGGCGTTACGGATGGTGGGCGATGCAGGACTTGAACCTGCGACCTCTCGCGTGTGAGGCGAGCGCTCTAGCCAGCTGAGCTAATCGCCCATCCGTCAGCTATTCGGTCGACCATTCGATCGATTATTCTCGATCGACTATTCTCGATCGACTATTTGGTCGACTATTCGGTCGACCATGCA
>JAYRFB010000239.1:0-22905 GCA_041908585.1 Candidatus Krumholzibacteriia bacterium
ACGCGCAGGTCGCGGGCGATCTGGCGGTTGGCCATGCCGCCGACGGTCTTGGTCAGCAGTTGGGGCAGGATGTCGGGGCGCTTGAGCCAGTAGGTGGTGCTGAAGGTCTGGGTGCTGAAAGATCGTCGGCAGTGTAGGCAGAGGAACCTGGGGATACGCTTCCGCTGGCAGTGACTCCAGTGGTAGCCGATGCGCTTGAAGCGCCAATCGGAGCGGAACTCACTGTGGAAGTGGCACTTGGGATTGGGGCAGTGGGGCGGGACGAAGCTGTCGGTGGATATGTTCATGCCCGGCCCGGGCAACTGCCGGGCCGGGCACAATCTCGACGGCACAACCCCCGCCGTGGGCAGCCGACGGTGCAGTTTGGAACCGGACCGGCCGGGCGCATCGCGTCGCCTCGACGCGCTAAGTCCGGCCGGTCCGGTTCCACACTGCGCCCTCGCGCTAGGCCTTCGTCTTGAAGTCCCTCCCCACCCAGGCCTTCGCCAGCACCAGGAGGATGGGCGAGACCATCGCGACGACCGCGAAGAGCAGCCACATCGCCTGCGGGCTCTGGGTGCCCTCGGCGGGCACGTACTTCTGCAGGGCCAGGCCCGAGTAGAGGGGCACCAGCATCTTGGTCAGGAACCAGGGGAACTGGGCCACGCCCATGTAGGCGCCCGTGCGGCCCTCAGGGGCGATCTCGGCGGCGTACTGGAGGAAGCGGGGCTGCCACATCGCCTCGCCGATGGTCATGATCAGCAGGTAGCCCAGGAGCGTGTAGATGTTCGTGCCGAAGGCCAGCAGGAAGGCCGGCGCCGCCATGACGAATGTGCCGGCGATCATCATGTTGTAGACCTTCTTCTGCTGCGTGATGGCGGCCACCATCGGCACGGCGACGAAGATCAGGATCGGGTTGAGGTTAGAGAAGAACTCGAACTTGTCGCTGACCACGCCGTCGAAGGCGCGCTCGAGGTACTGCGGCAGGATCAGCCAGTTGTACGTGAACAGCGTCTGCACGGGGATCAGCGCGAAGATGAAGAAGAAGAACTTGGCGTCGGCCAGCGGGTGGTTGGCCAGCCAGAGGTTGGCCTTGCGCAGGGGGCCCGGCGCCGCGGCCAGCAGCCCGACGAAGGCGGCCAGGAAGGCCGCCAGCGCGTAGCCCAGCGGCTTGGGGGCGAAGAGCCCGCAGGCGGCCACCGCGAACAGGGTGAGCCACATGTGGACCGGCACCTTTCGCCCGGCGTCGAGCGCTTGCTGGGCCACCTTGGCGGCCGCGGCCTTGGCGCCGTCGGCATCGCCCTCGATCTCGCGGCGCTCGCGGTCAGCACGGGCGATGGCCTCGGCCTCGACCTTTGGCGTCAGGATGAACCAGGTGGCCAGCAGGCCGGCCACGGTCAGGCCGGTGTAGACCCAGAAGGCGCCGGTGATGCCGACGGCCTCGCGCACGAAGGCGAAGAACGAGGGCAGCCAGCCGCCCAGGTTCATCAGCGCGTAGAGCATGGCGTAGCCCATGCCGGCGGTCTTCGGGTTGGTGTACTTGCGCACGCCGGCATAGGCCGCCGGCTGGTACATGCCGTAGCCGAGCACGACCAGGAAGATGCCGGCCATGGTCATCCAGTGCATGCCGCTCCACAGGCCGGCGGCGGGGAAGACCAGCGGCGCGGCAGACCAGACGATCCGCCCGGCCAGCAGCAGCAGGAAGGCCCAGATCAGCGTGGTCCGCACGCCCTTCTTGTCGGCGATGGAGCCGAAGAAGAACATCGAGATGGTGATGCCCGCGGTCAGCACCATCACCATGTGGTGGGAATGCACGTCCGGGTTGGGCACGCCCTTGAAGACGAAGTCCGAGAAATGCATGGCCAGGTAGCCGAGCATCCCGAAGTAGACCCAGCCCTCCAGGAAGTAGGCCAGGTTGATGCCCCACAGGGCTCGGGGCGCGTGGACCAGGTCCACGAAGGGCTGCGAGATCTGTTGCCAGGGGGATTGCTGGCTGCTGCTGTCCGGGACGGAGGCCATGGGCTCATGCCTTTCGGGCTGGCGGGGGTGGGCGGCGCGGTCGCCGCGACGGCCGCGCCATCATAGGCCGCGGCGCCCGGCCGCGGCCAGCGAATAGTCCGCGGCGGCCCGCTCAGCCGGCCAGCCGCGCGCGGACCGAAGTCCGCACTGCGCCCGCGGCCGCCTCGCAGGCCGCCAGCGCCCTGTCGGCGCGGGCCCGCAGCCCGGGCAGGTCGGCGCCGGCGCCGGCACCGGCACCCGGCAGGGCCTTCAGCGCCGCCAGGTTGATCAGCACGTTGTACCAGGCACCCTCGGCGCCGGCCATCAGCGTCAGGGCGGACACGCCCGCATCGCTGAGGCTGTTGGCGTTGCCCTTCTCCGCGACTTCGGCGGCCAGGGTCAGCGCCGCGGGGACCTTCTCGAGGACGGACAGCGGCACCAGCGTGGCCTTCAGGGTAGCGGCGGCGATCGCCTGGTCGCGGGCGGCGGCCTCGGGCGGCGTGCCCTTCGGCAGGGCGAAGGCGTTCATGACGGCGTTGAAGGCCGCGGTGTCGTCGTCGATGGCGGCCAGGAACCCGTCCTTGAGGTCCTGCGCCTGCTCGGCCAGGTCCTTCATGCGCTCCCAGGCGCCGGCGTACTTCTTCTTGCCGACGGTGAGGTTCGCCACCATCGCGGCCAGGGCGGCGCCCTGCGCCGCACACAGCGCGGCCACCGAGCCGCCGCCCGGGGCCGGCGAGTCGGTCGACAATTCGTCGACGAAGGCGCGGTTGGTCATCGATACCAGCGGGCCGTCGACCAGGCCGGCCTGGTACTCGATGACCTTCTCGGCCGGGTCGAACGGTCCGAGGTCGCGCAGGCCGAGGCTCTGGATGGCGGTCTCGATCAGGTGGCGTCGCGGCATGCCCGCGGACTGGCCGGCGCGACGCAGGTAGTAGCGGCCGGCGGCCAGGAGGTCGGACTCGGGGACCAGGCCGACCAACTCGCTGCCGGTCACGCGCGCGCCGCGGTCGGCGGCGCTGGCGGCGCAGGCCTCGAAGGCCTGGTGCGGCTTGGTGACGTCCGTGTTGACCAGGTTGATGGAGACCTGCGCGCGCTCGTAGGCGGGGATGTACCAGCCCACGGCCTTGCAGGCGGGCAGGCGGTAGGGGCCGGGCTCCAGCAAGGACTGGCCCTGCGCGTCCTTGATGATCTCGCCGGCGGCGTCGCGCCGTGCGCGGCCGGCCTCCTTGATGTCGAGCGCGACCTGCGAGGCCAGCGCCTTGTCGCGCGTGTTCAGGTTGACGTTGTAGGCCACGAGGAAGCCGCGCGCCGAGACGTTGGTGGCGCCGCTGCGCGCGGTCCTTTCGTTCCATTCGTTCGGGCCGAAGTCGGGCGCCCACTCGGCGGTGCCCAGCTTGCGGGGCAGCGCCTCGTACTCGCCCTTGCGGACGTCGGCCAGGTTGCGGCGCTCGGGGCGCGAGGCGGCCGACTCGTACAGGTAGACGGGAATGCCCAGCTCCTGGCCGATGCGCCGGCCAACCTGCCGCGCCAGTTCCGCGCACTCGGCCATCGTCACCCCGCGCACCGGCACGAACGGGCAGACGTCCGTGGCGCCGTGGCGCGGGTGCGCGCCGTGATGGCGGGACATGTCGATCAGCTCGGCGGCGCGCTTCACTACGCGGAACGCGGCCTCGGCCACCGCTTCCGGGGGGCCGATGAAGGTGATCACGGTGCGGTTGGTGTCCGCGCCCGGGTCCACGTCCAGCAGGCGGGCGCCCTCGACGTCGCCGATGACGGCGGTCACGGCGTCGATGATACCGCGGTCGCGGCCCTCACTGATGTTCGGAACGCACTCGACAAGCTTCTGCATGCGCGCACCTCGTCGGGTCCACGGGTGGGGTCTCGAGGCAGGGTCGGGCCCCGGGCGGCCCGTCGGCAGGCCCGCCAGACCGGGGCGGCCGGCCCACGATAACGCGACCGTCGGGCGATTTCCAGCCCCGCGGCAGGACCATGCAACCTCCGCCGGGACGGTGCGTCTGTTTGTCCACAGCCGCGATGCGGGCCCACGGCGCCCGCGACGTTTCCCGCGAAAGGACCGCCATGAGGAAGCCCCGCCGGAAGACCGTTGTCCTGATCGCCACGGCGGTCGTGCTGCTTGTCGCCGCCGGCGGCCTCTGGCTGTCCGGCCAGCTCCCGGGCGCTCCGGTACCCCCGTTCGGCACGATGGCGCGGGCCGACACCACGGGCGCCGCCGACGCCAAGTCCGGACATGCCGCGGAGAAGGACGCGGACAAGGACGCGGAGAAGGACAAGGACAAGGGCCGGCGCAGCGGCAAGGCGCGCGGCAAGGGCAAGGACCAGGAAGCGGAGATCAAGCCCGTGCCGGTCGAGCTGGCGCGGGCCGACACCCGGGGCATCGCGGCCTACTACCGCGCCGCCTCGGTGATCGAGGCCGACCGCCTGGTGGATCTGGTCGCACGGGTCCAGGGCCGGGTCCGCCAGGTGGCGGTCGAGGAAGGGCAGTGGGTGAAGCAGGGGCAGGTCCTGGCCGAGCTGGAGAACGACCGCGAGCGGATCCAGCTGGAGAAGGCGGAGCTGGCCGTGGCCGACAAGGCGCGGCAGCTGGAGCGCAGCCGCGGCATGCTGGCGCAGGAGCTGGTCAGCCGGCAGGAATTCGACGACCTCGAGTCGGCCTGGAAGCTGGCCGTGGCCGAGCGCGACCTGGCCGCGATCGCGCTGGAGGACACGCGCCTGCGCGCCCCGTTCGCCGGCCAGGTGACCGAGCGACGGGTCGTGCCGGGCCAGCAGCTCGCCGCCGGCGCCGCCGCCTTCAGCCTGGGCGACTTCGAGCCGCTGCGCGTGCGCGTGCACCTGCCGGAGGCCGTGGCCCGCAAGGTCGCGGCCGGGCAGCGCGTCCTGGTGAGCCCCGAGGGCGGGGACGACGCGGGCGATACGGGCGACATGGGCAACGTGGGTGCCGGGAGCGAAGGGCGCCAGGTCGAGGGCGTGGTGGAGCGCATCGCCCCGGTCGTCGACCCGACCACGAGCACCGTGCGCCTGACGCTGCTGCTGGCGGGCGGCGATGACGCGCTTCGCGTCGGCGGCTTCGTGAAGGTCCGCATCACCACCGACAGGCATCACGACGCGCTGGCGATCCCCAAGCTGGCGCTGGTCGAGGAGGGCGCGTTGACCAGCGTCTTCGTCGCCGAGGCCGACACCGTGCGCAAGGTCGAGATCGAGACGGGCCTGCGCGACGAGACCCACGTCGAGGTGCTGTCGGGGATCGAGGACGGCGCCTGCGTCGTCACCATGGGCCAGGGCGGGCTGCGCACCGGGACGCCCGTCCGCGCGCTGAACGCCCAGTCGGTCGGCTATGGCGAGGCCGCGCCGGCCGCCGCCGGCGTCGAGACCGGCGGTGCCAGCCTGGCGAAGGCGGACTAGGGCCATGAAGGTCATCCGCATGGCCGTCACGCGGCCTGTCACCGTCTGGATGCTGACCCTGGCCGCGGTCGTGTTCGGGCTCACGTCGCTCGGCCGCCTGGACCTGCGGCTGCTGCCGGAGATCCGCTACCCGACCCTGACCCTCCAGACCGATTTCCCCGGCACCGCGCCGGCGGACGTCGAGAACCTGGTCACGCGGCCCCTGGAGGAGGCGGTCGGCGTGGTGCCGGGGTTGCGGCGCGTGCACTCGGTCAGCCAGGCCGGGCTGTCGCAGGTGACGCTCCAGTTCGACTGGGGCACGGACATGGACTATGCAGCGCTGGACGTCCGCGAGAAGGTCGACCTGGTGCGGCTGCCGGACGACTCCGGGGTGCCGCTGCTGCTCAAGTACGACCCGGGGCAGGACCCGGTGCTGCGGATCGGGCTGTCGGGAGGCACGTCGCTGGTGGCGCTGCGGCTACTGGCCGATGACGTGATCAAGCAGGAGATCGAGGCCCTGCCGGGCGTGGCCGCGGCCCAGGTGGACGGCGGCCTCGAGGAGGAGATCCGCGTCGAGGTCGACGAGGGGCGCCTGGCGGCGCTGGGCCTGGATATCGCCGCGGTCAACCGCATCGTCGCCGAGGAGAACATCAACGCGTCCGGGGGACGGCTCCGCGACCGCAATGCCGAGTACATCGTGCGCACTCTCAGTCGCTTCGAGTCGCTGGGCGACATCGGGCAGGTCACGGTCGCCAACGTCGGCGGCCGGGCGATCCGGCTGGGCGAGGTCGCCGCGATCACGCGCACCCACAAGGAGCGCACGAGCATCACGCACATCGACGGCGGCGAGAGCGTCGAGATCGCAGTCTATCGCGAGGGGGACGCCAATGCCGTCGAGATGGCGCGCGCGGTGCGGGCCCACCTCGAGAAGCTGGGGGCAGAGCTGCCGGCGCCGCTGCGCCTGGAGGTCCTGTTCGACCAGTCCGTGTTCATCAGCGACGCCGTGCGGGAGGTCCGCGACAACGCGATCCTCGGCGGCCTGCTGGCGGTGCTGGTGCTGTTCGTGTTCCTGGGCGACTTCCGGGGGACCTTCATCATCGCGCTGGCGATCCCGGTCTCCATCATCGCGACCTTCATCCTCATGCTCAGCCGCGGCGTGACCTTGAACATCATGTCGCTGGGCGGCCTGGCGCTGGGCGTGGGCATGCTGGTGGACAACTCGATCGTGGTGCTGGAGGCGATCCACCGCCGACGCGAGCGGGGCCTGGACAGCGACGCGGCCGAGGCGGCGGTGCAGGGCGCGGCAGAGGTGGCGGGCGCCGTGACGGCCTCGACCTTGACCACGCTCGCGGTCTTCGTGCCGATCGTCTTCGTGGTGGTGGGCGTCGCCGGCCAGATCTTCCGCGACCAGGCGCTGACGGTGTCGTTTTCGCTGGCGGTCTCCCTGCTGGCCTCGCTGACGTTCACGCCGATGGCGGCCGGCCGAGCGGGCTGGAGCGGACCGGCCGGCGGCTCCTGGCTGCCGCCCGGCGGCGTCAAGGGCCGGCGCCCCGTTCGCTGGCTCAAGCTGGCCGGCCTGTTCCTGGTCCTGGGGCTGCCGCGCGGCGCGGGCCGCGGCGCACGGGTGGCGTTGGCTGCCGTCGGGCGGGTGCTGCGCCTGGCGCTTCGGCCCCTGACCGCCGGCTTCGCGCGCGGCTTCCCGCGCCTGGTGGCCGGGTACGACCGCGCGTTGGTCTGGGCGCTGCGGCGCCGTGTCGTCGTGGGACTGGCGACCGCCGTCTTCGCGGCCGGCGCGGTGCTGCTGTGGCCGCGCCTGGGCTCGGAATTGGTGCCGCCGCTGGCGCAGGGCGAGCTCACGCTGGCGCTCGAGTTGCCCGAGGGGACACCCCTGGTGCGCACGGCCGCGACGGTGGGTCGCCTCGAGGCGGGCCTGCGCGCGCTGCCGGAGGTCGAGCGCGTCGCCGGCGAGATCGGCATCGCGCGCGACGGCCAGGCCAGCCTGGTGCGTCGCAAGGAGAACCGGGCCGAACTGCAGGTGCGGCTGGCGGGTGCGGGAGCCGAGGCAGAGGGCCGCGCGCTGGAGAGCATGCGCCGCGTGCTCGAGGGCTTCCCGGAGGTGCGCATGCGCGTCCAGCGGCAGTCACTGCTGAACTTCGGCTCGCCGGTGGAGGTCAACGTGACCGGCTGGAACCTGGACGACCTGCAGGCCACCTCCATGCAGGTCGCCGACCGGCTGCGCGCAGTGCCGGGGCTGCGGGACATCCGGCAGGGCCTGGTGCCGGGCTCGCCGGAAATCCAGGTCGCCTTCGATCGCGACAAGCTCGCGCGCCACGGGTTGACCCTGGGCGAGGTGTCGGAGACCGTGCGCAGCAAGCTGCGCGGCACGGTGGCCACGCGCTACCGCGACCGCGAGCGGCACGTCGACGTGCGCGTGCTCAACGACGCCGACCAGCGCACGACGCTGGCGGCGGTCGGGGACCTGATCGTGGCCGAGCGCGACGGCGTGCCGGTGCGGCTGGGCGCCATCGCCGACTTCGGCACCGAGGTGGGGCCGGCGGAGATCCACCGGCTGGGCGGCAAGCGCGTCGCCATCGTCGGGGCGAACCTGGCGGGCCGGGACCTGGGCTCGGTGACGCGCGACATCGAGGCGGTGCTGGCCGACATGGCGCTGCCCGCCGGGATCTCGGTCGTGATGGGCGGGCAGAACCAGGAGATGGCGGCCTCGTACCGGTCGCTGCAGCTGGCGGTCCTGCTGGCGGTGTTCCTGGTCTACCTGGTGATGGCCGCGCAGTTCGAGTCGTTCCTCTACCCGCTGATCATCATGTTCACGGTGCCCCTCGCGCTGGCCGGCGCCGTCTACGGCCTGTGGCTGCACGGGTTGAGCGTCAGCGTGATCGCCGTCATCGGCGCGATCATGCTGGCCGGCATCGTCGTCAACAACGGCATCGTGCTGGTGGATCGCATGAACCAGCTGCGGCGCGCCCTGCCGCTGGTGGAGGCCGTGCGGCAGGCCGGACGGGAGCGGCTGCGCCCGATCCTCATGACCACGCTGACGACCGTGCTGGGGTTGCTGCCGATGGCGCTGGGCCTGGGCGAGGGCGCCGAGCTGCGCGCGCCGTTGGCCGTCGCGGTCATCGCCGGCCTGTCGCTGGCGACGCTGCTGACGCTCGTCGTGGTCCCGGTGGCCTATGTGACGCTGGCCGGCGGCGCCGTCGCGGCGGGCGAGCGGGTGCCGGCGGCCGGCGCCGCGGCCGCCGTGGCGGGGGAGGTCGCCTGACGTGTGGCTGACCCGCCTGTCGCTGCGACGCCCGGTCACGCTTGCGATGGCGATCGCCTGCGTGGTCGTCCTCGGCGCCGTCTCCGTGCTCAAGCTGCCCCTGGACTTCCTGCCGCGGGTCGAGTTCCCGTTCATCGCCGTGTACGTGCCCTACCAGGGAGGGATCCCGTCCGAGAACGAGCGCGAGATCGTGCGGCCGATCGAGGAGGTCCTGGCCACCCTCGGCGGGGTGAAGGAGATCTCGAGCTACAGCGACGCGGGCGAGGTGCAGGTGGGCGTCACCTTCGACTGGGGACGCGATGTCAACCTGCTGCGCCTCGAGGTGAAGGAGAAGATCGACCAGATCCGGGACCGGCTGCCGGCCGACATTCCCCAGATCTTCCTGCTCACGTTCAACACCAGCGACATCCCGGTGATCGAGGGCCGCATCTCCGCGCGCGGCCGGGACCTCTCCGAGAGCTGGGACCTGATCGACCAGAAGATCATCTCGCCGCTGCAGCGGATCCCCGGCGTGGGCCGCGTCAACATCGATGGCGTGCTGCCGACTCAGGCGTCGGTCTACCTGCGGCTGGACCGGCTCCGCGAGCACCAGGTCGACCTCGACCGGCTGTTCCGGACCCTGGAGGCGGCGAACGTCGAGCTGACCGTGGGGCGCGTCACCGACCAGGGCCTGCGCTACGACGTGCGAACGGTGAGCGGGCTGGCGGGGGCCGGCGACCTGGCCGAGTTGCCCATCGACGAGCGCGGCCTGCGGCTGGGCGACGTGGCGGAGGTCATCTACGGCGCCCCGGCGCTGGAGTACGGGCGCGTGCTCAACGGCGAGCCGGCGATCGCCTTCTGGGTGCAGAAGGCCTCCGGCGCCAACACCGTGGCTGTGTGCCGGGCGGTAGAGGCGGAGCTGGGGCGCATCAATCGCGATCCGGCCCTGCAGGGGATCAACAGCTTCGCGTTCTTCAACCAGGCGGACCAGATCACCGACTCGCTGCGGGGCCTGCTGCAAGGTGGCCTGACCGGTTCAGCGCTGGCCATCGCCGTGCTCTACCTGTTCCTGCGCCGGGTCTCGATGACGCTGGTCGTGTCGGTGGCCATCCCGCTCTCCGTGATCGGGACCTGCGTGTTCATGTACCTGACCGGCCGCTCGCTGAACATCCTGACGATGATGGGGCTGATGCTGGGCGTGGGGATGCTCGTGGACAACGCGGTCGTGGTGCTGGAATCGATCCACCGACGGCAGCTGTTGGGCGACCGGCCGCTGGCGGCGGTGGTCCGGGGCACGCGCAGCGTCGGCACGGCGATCACCGCCTCGACGCTGACCACCGTGATCGTGTTCGCGCCCGTGGTGATCAGCCGCGCCGACGAGCTGTCGGTGTGGCTGGGCGAGGTGGGCGTCACGATCAGCGTCACGCTCGTGCTCTCGCTGCTGGTCAGCCTGACGGTCGTGCCGCTGCTGGCGCTGCGCGGCTCGCGCTCGGCGGCCGCGGCGCCGGAACCGCGCTGGCTGCGCTGGCTCCAGGCCCGGTACCGCGTGGTCCTCGGGTGGACGGCGCTGCGGCGCCCGCTGCTGACGGCGCTGGTCCTGGTGCCGGCGGTGCTGGCGCTGACGGTGGGCGCCATGAAGGTCTCGGGCTTCAAGCCCGACCTGCAGGGCGAGGGCGGGCTGCGGCGGGAGAACCTGCGGGTGCAGCTGCACTACACGGGCCCCGTTGACAAGGAGGCCTCGCGGCTCCTGGTCGCGCGGGCGGCCGATTGGCTCGAGACGCGGCGCGAGGACCTGGGCCTGCGCGACATCTACTCGTTCTATCGCTCGGACGGCGGCGGCATCACGCTGTTCTTCCGCGACGGCGTCGTGACGGAGGACTACTTCCGCCGCGTCCGCGAGGACCTGCGCGGGAACCTGCCGGTGCAGGCCGGGGTGGAATACCGATTCGGCGACGAGCAGGGCCAGGATTCCGGCGCCAAGACCTTCTCGGTGACCATCAGCGGCGACGAGACCGAGCTGCTGGGCGACCTGGCCGCCGAGGCGAAGCGTCGCCTGGCGCTGGTCGAGGGCATCGGCGACCTGCGCAGCGACAACGACGCGGGGCGCGCCGAGGTCGAGGTCCGCGTCGACCCCGTGCAGTCGGGACGCTTCGGGATCTCCCCGGGCGCAGTCTCGCGCGTGATGGGCCTGACCTACCGCGGCGTGCAGCTGCCGCGCCTGCGCACCGGCGACCTCGAGGTGGACCTGGTCGTCTCGCTGCTGCCGGAGGATCGCGAGTCGCTGGAGAACCTGGCGCTGGTCCCGGTCGGCTCGCTGGGCGGCGCGCCCGTCCAGCTCAACCAGGTGGCCACCTTCACCTTCGGGCACGGGCCGGAGCGCATCTTCCGGCGCGACCAACGCTCGGGCATAACCGTGTCGGGGACGTGGGCCGGCGACCGCCTGGACGAGGGCCTCGAGGCGGTGCGGCCCGTGATGGACTCGCTGGCCATGCCCCTGGGCTACGGCTGGAACTTCGGCGGCGAGATCCGGCGCGCGCAGCAGCAGCAGGGCGAGATGGGCGTCAACCTCCTGCTCGCACTGGCCTGCGTGTTCTTCGTCATGGCCAGCCTCTTCGAGTCCGTGCTGCTGCCGCTGGTCGTGATGGGGACGGTGCCGTTCGCATCGTTGGGCGTCTTCTGGCTGATGATGGCCACCGGCACGCCGTTCAACATCATGGCGATGATCGGCATCGTGATCCTGGTCGGGGTCGTGGTGAACAACGGGATCGTGATGGTGGACCACATCGAGGGCCTGCGCAGGTCCGGCTGGAGCCTGGAGGAGGCCCTGCTCGACGGCTGCACCGACCGCCTCCGGCCCATCCTCATGACCGCGGGCACGACCATCCTGGGCCTGCTGCCGCTGTCATTCGCGAGCGGGGCGCACGTCGCCGGGGCCGAGTACTATCCCATGGCCCGCGCCATCAGCGGCGGTCTGGCCTCCAGCACCGTGCTGACGCTGCTGGTCATGCCGACCTACTACCTGCTTGCCGTGCGGTGGCGCGCGGGGCTGGCGGGGCGCCCTGCGCGCTCGGCGGCAGCCGACGGCGCGGCGGACGCCGGCGGGGAACCCTCACTCGCCTGAGGACTTGGCCTCGGGCCCGGTTCCACCGCTAAGGATCGCCCTCATTCCGCGATTGCGAATCAGAAGCGAAATAGCTAACGTGCGCGGCAAGGCAGGGACCCGTGGCCGGTTGGCAGGTCGGTCCCGTGCCGACTCGCCCGGCTGGCCGGCCATCCGGCCGATTTACCTGCAAAGAGGTGAACGTCCATGTATCAGCACAGTCCCCAGGATCGCGTCGCCGTATTCATCGACGGGGAGAACATCCACTACAGTGCCAAGCACATGAACATGCGGATGGACTACCTGAAGCTCTGCCGGCGCCTGGCCGGCGAGCGGCGCCTGGTCCGCAGCTATTTCTACACGGCGATCAGCAACCAGTCCGAAGGCAAGATCGACTTCATCAACTTCCTGAAGCTGAACGGCTTCACGGTCGTGACGAAGGAAGTGCGCAACTTCAGCGAGATGGACACCAGCACGCGCAGCGTGCGCAGCAGCCTGGACATGGAGATGGCCATCGACGTGCTGGACATGTCGCAGCACCTCGACAGTATCGTCCTGTGCACGGGCGACGGCGATTTCGTGCCCCTGGTGGCGGCCCTGGCGCGTCGCGGCAAGCACGTCGAGGTCTGCGGGCTGCGCGAGATGACGAGCACGGACCTGATCGCGGCCGCCGACGAGTACGTCGACCTGGCCGCGCTGAAGGACGAGCTGGTGCTGGCCGGCGCGCCGCCGCTGCCGCGCGAGGTGCGCAATGAACTGCCGGCGGCCGAGCAGGATGACTTCAACTCGTTCAAGGTGCAGGACACGAGCTTCGATTTCTGAGCCGGTCCCGCCAACCAGGACGCGACGGCCGCCTTCCGCGGGGAGGCGGCCGTCCTGCTTGCGGGACAGGCCCGCACCGGGCGGCCTGGCCGCCGCGGGACGCGACGCCCCAGGGTTCTCAGTGACCGCCGGGGAGGTCCCCGGCCACTTGCGCACCGTAGGCTGCCTGCAGGCGCCGCGTGAGGGTGCCGGGCCGTCCGGCCGCGATCGGCGCGCCGTCCACGGCGACCACGGGCAGGATCTCGCGCACGCTGCCGGCCGTGAAGGCCTCGTCGGCGCCGAGCAGGTCGGCCGGCAGAAGGCGGCGCGGCTCGCAGGCCAGGCCCTGCGCCGCCGCCAGCGCCAGCACGCGCTCGCGCGTGCGCCCGGCCAGCAGGCCATCCGCGCCGGCGGGTGTCGCCAGGCGGCCCTCCCGCACCACGAACAGGTTGCTGACCGCGCCTTCCAGGAGGTGCCCGTCCTCGCTCAGGAGGATCGCCTCCTGGCAGCCGCGCGCGGCCGCCTGCCGCTGCGCCAGCAGCGCCGGCAGCCCGTTGAGCGTCTTGAGGTGGGGCAGGTTGCCGCGGCCAGAGCCGGGCTCGAGCAGGCAGGCGGCGATCCCGTCGCGCGCCCACTGGGCGAACGCCGGCGGCACCGGGGCCAGGGTCAGCAGCACCGTCGGTGACAGGCGATCCAGGTCGCGCAGCGGCAGCGGGTCGTCGGGATCGCCGCCGCGGCTCACGGTGATGCGCAGGCGGCCGTCGCCCGCAAGCAGTCCGTTGGCGTCGGCCAGCCGGGCGATGACGGACGCGAACGCGGCGTCGTCGAGCGGCACCGCGAGCTCCAGCGCGGCCGCATGCCGGCGCAGGCGCTCGAGGTGCGCGGGCAGGTCAAGCGGACGGCCGCCGTACAGGCGGAGCGTGGTGTAGACGCCGTCGCCGTAGAGGAAGCCGCCGTCCCAGATCGAGACTCGCGCCTCGCCGGCGTCGACGAAGGCGCCGTTCAGGTACACGGTCTTCGGCATGTCGTTCCTTCCCGCGCCGGTCGTCGGTGCCCGCCGCCGGCCGCTGCCGTGACTACGATCAACCCTGCCCGGCCGCGGCGCAACAGGTGCACGAACGGCGGTGCCGCCGCCGGTGGGGTCGGCGGCGGCACCATGTCGGTCCGCATCGCGGGTGCGGGGGCGCCGCTCAGGCCCTGGCGAGCGCCTGCTGCGCCGGCTCGTGCAGCGCCTGTCGCGCGTTGAGCAGGCGCCCGAGGTGCTGGCGCACCGGCGTGTCATCCGGCTGCGCGGCCAGCAGGGCCTCGGCCGTGCCGCAGGCGGCATCGAGGTGGGCGGAGCCGGCGGCCGCGTGAAGCTCGAGCAGGCGTCGCCGCACGGCGCCGTCCTGCCGGCGGGCCAGGTAGTCGTTGCAGCGTTGCACGGCGCCGGCCAGGTCGCCGCAGGCCTCGTCCACGTCGCAGAGGTTCAGCAGGGCGTTCGGGTAGTCGGGGCGCAGGCGCAGGGCGGCCTCGAGGTGGCGCCGCGCGCCGTCGGGATTGCCGCGCAGGTAGTGCGAGACGCCCAGGTTGTTGTGAAGGTCCGCGTCGTCGGGCGCGAGAGCGAGCGCGGCGGCGAAGTCGGCGCCGGCCTCGGCATGCCGGCCCAGGTGGCTGCGCATCACCCCGCGGTTGTACAGGACATGCGGGTTGCCGGGCAGCAGCGCCACCACGCGGTCGAAACAGGCCTCGGCGCGCGTCCATTCGCCCAGCGACGCCCACAGCGCGCCCAGGTTGTTGTGCCCCTCCGGGCGGTCCGGGAAGGCCTCGATGACGGCCTGGTAGGACGTCAGGGCCCGACGGAGGTCGCCCTCCTCGAGGGCGGCGGTGCCGGCGGCAACCAGTTCGGCCAGGTGGTCTTCGGCGCCCCGGGGCGCGGCGTCGTGCATGCGGGCATCGTTCATGGGTCCTCTCCCGAGTGGACGTACCTGTGCCGCCGGCCGGCGGCTGTTCCGGCCGCTGGAGCGCAACCTCCGTGCCGGGAGCCGGAAAGTCCCCGCCGTCGCTGGCCGTTTGCAACTGCTTGAAGCGGATAAGGATATCCCGCGCGGCCCTCGCGGCGGACCTTCGCGCTCGGCATGCGTGGTCGGAAATCTGCCTGACGGCGGCAACTCCCGGCCAGCCGACAACCCGGCGATTGACACCCTCTTTCACTCTGTTATTTTGGCAACAGATACGCCTGCGGGGAGCCCGTAGGGCTGCCTGGCGCCCGGGGCGAAGGCTTCTGCCCGGAGAGTGGTGATGTTCGCTCAATTCATGCCCGTGCTGCTGGTTCTGGGGGTGGCCGCGGCGTTCGCCGGCCTGTTCCTGGGGCTGAGCTTCTGGCTGGGGCCCCGCCGCCCGTCGGCGCTGAAGGACTCGACCTACGAATGCGGCATCCCGCCCCGGGGCACGACGCAGATCCGCTTCTTCGTCCGCTTCTTCCTGGTGGCGATCTTCTTCCTCCTGTTCGACCTCGAGGCCGTGTTCCTCTACCCCTGGGTGATCATGTTCCGCGAGCTGGTGGCCGCCGGGCACGGGGCGTTCGCCCTTGCCGAGATGGGGGCCTTCGTCGCCGTGCTCGTGGTCGGGTTCGTATACATCTGGCGCAAAGGCGGCCTGGAATGGCAGTAGATCTCGAGAACCCCAGCAACTACCTGACGACGCGCCTGCGCCAGGCCGTGAACTGGGGCCGCAAGTACAGCCTGTGGCCCCTGCCGTTCGGCGTCGCCTGCTGCGCGATCGAGTTCATGAGCACCGTGTCGTCGTACAACGACATCAGCCGCTTCGGCGCCGAGCTGGTGCGCTTCTCGCCGCGCCAGAGCGACCTGATGATCATCGCCGGCACCATCAGCTACAAGCAGGCGCCGATCCTCAGGACCATCTACGAGCAGATGGCCGAGCCGCGCTGGGTGATCGCCATGGGTGCCTGCGCCAGCAGCGGCGGCTTCTACAACAACTACAGCACGCTGCAGGGCGCCGATCGCGTCATCCCGGTCGACATGTACGTGGCCGGCTGCCCGCCCACCCCGGAGAACCTGCTCTACGCCCTGACGCAGATCCAGGCGCGGGTCGAGCGCGAGGGGCTGGTGCCGGCGTCGGTGCGGCACGCCGGGCGGGTCCAGGCCTGACCCCAGGGTCAACCCCAGCTGCGCGCGCGGCCTTCGGGTCGCGCGGCGGGAACGGACGAGCATGAGCCAGAAGCTGGTCGAGAGCCTGCGGCGGGAGTTCGGCGAGGCGATCCTCGCGACGGGGGACTACCGCGGCGACGAGACGGTGACCGTCGGCAGGGAGCGCCTGCTTGACGTGCTGGCGCACCTCCGCGACAAGGAGGGCTGCGAGCAGCTGTCCGACGTGGTCGGCGTGGACTACCCGCGGCGGGCCGAGCGCTTCGAGGTCAACTACCTGCTGCGCTCGTGGTCGCGCAACCAGCGCCTGCGGGTGAAGGTGGACGTGGCCGAGGACGAGGCGGTGCCGTCGGCCAGCGGGCTGTGGCGCAGCGCCGAGTGGCACGAGCGCGAGGTCTACGACCTGTTCGGCATCCCGTTCGGCGGGCACCCGGACCTGCGACGCATCCTCTGCCACCACGAGTTCGAGGGCCACGCCCTGCGCAAGGACTATCCCATCGAGCAGGGCCAGGAGTGCTCGCGCCCGGAGAAGCTGTTCTCCGATGAGGATATCGCGCGGGCGGCGCGGCGCGCCTCGGCCATGGTGGCGGCCGCCGGCGGCCTGGCGGAGGAGGTGCACCCGAGCGACCTCCTGACCGTCAACATCGGCCCCTCGCACCCGGCCATGCACGGGGCGCTGCGAGCGGAGATCCTGCTCGACGGCGAGATCATCCTCGAGTCGCGCACCGAGATCGGGTACATCCACCGCTGCTTCGAGAAGGAGGCGGAGGATCACACCTGGGCGCAGGTGATGCCCTACACCGACCGCCTGAACTACTGCTCGGCGATGCTGAACAACTCGATCTACGCGGCCGCCGTCGAGAAGCTCCTGGGCGTGGAGGCGACGCCGCGCTGCCAGGCGATCCGCGTGATCGTCAGCGAGATCTCGCGCATCATCGACCACCTCGTCTGCGTCTGCGCGAACCTGGTCGACATCGGCGCCCTGACCAACTACTGGTACCTGTACAACCTGCGCGAGAGCCTCTACGAGTCGCTGGAGAAGCTGTGCGGCTCGCGCCTGACCACGAACTACGCGCGCATCGGCGGCCTGAGCCACGACCTGTACCCGGGCTTCGCCGACGAGATCCGCGCCAAGCTTCGCGACCTGGTCACGGCGCACGAGGACGTGATGAAGCTCGTGGCGCGCAACCGCATCTTCCTGGACCGCACGGTCGGTGTCGGCGCCATCAGCCAGGCCGACGCGCTGAGTTGGGGCTTCACGGGCCCCTGCCTGCGCGCCACGGGCCTGGCCTGGGACCTGCGCAAGCTGGCGCCGTACTCGGGCTACGAGAAGTACGAGTTCGAGATCCCCACCGGCACGACCGGCGACACGCACGACCGCATCATGGTGCGCATGGCGGAGATCGTGCAGAGCCGCTCGATCGTGCTGCAGGCGCTCGACCGGCTGCCGGACGGGCCCGTGAACCTGGATGATCGCGCGATCACGCTGCCGCCCAAGCGCAACGTCTACGACAGCATCGAGGGCGTCATGAACCAGTTCAAGCTGGTCTACGAGGGCATCCAGGTGCCCGCCGGCGAGGCCTACGGCTTCGGCGAGGGCGCCAACGGCGAACTGGGCTTCTTCGCCGTCTCGGACGGCGGCGGGCACCCGTACCGGCTGAAGGTGCGGCCGCCGTGCTTCCCGATCTTCTCCGCGTACTCGTTCCTCATCGAGGGCGCGATGATCCCGGACGCCATCGCGATCCTGGGCAGCCTGAACATCATCGCCGGCGAGCTGGACCGTTGACGGCACAGGGCCGGGAGGGGTCGAACCGATGAGCAAGCCGACCGAAGAACTGGCTCCGTTCGCGCTGTCGCCGGCGTCGCTGGCGCGGATCGACGAGCTGGCCGCGCGCTATCCGACGAAGGCCAGCGCGCTGATGCCCTGCCTGTGGGTGATCATGGACGAGCTGGGCTGGGTCCCGCCCGGCGGCGTCGACCTGCTGGTGGACAAGCTCGATATCACGCACGCCCGGGTGAACGAGGTGCTGTCGTTCTACACGATGTACCGCGACACCCCGCAGGCGACGCACACGCTCCAGGTCTGCCACAACATCTCCTGCCACATCATGGGCGCCCGGCCGCTGATCGGGCACCTGGAGCAGCGGCTGGGCGTGAAGCTGGGCGGCCGCACAGACGACGGGCTGTTCCAGCTGGAGGGCGTCGAGTGCCTCGGCGCCTGCGGGATGGGGCCCTGCCTGCAGCTGGGCAAGCACCTGTACGAGAACGTTACGCCGGCGAAGGCCGATGCGCTCCTGGACAGCCTGCGCCGCGGCGTCGTGCCGCGCGCCGACACCGACCGCGAAGGGGTGGACTGAGTTGAACCACAACGGCGTCGTCGGCCCGAGCGGGCCGCAGCTGCTGTCGGCGCGGTTCGGCCGCACCGACGGCCATCGCCTGGCGGTGTACGAGAAGGAGGGCGGCTACCAGGCCCTCCGGCGCGTGCTCGGCGGCATGAAGCCGGCCGAGGTGCAGGCCGTGGTCAAGGAATCGGGGCTGCGCGGCCGTGGCGGCGCCGGCTTCCCGACCGGCACCAAGTGGGGATTCGTGCCCCAGGGCGCCGACCAGGTCTACTTCTTCGTCAACGCGGACGAGTCCGAGCCGGGCACCTTCAAGGACCGCTTCCTGCTGGACTACGACCCGCACCAGACGATCGAGGGCACGATCATCAGCTGCTTCGCGGTGCGTGCGAGCCTGGGCTTCATCTACATCCGCGGGGAGTTCGGCTGGCTGATCGACCGCGTGCAGAGGGCGGTCGACGAGTGCTACGCCGCGGGCTACCTGGGGCAGGACATCTTGGGCAGCGGCTATTCCCTGGACCTGATCGTGCACAAGGGCGCCGGCGCCTACATCTGCGGCGAGGAGACGGGCCTGATCAACTCGGTCGAGGGCCGCAAGGGCCAGCCGAGCATCAAGCCGCCGTTCCCGGCCGTGTCGGGTTTCCTGAAGAAGCCGACCATCGTCAACAACGTCGAGTCGGTGGCTTCCGTGCCCTGGATCATCATGAACGGCGCCGCGGCGTATCGCGCCTTCGGCACGGAGAAGTCGCCGGGCACGAAGCTGTTCTCGGTCAGCGGCCCGGTGAAGCGCCCCGGGGTCTACGAGATCCCGCTGGGGATGCCGTTCCGCGCCTTCTTCAACGACGTGCTCGGCGGCATGTGCGAGGGCGAGGAGCTCAAGGCCGTCATCGTGGGCGGCAGCTCGGTGCCGGTGCTGCCGGCCGACGAGATCATGGCCTGCAACCTGGACTACGAGTCGCTGGGTGCGGCAGGCACCATGCTCGGCTCGGGCGGCATGATCGTCATCCCGAAGCGCTGCGACATGGTCGAGCTGATCCAGGTGCTGATGCATTTCTACTGGGACGAGAGCTGCGGGCAGTGCACGCCCTGTCGCGAGGGCACGGGCTGGCTGCACAAGCTGGTCAAGAAGCTGCGCAGCGGCCAGGGCACGCCGGCCGACCTCGAGCGCATCGAGCACGTCTGCTCGGGCATGGCGGGGCTGACCATCTGCCCGCTGTCCGATGCCGCCGTGATGCCCATGCGCAGCTTCGTCCAGAAGTTCCGCGGCGAGTTCGAGGCCCTTGTCCACGACCACGCGCAGGTGACGGCGGGCAGCCGCTGGCCGCGCGGCGAGCAGGAGTGAGCCCATGGCCAGACTGACCATCGACGGCAGCGCGATCGAGGTCGCCGACGGCACCTCGCTGTTCGACGCCTGCCGGCTGGCGCGCGGCGAGTCGCTGCCGCACTTCTGCTACCACCCGGACCTGTCCATCGCCGGCGTCTGCCGGCTGTGCCAGGTCGAGGTGGAGGGGATGCCCAAGCTGACCATCGCCTGCAATACCACGGTGCGCGAGGGCATGGTCGTGCATACGCGCAGCGAGAAGGTGCGCAAGGCGTCCCAGCAGATCCTCGAGATGCACCTGATCAACCACCCCGTGGACTGCCCGATCTGCGACCAGGCCGGCGAGTGCGGCCTGCAGAACCAGTACATGGCCTACGGCCTCTACGACAGCCAGGTGGCCGAGTCCGACAAGGTCAACAAGGCGAAGGCGCTGGTCATCGGGCCGCACGTGGTCCTGGACAAGGAGCGTTGCGTGCTGTGCAGCCGCTGCGTGCGGTTCTGCAACGAGGTCACGCATACGGGCGAGCTCGGCATCTTCAACCGCGGCGACCGCGCCGAGATCGGCGTCGCGCCCGGCCGCGAGCTGGACAATGCCTACTCGGTCAACACGGTGGACATCTGCCCGGTGGGCGCGCTGACGAGCCGCGACTTCCGCTTCCAGAAGCGCGTCTGGATGCTGAAGTCCACCGACAGCATCTGCCCGGGTTGCGCCACCGGCTGCAACGTGCGCGTGGACCACGAGGCCGGGCGCATCTACCGGCTGAAGCCGCGGCGCAACGCGGCGGTCAACGGCTCGTGGATGTGCGACGAGGGGCGCCTGACCTACAAGGACGTCCATGCCGACGACCGGCTGCTGGAGCCGACCTGGCGCGGCGTGGCGGTGACCTGGTCCGAGGCGCGGGAGCGCCTGGCGCAGGTGGCGCCCGACGGGTTCGCGCTGGTCGTGGGCAGCGCGCACCAGTCGCTCGAGGAGATGTGGCTGCTGCGTCAGGCAGCCGGCAAGGCGGCGCTGAGCGGCGGACTGGCCGGCAGCGACATGGGCGTGGGTGACGACCTGCTGCGGTCGGCGGACCGTACGCCGAACCGGCGGGGCCTGGCGCTCGCAGGGCTGGCAGAGCATGACGGCGAGGCCCTGGCCGGGCTGGTTCGCGCCGCGCGCGGCCCGATCCTGGTGCACGGCGGCGACCCGGCCGCGGCGCCGGCGGTGGCCGCGGCGCTGGCCGGGCGGCAGGATGTCGTCTACGTCGGCACGCACCGCCGCGCGACGGCGTCCGCCGCGGCGCTGGCGCTGCCCGGGGCCGCCTGGGCCGAGAAGGCGGGCATCTTCGTCAACCGGCAGGGCCGGCTGCAGGCGTTCGCGCAGGCGGTGGCCCGTCCCGGCAACGCGCGGGAGGACTGGCGCCTGCTGGCGGAACTGCTGGCCGAGGGGATCCCGGCGCCGACCGGGCTGAAGGCCCTGCGCGCCGCCGTGGCGGCGGCCCTGGCGCCGGCCATCGACCTGGATCGGCTGCCGCAGGATGGCGTGACGGTCGGAGGGGAGGCCTGATGGACATCGTGCTGGAGTCGCTGGCCAAGATCGTGTTCATGTTCCTGCTGATCATGGGCATGGTGCCGGCCCTCATCTGGGCCGAGCGCAAGGGCGCGGCCTACATCCAGGACCGCACCGGCCCGAACCGCGCGTCCATCGCCGGCGTCCGCCTGGCCGGCCTGGTCCACCCGATCGCCGACGTGCTGAAGCTGGTCTTCAAGGAGGACGTGGCGCCCACGCACCGGCATCGCGCGCTGTACAACCTGGCGCCGTGGCTCGTCATGACCGTCGCGGTCAGCACCTACGCGGTGATCCCGTTCGGCGACTACCTGGAGCTGGGCGGCAAGCGCATCCCGCTGGTGGTGGCGGACCTGCAGGTGGGCCTGCTCTACGTGCTGGCCGTGGCCAGCCTGGGCACCTACGGCGTGGTGCTGGCCGGCTGGGCGGCCAACAACAAGTTCACCTTCCTGGGCGGCATCCGCGCCACGGCGCAGATGATCAGCTACGAGATCAGCATGGGCCTGGCGATCATGGGCCTGATGCTGGTGTTCGGGTCGCTGAGGCTGACGGACATCGTCGCGGGCCAGGGCCAGCTGGCGTTCGGGTTCCTGCCCATGTGGGGCGTCGTCCTGCAGCCGCTGGGCTTTGTCCTGTTCATCACGTCGGTCTATGCCGAGACCAACCGCAACCCGTTCGACCTGCCGGAGGGCGAGTCGGAGATCGTCGCCGGCTACCACCTGGAATACAGCTCGCTGAAGTTCGCGCTGTTCTTCATGGCGGAGTACTGCCACATGGTGGTCGGCGCGGCGATGATCAGCGCCCTCTACTTCGGCGGCTACCAGATCCCGTGGCTGCCACGGCCCCGCCTGGAGGCGAACGCCGGCCTCCTGCTGGTGATCATGCTGGCGGCCATCATCGCGCTGAGCCTCTGGTTCGCCGTCCTCTTCCTGCGGCGCGTGCAGCGGGAGAAGGGCAAGTTCGGGGATGCGCGCGACCGCGAGCCGGTGCTGGGCGCGGGCCTGTGGCTCGTCGTCGCGGCGGCGGCGGCTGGCGCCTTCCTGCTGCGCCCCTGGGAAATCGGGCCGGCCGGCGCCAGCGTGGCGGCGACCGTGTTCCAGGTCGGCGCTTTCGTCGGCAAGGTCGTGTTCTTCGCCTGGCTGTTCATCTGGGTGCGCTGGACGCTGCCGCGCTTCCGCTATGACCAGCTGATGCACCTGGGCTGGAAGGTGATGCTGCCGCTCGGCCTGGCCAACCTCGTGGTGACCGCGCTCGTGCTGGCGGCGGTCGGGAGCGGGAACTGACATGAGCTTCGAAGGACTGCCGAAAGGGTCGACGGACAAGCGGCGCTCGCTGCTGGAGTCCATGTACCTGCCGGAGGTGGTGCGGGGGCTGGCCGTCACGGCGCGGCACCTGCTGCACAACATCTTCCACACCGGCGACATGCCGACCATGCAGTACCCGGAGGAGAAGCGCATCTACGGCGAGCGCTTCCGCGGCCGGCACCGCCTGATGCAGCGCGAGGACGGGACGCCACGCTGCGTGGCCTGCCAGATGTGCTCGACATACTGCCCGGCCGACTGCATCTACATCACGGCCGCCGAGCACCCGGACCCGACGATCGAGAAGTACCCGGCCACGTTCGACATCGACCTGCTGCGGTGCGTGTACTGCGGCCTGTGCGAAGAGGCGTGCCCGTGCGACGCGATCCGCCTGGACACGGGCATCTACGAGATCGCGGCCGACCACCGGGACAAGTTCATCGTGGACAAGGAGTTCCTGCTCCGTAACACGACCGACGGGACGCGCTGACGGGATCTGCGATCCGGCGAAAGGACGACTGATGGAGGCCTTCCTGTTCTGGACCTGCGGCGCGCTGATGGTGCTGGGCGTGGTGATGATGGTGCTGCAGCGCAGCGCGGTGGTGGCGGCGCTGTGGCTGGTCTTCGCCTTCATCGCCGCCTCGGGCATCTTCGCGGTCCTGCACGCTCCGTTCCTGGCCATCATGCAGGTGCTGGTCTACGCGGGCGCGATCATGGTG
>JAYRFB010000240.1:0-7954 GCA_041908585.1 Candidatus Krumholzibacteriia bacterium
CTGCCGGCCGGCTTCGCGCTGGCCTTCGGCTTCCTGTGGCTGTACTTCAACGTCCTGACCCCGACGCTGCACCACAGCTGGCCGCTGCCGCTGGAAGGGGACCGCAGCGAGGCGATGTGGCGCCTGTTCTGGGGCTGCAACTTCGTCGGCATCTGGGACGAGCTGGCGTTCATCAACTTCGTCTTCGTGCTGCTGTCGCGCTGCTTCGGCTTCCGCGAGGCCAACCTGGCCCAGGCCGTCTTCTTCGCCTCGTTCCTGCACGAGATGGCGTTCGTCGGCTGGGGGCCGCCGGTCATCTTCGCCTTCGCCCTCATCCAGGGCCTGACCTACCGGCGCACCGGGTCGCTGCTGTACATCGTGGTGCTGCACCTGCTGGTCGACTCGGTGCTGTTCTACATGATCGCCAACCGCTGGTACCCGGGCTGGGGTTGGCACCCCTGAGCGGGCATAATCCGTGTTTACCTTATTTTTGATCGATTTAAGCGAAAAATAGGCATTGCAAAATGCAACGGCGCCGAAATTCGGCGACGTTTTCCTTAATTGCACTAAATTTTAGCTTAACTTTGTCGATGATAGCTGCTATCATGATTCCTTTCCCGGCCGGACCGGCCCCCTTTCCCAGACCCGGAGGAGCCCTGCCATGGATGTGTCCAAGACGGCGTTGCGCGAGTTCCTGGAGATCCCGTACGAGAAGCTCGAGGAGCTGAACCTCCAGTCCAAGGCCTGGCAGGAGCAGTGGATCCCCATGGAGAAGGCCGAGGCCGAGCGGCGGGCCTACCTCGAGAAGGAAAAGCGCATCAAGGCCGTCACCGTGGCGTTCACCGACCTCGAGGGCCGGCTCCACATGCTGGACTACGACAAGAAGTTCCTGCTGAAGGCCGACGCGCTGACCTTCGACGGCTCGTCGATCCGCGGCTTCTCGCGCATCGCCGAGAGCGACCTGCGGCTGGGCATCGACTGGCGCGCCTTCTACTGGATGCCGGCCGACGTCTTCGGCCCCGGCAAGGTGCTGGTGTTCGGCCAGGTGCTGGACCAGGACGGCTCGCCCTACGAGGCGGACTTCCGCGGTCGCCTGCTGCGCTACACCGAGGAGCTGTACAAGCGCGACAAGACCGTCGTGAACGTCTCGGCCGAGATCGAGGGCTTCCTGTTCGCGCATCGCGACGCCGAGCGCGGCTACTTCGACCGCGGCAAGTTCGAGCTCATCTCCACCGGCGGCTACTACCACAGCCTGCCGCAGGACCCGCTGCGCCAGTTCATCGACGCCTCGGCCGAGGTGCAGCGCGCGATGGGCTTCGAGAACGAGAAGGACCACCCCGAGGTGGGCCCGTCGCAGTTCGAGATGAACTACAAGTACGCTCCGGCGCTGATCGCGGCCGATCGCATCCAGCTCTACAAGCTGCTCTGCCGCCAGGTGGCCCAGTCGATGGGCATGACCGCCAGCTTCCTGCCCAAGCCGATCACGGGCATCAACGGCAGCGGCATGCATACGAACATGAGCGTGGCCCGCGACGGCGAGAACCTGTTCTGGGACGGGAAGGGCAAGGACAACATGGCCGGACTGGGCAACCAGTTCATCCGGCGCATCCTGCACAACGCCGAGGACCTGTGCCTGATCCTCAACGCCAGCGTGAACGCGTACCGCCGCCTGGACCCGCACTTCGAGGCGCCGAACGAGATCACGTCCAGCGCGACCGACCGCAGCAGCATGATCCGCATCCCGCTGGCCAGCAAGGGCGGGCAGCGGATCGAGGTGCGCTCGGTGGGCCCGGACTCGAACCCGTACATGGTGATCTACGCCCTGGCCCGCACCGGCTTCGAGGGTCCGGAGCCGGACGCCGACGCGCCGGCGCCCAAGCGGATCCGCAAGCGGGTGCTGCCGGGCAACATCTACGAGGCCATCGGCTGCCATCGCCGCAGCGCCTGGGTGCGTGAGATGCTGGGCGATGTCTCGCACACGAAGTACGGCGAGCTGAAGGAGATGGTGGCCCACCGCTGCCCGCGCGACATGGGCAACGTGATCAAGCGGTCGGAGATCATGTTCCACCACGAGGTCACCAACCAGATGCTCTGGAACCTGTTCTAGTCTCCGCAAGGCATCACAATCAGGAGCGGCGGGCAGTCCTCGGCCCTTCGGTCCGGCGGATCGCCCGCCGCTCCTGTTCGTGATGCCTCGCGGAGGCGGGGACAGGTTCCAGGGCTGTCAGCGCAGGACGGTCAGGCGCTCGGTCACCTCGAGGCCGGGCGAGGTCAGCCGCGCCACATAGACGCCCTGGGCCACGCGGCGACCCTGCTGGTCGGTGCCGTCCCAGGCCACGGTCGCGCCGCCGGCGGGGGTGAAGCCCTTGTGCAGCTCGCGCACGCGGTGGCCGCGGAGGTCGTACAGCGCCAGGACGGCATTGCTGTCGGCGGGCAGCGAGAAGCGGAACTCGGCCGGCCCCTGCGTGGGATTGGGGGTCGGGGACAGCAGCAGGCCCTTGGCCACCGCCTCGGGCGCCGCCGTCGGGAACGGGTTCCAGTCGTAGGCGGCCATCGTGCCCTCGACCAGGTCCTGGATGTAGATGGTCGCGTAGGAGAACGACAGGCTGTAGTAGGGATCGCCGCCGGTGGCGGCCGACTGGCTGTACTCGGCCAGGAAGGCGCCGAACAGTTCGAAGCGCAGGATCACCTCGGGGTGCCCCTGCGGCGACAGCTCGACCCAGTCCAGGCGCAGCGTGGTGAAGTCCTCCTGCATGGCCTGCGACGACAGGAGCCTGACGGTCGCGCGGTCCAGCGCCGTGGTGATGGTCAGCGGCGTCGTCTGGGCCGGGCCGTTCGGCACCCCGTTGGGGCCGATCGGCAGCGTGACCGCATGCTGGAAGCTGAGGCACTCGATCCAGCCCTCGTGGCCCTGGGCGGTGGCGTCGCCCGCGATGTGGCCCCAGGTGCCGTTCTCGGCGTAGAGGTACAGCGCGCCGGCGCGGGCGGCGACGGCGGGCAGCAGCAGGGCGGTCGCCAGGGCGGCGAGCGCGGTGCGGACGTGGTGGCGGTGCATGGCGACTCCTCGGGTCAGGGGCGATGCGCGGACGGCAGCCGTTCGCGGCCGGTGGGGTCCGGGGCGGCACCCCGGCAAGGGGGGGGGATCCCGGACGGACTTCGTCATCAATCAAGAGACCGCCGGGAGCCGTCCGTCACAACGCGGCCTGACGAAGGAAGCACGGGGCGGCCATGGAAAGGAAACGGGCCCGCCGCATCCCGGGTGGGAGCGGCGGGCCCGCCACGGGGCCGGCCGGGGCGTCGGTCGACCTTATCTCACGATCACCACGCGCCCGACCAGGTCCTGCCCGGCCATCTGCGCGCGTACGAAGTAGACACCGCTGGCCACGCCGCGGCCCTGCCCGTCGCGGCCATCCCAGGCCAGCGGACGCTCGCCGCCGTCGAGGCTGCCGCTGAACACGCGCCGCACGCGGGCGCCGCGGGCGTCGTGGATGTCCACGGTCACCTCGCCGCGCGCGGGCACCGTCAGCAGGAAGCGGGCGCCGTCGCCGCCCAGGCCCAGCACCTTCAGGCCGGCGGCCAGGTCGACCGGCGCGCCGGCGACGTAGGACTGGACGGTGAAGGTCTCGGCGGCCGACAGCGCGGTGCGCTCCGTCCCGTCGCCGGCCCAGGCCCGCCACCAGTAGGTACCCGGGGTCAGCGCCGAGGCGACCACGGACGTGGCGCCCGGCTGCTCGGCGATGTCGTCGAGCGCCTCCACCAGCTGGGTGCAGGCCGCATCGCCGTAGATCCGGAAGCCGTACACGGCCGCGCCGCCGCCGGGCACGGCGCTGTTGGCAACGACCAGCGCCGGGTTGATCCCGGTCAGGGTGCCGCCCACCGGCTCGATCGGCACCGGCGTCGCCATCGTGAACGGGGCGGAGGCGCCTTCCAGCTGCACGTCGTCGATGTACCAGCCGTCGCCGAGCACCGAGACGTCCGTGGCCAGCTGGAACCGGAACGCCAGGTCCTGGCCCGCGTAGGCCGACAGGTCGAGAGACACCTGGGTCCAGGTCGAGAGCGTCCCGTCGTAGGAGGCGATGGTGGTCCAGCCGCCGCCGTTCGCCGACACCTGCACCTGGCAGAAATCGTAGCCGGACTCCGTGGCGTAGCGGTGCCAGAAGCGCAGCGTCGCCGCGCGATAGGTGCCGTTCAGCCGCGCGGACGTGGTGCTGTTGTTCGTGTACTGGCCCGCCGGCGTGTCGGTCAGCGAGCGGGTGGCGCTGTGGTACTGCGACGTCGTGGTGGCCCAGGCGCCGCTGAGCGTCCAGTTCGTGGTGCCGGCCTCGAAGTTGTCGCTGAAGATCAGCTGCGGCGTGCCCACCATGAACGCCAGCGGGAAGTCGACGTCGCCGCCGCCCGGCTGGTGCACGGTCACGACCAGCTGCACCTGGTGCCCGGCAGGGCAGGCCGCATCCACGCTGAAGGGGATGGGGTTGCCGGCCAGCGTCGCCGAGCCCATCGCGGCCACCGAGCCCACGTTGCGCGTGGCGGCCCCCAGCTGGATCCAGGGATCGTCGGTCGCGATCGAGACCGAGACGTTCAGCGCGCTGGCGGCCACCGACTCGTTCTCGACGGTGAAGCTGAGCGTGCCGTCGTCGCCCGGGTTGACGGCCTTGGCGGCGGCGTTGACCACCGGCGTGTGCACCGACAGGAAGACGCCGGCGGCGCGCATCAGGGCCAGGTGCGCCTCCAGGTTCTCCTGGAACTCGATGGCGCGGTTGGCCTCGGGTGGCCAGAACCCGTAGCTGCCGATCTCGTTCGACATGCTGAAGATGGCCGGGTGGAACGTCGTCGTGCCGAAGAACGTGTCGAAGGTGCCGCCGTTCACCTCGTAGAGGACGGCGCCGGGGCGACCGTACTCGTAGTTGTTCTGCGCCGTCATCTTCTGCGCCAGGTACTGGAAGGCCGCATCGATCGACGTCGGCGTGTCGGCATAGCCCCACGGATAGAGCGTCAGGCCCGAGTACGTGTGCACCGAGTCGTGCGTGATGATCTGCCGGCCGTTCACGAAGTTGATCATCGCCTGCGTCTCGAGCTCGCTGGCCGCCGACGGTCCACGGTAGGTGATGTCGGAGGAGTAGGGGCTGCTGCCGATGTCGTCGTAGCCCCAGTTCTTCGGGTAGTTGCGGTTGAGGTCCACGCCGAACTGGCCCCCGGACTGCGGCGAGCGGTTCTTGCGCCACATGCCGCCGCCGGTGGGGTTGGTCGTCTCGTTGTAGACGAAGCCGTCGGGGTTGACGACCGGGATCAGGTACAGCTCGCGGTTGTCGACCAGCCACTTGATCGCCGGATCGGTGTCGTAGTTCTCGCAGAGGTACTTGGCGAACATGATCGGGAACTCGGCCGCCATGATCTCGCGCGCGTGGTGCGCGCCGTCGATCAGGACCTCCGGCTCGGTCTCGTCCACGTCCGGGTTGTCGGACAGGCGGTAGGCCCAGAGGTCGCGACCCTGGTAGGTGGTGCCGATCGACCACTTCGCGCTGATGACGTGCGGGTACTGCAGCCGCAGGCTGTCCATGAAGGCCACGTTCTCGCTGAACGTGTGGAAGATGCCGAAGCCCACGCCCTTGTCGCCGTACGAGTAGGCGCTCTCCATGTCGCGCACCATGACCTCGGGCACAAGGCCCGCCGCGCGCAGGGCGTCCTCGTCGCCGGGACGGCAGGCGATGTGCGCCTCGACGCCGGGCTTCTCGCGCACGATGTCGAACGAGTTCCGGTTCTGGCGCAGCCACTCGACCTTCGCGGGGTCGGTCAGGGGCACGCGCACAAGGTCGTGGCGGAGGTCGGCGGCCGTGGCCGCCACGGACAGCAGCAGGCAGAGTGCCGCCGCGAGCACGAGCAGGGGGCGAGGCATGTCTGACTCCAGGTCGGTTGAGGGGCCGGGGATGCGACCTTCCCAGTGTACAGGATCGCAACGCCGATCTCAATGCACATGAAGCCGCCGCCGGGCCTCGGGGCGCCGGCGGCGGCGTGATCGTTTCGTGATGAATGCGCGCCGGGACGGCTACTTCGCGGCATCCACCTCGGCGCAGGTCTTCTTCACCGCGGCCACCGACTTCTTCAGCGCAGCCGCTTCCTCGGGCGTCAGCTTGATCTTGATGATCTTCTCGATGCCGCCCTTGCCCAGCAGGCAGGGCACGCCCACGAACAGGCCCTTGACCGAGTACTCGCCCTGCAGCAGCGCGCACACGGGCACGATCTTCTTCTTGTCGAAGGCGATGGCCTCGACCATCTCCAGCGCGCTGACCGCGGGGCTGACGAACGCCGAGCCCGAGCCCAGCAGCTTGACCACCTCGCCGCCCGCGTTGCGCGTGCGGTCCTCGATGGCGTCGAGCTTCTTGGCCGGCACGAACTGGTCGACCGGCAGGCCGTAGATGCGGCAGGCGCTGCGGATCGGCACCATCGTGTCGCCGTGGCCGCCCAGCACCACGGCCTCGACGTTCTCGACCGAGACGCCCGCCGCCTCGGCCACGAAGTACTTGTAGCGCGCCGAGTCCAGCACGCCGGCCATGCCCATGATGCGCTTCGGGTCGCACTTCGTCTTCTTGAACAGGCGGTAGACGATGGCGTCCAGCGGGTTGGCGATCGAGATGATGAACGCGCCGGGCGCGAACTTGTTGATGCCGTCGGCCACCTGGTCGGTGATCTTCAGGTTGATCGCCAGCAGCTCGTCGCGCGAGGGGTAGGTGCCGTCCGGGCGCATCGTGCGCGGCACGCCGGCGGTGTTGATCACGAAGTCGGAGCCGGCCAGGATGTCGTAGGTCTTGCCGCCGACGACGTTGACGTCGGTCCCGTAGACCGGCATGGCCTCGGCGATGTCCAGGCACTTCCCGGCCGCCATGTCCGGGCCCTTGATGTCGACAAGCGCGACGTTGCGCGCCAGGCGGCGCGAGACGATCTCGGCCGCGAGCACGCCGCCGATGTTGCCGCCGCCGACGATTCCGATTTTGTTGATCATGACTGCCGACTCCTTGCGAAGTGGGGGGCCTGCGGGACTTCGAGTTCGCAGCGGGCCCAGGGAGCGCCTTCGGACCGAATGAGGACTGCCCCGGCCTGAGTTGTCGGCAGATTAACACCCGCGATGCCGCAGTTCCAGCGCTTTCGATACTGCGCAGTTGATTCGAGCGGCCGCGGCAACATGCCCGCCGTCCGAAGGAGCCCCATGCCTGAGCAGCCCGCCAACCGCTGGGACCAGCGGTACGACCACCCGCGCTACTACTACGGCGAGGAACCGAACGCCTTCCTGGCCGCGCACCTGCCGGCGCTGCCGCCGGGCACGCTGCTCTGCCTGGCCGAGGGCGAGGGCCGCAACGCCGTGTTCGCCGCCTCGCTCGGCCACCGCGTGCTGGCAGTCGACAGCAGCGCCGTCGGCCGGCGCAAGGCGCTGGACCTGGCGGCCCGCCGCGGCGTGACCCTGGACTACCGCTGCGCGGACGTGCTGGCCGACGACTGGGCCGTCGACCCCTGGTTGGGGCGCGCCTGGGACGCGATCGTGCTCTGTTTCGCGCACCTGGAACCGGGCGATGCCGAGCGCATGCATGCGCGCGCCGCCGCGGCGCTGGCGCCCGGCGGCCGGCTGCTGCTGAACTCGTTCAGCAAGGCGCAATTCGGGCGCGCCTCAGGCGGGCCGCCGCGGCTGGACTGGCTGCACGACCTGGCCACGCTGCGCGGCCAGTTCCCGGGTGTGGCGTGGGAGCAGGCCGTCGAGCGCGAGGTGGAGCTGGCCGAGGGGGCCGGTCACCGCGGTGCGGCCATGGTGATCGAGATGGTCGGGCGCCGCGGCTGACCTGCCGCGCGATCCGCGCGCTGCGATACCGCGTGCGATGCTCAGGAAAGCGGCCGCCCCTGTTGCCAGGGGCGGCCGTTCTCGATCAGGCGCCGGCCGAAGCCGCCGCCGCGCGGCAACTAGCGGAACAGGCTCTTGACGTTGCCGAAG
>JAYRFB010000241.1:0-4622 GCA_041908585.1 Candidatus Krumholzibacteriia bacterium
CCCTAGTCTTGGACGGACCTGAGCCGGGACGGCGCTCGCCTTGCGGCCGCTCCCGCGCACCCCGCGTCCCCGGAGATGGCATGGACCTCCTGCTATGGTTGAAGGCGGCCATCCTCGGCCTGGTCGAGGGCGCCACCGAGTTCATTCCCGTGTCCTCGACCGGGCACCTGATCATCACGCAGAACCTGCTGGGGTTCACCGGCCACACGGCCAACGCGTTCGTGATCTTCATCCAGCTGGGGGCCATCCTGGCTGTCGTCTGGCTGTACTGGCGCAAGTTCCTGGACCTGCTCCTGAACTTCTGGAAGCCGGGAAAGGCGAGGCAGCTGGTCGTGAACCTGGTCATCGCGACGATCCCGGCCGTGGTGATCGGCCTGCCCACCGACGACTGGATCGAGGCGCACCTGTTCAGGCCGCTGCCGGTGGCCGCGGCGCTGGTGGCCGGCGGCATCGCGATCATCCTGCTGGAGAAGCGGCGGCACACGGTGAAGGTCGCCAGCCTCGACGACATCCCCTGGAAGCTGGCCCTGGGCGTCGGCGTGATCCAGGTGCTGTCGATCCTGTGGCCGGGCGTCTCGCGCTCGGGTGCGACGATCATGGGCGGCCTGGCGCTGGGGCTGTCGCGCGTGGCGGCGACCGAGTTCTCCTTCTTCCTGGCGGTGCCGGCGATGGTCGGGGCCACCGCGCTCAAGCTGTGGGGGGTGCGGGACCAGGTCGGGTCGGGCGACGTGCCTGTGTTCGCGATCGGGTTCGTGGTGGCGTTCGTGTCGGCCCTGGTGGTGATCAAGGGGCTGCTGGCGTTCGTGGCGAAGCGCTCGTTCGTGCCGTTCGCCTGGTACCGGATCGGTGTCGGCGTGGCGGTGGCGGTGGCGTTCGCGGTGGGGGTGGGGCGGTGAGCGAAAAGCTCCTTGCGAGGGTCCGTTTGTGGACTATTTTGGTCGCGCTGGCCGCGTCCGCGGTCGCCTTTTTTGTGGTTTCGTCAGAATTTGCCCTCGGGATCTTCCTGACCGCGTTGTGGGCGGTCGCGGGCCTGCTCGTGCTCGAGCGCCTGCTGAGGGCGGCGGTGCTGCCGCCGGGCGCACCCCGGAACCTGTTCGCGATCGCCCTGTGGGGTGCCGCGAAAATCGCAGTTTACGGCGTCGCGGTATGGGTGTTATTTTCCCGACCGCTTCCGGCACTGAGCCACGCCGTGGGGTTCACTTTGATGATGGTCGTTCTCGTGGTCCTCGGGGCGCAGGCCCGCTCCGCCGAGATCCGACTGTCCTCCCGACGGGATAGCGATGCACCGACTCAAGATTGAACGCGGCGCCCTGCTGGCCTTCCTGCTCGGGGCGGCCCTGCTGGTGCCGGGGTCTGCCCTGGCGGCGGACGATCACGGGCACGGGGCCGGCGCGCACCAGCCTGCGGTCGAGGCACACGACGCCCCTGCCGACGCGCATGCCGCACCGGTCGAGGACGCCCATGCACACGACGCCGCGGCCGACCACGCGCACGAGGCCGTCGCGCATCCCGCCGATGGCCAGGCCCACGACATGCACGCGGCGGACGCCCACGGTGAAGCCGCCCACGGCGATGCCCACGGCGATGCGCACGGCGATGCCGCCCACGGCGCCCATGGCGGCGGCCACGGTGGAGGCATGCCGCACCTGCCCAATGCGATCACCTTCATCTCGCAGTGGGTGCCCGAGCCGGTCGGCGCGAAGCTCGAGGCGCTGAAGGACCCCATTTTCTCGCTGTTGATGGCCGCGATCATCGCGGTCTTTTTCGTCACGCTGGCCGGCAAGCTCGACGCGCGGCGGCCCGGCCGCGCGCAGATGGCCGCCGAGATGGTCATGGGCGGCCTCTACTCGCTGTTCTCGACGATCATCGGCCCCAAGGCGCGTTCGCACACGCCGTTCCTGGGCTCGCTGTTCGTGTTCATCCTGTGCAACAACCTGTTCGGCCTGATCCCGCTCGGTCACGCTTCGACCAGCAGCTTCGCCAACACCACGTTCGCCCTCGGCATGCTGACGTTCCTGTACGTGCAGGGCATCGCGCTGAAGGAGAACGGCATCGGCGGCTACCTGCACCACATGGCGGGCTCGCCGAAGACGGGCATGGACTGGGGCTTCTCGCTGCTGCTGTTCCCGCTGCACGTGCTGGGCGAGCTGATCAAGCCCGTCTCGCTGTCGCTGCGACTGTTCGGCAACATCTTCGGCGAGGACACGCTGGTCGCCACGATGGTGCTGCTCGGCGCGGGTATCACGTTCGGCCTGACCGACGGCGTGGCGCTGGTGCCGGGACTGCCCCTGCAGTTCCCGTTCTACTTCCTGGGCCTGCTTTCGTGCACCATCCAGGCGCTGGTGTTCACGCTGCTGGCCACGGTCTACATCGCGCTGTGGATGCCGCACGGGCACCACGGCGACGAGCACGGCGAGGCGCACCACGCCCACCACTAGGGCGGCGGCGCAGGCCATTTGACGATTTCGGGCAAGGGCCCGGATGCCCGGATCGCAGCGGCGGTCCGGTTCCACCGCGGGGCGACCCGCGCCAGGGACGCGGGGAAGCCCGCGCCAAGAACGCGGGGAAACCCGCGCAATGATTAAACGCGCGCACGCGTTTAAGGAGGACCCAATGGACGGCAACATTCTCGGACTGGCTCTTCCCATCGGGCTGGGCATGGCGGCGATCGGCTCGGGCCTGGGCCTGGGCAAGGCCATCGAGGGCGGCATGAACGCGATGGGCCGGCAGCCCGAGGCCATCGGCCAGATCCAGACGGCCATGATCATCGGTTGCGCCTTCATCGAGGCTCTGACGATCTACGCGCTGATCGCCACCATCCTCCTGATGGGCAAGCTGGGTTGATCAACCTGGGCCGGTTCCTGCGTGCGCGGCAGTGATCGAGGGGGGCGGCGCCGCCGCCCCTCGCAGCCGCAGCAGCCCGCGTAGGAAGCCGTCGACCGGAAGGTACCCGTCATGGATTTCGTGACACCAAACATCACCAACCTGCTGACCACGGCGGTGGGCTTCATCCTCTTCGTGTGGGTGCTGGCCAAGTTCGCCTGGGGTCCGATCCTCAACCTGCTGGACGCGCGGCGCCAGAAGATCGAGGGCGACTACGCGGCGGCCGAGAAGAACCTCGCCGACGCGGAGCAGCTGAAGGGTGAGTTCGAGAGCAAGCTCGCCGACATCAAGTCGATCGAGCGCGAGCGCGTGCAGGAGGCGGTCAAGCGCGGCGAGGGCATCGCCGACGGGATCGTCCACAAGGCGCGTTCGGAGGCCGAGGCGGCCGTGACGAAGGCCGAGCAGGACATCGAGATCGAGGCCCACAAGGCCCAGCTCGAGCTGCGCGACTCGGTGGTGGCGATGGCGATCGGCGCGGCCGAGAAGGTCATCGGCACCAAGATGGACGACGCCATGCACCGCAAGCTGATCGTCGAGTACATCGACGGTCTGGACAAGACCGGGAGCGGGGCCTGATGCGCGACCGCAAGGTAGCCGCCCGCTACGCGGAGGCCCTGCTGCGGACGGCCAAGCCGGCCGGCACGCTGGCCGGGTGTGCCGAGTCGTACGCGGGCGTGCTCGAGGTCATGGCCGCCAGCCGTGACCTGGTGATCTTCCTGGACAGCCCGCAGGTGCGCGAGCAGGAGAAGAAGGAAGTCCTGAAGAAGGTGTTCGGGCCGCGGCTCGAGCCGGTGCTGCTGGACTTCTTCAACCTGCTGATCGACCGCAACCGCATCGAGCTGCTGCGGGACATCGGCGAGGTCTTCGCCGAGCTGGTCGAGACGGACCAGGGGCTGGTGCGGGCGCGCGTGGTCACGGCCGTCGCGTTGCCGGCCGACCTGGAGACGAAGCTGCGGGACAAGCTGGCGCAGGTGACGGGCAAGAACGTCGTCCTGGAGAAGAAGGTCGATCCGGCGGTCATCGGCGGGGTGTGCGTCACCCTGGGCGACCGCATCATCGACGGCACGGTGCGCACCAACCTGGACCGCCTGCGCAAGACGCTGGCCACCGCCCAGGTGCGGGGTTGACGGCCCGCCACGCGGGATTCAACGAGGAGACCGGAAGTGAAACTGAGGCCTGAAGAGATCAGCTCCGTCCTGGCCCAGGAGCTGAAGAACTACGACCGCAACCTCGGCGTGGAGAGCGTCGGCACCATCCTGCAGGTGGGCGACGGTATCGCCCGCGTGTACGGCCTGCAGGACGTCATGGCCGGCGAGATGGTCCAGTTCCCCGGGGACATCTTCGGCATCGTGCTGAACCTCGAGGAGGATTCCGTCGGTGTCGCCATCATGGGCTCGGACACCAAGATCAAGGAAGGCGACCAGGTCAAGCGGACCGGCACCATCGCGTCGGTGCCCGTCGGTGACGGCGTCGTCGGTCGCGTGCTGAACGCCGTGGGCCAGCCGCTGGACGGCGAGGGCCCGGTGCCGGCCACGCAGACCCGCAACATCGAGCTCAAGGCGCCCGGCGTGACGGCGCGCCAGCCGGTGAAGCAGCCCCTGGCCACCGGCATCAAGGCCGTCGACTCGATGATCCCGATCGGCCGCGGCCAGCGCGAGCTGATCATCGGCGACCGCGGCACCGGCAAGACCGCCATCGCGATCGACACGATCATCAATCAGAAGGGCAAGGGCGTGCAC
>JAYRFB010000242.1:0-22575 GCA_041908585.1 Candidatus Krumholzibacteriia bacterium
AGGAGCTCGCCGACGTACACCGCCAGCGAGTAGATGCCCACCTCGGCGGCGCCGCGGAAATGCTCGAGCAGGCCCTGGTCCAGGCGGAGCAGCAGGAAGTAGGCGACGGCCGACAGCTGGCCCAGCGCGCCATGCCGCAGGTTGAAGGCGACCAGGCGCCACAGCGGGCGCGTGTCCAGGTCGGACGGCAGCTCGCGTTCGCGAACCGGCACGCGTGCGGGCGGCGGCTCACCGCCGTCGAGTTCGGCAGGTGACTCGCGTCCCGCATGCGGCCGCCGCAGGTCGCGAGTGGCGACCACGACGATGGCCACCAGTCCCCCTACCTGGGCCAGCGCGAACGCCGCCACGGCCGTCTCCAGGGTGAGCCTCCCCAGCAGCAGCAACGCGCCGACCAGGCCCAGATGCGCGGCGGCGCGCCAGCCGTTGACGGCCGAGCCGACGACCAGGCGCCCGCGCGCCAGCAGGTTGTAGGTGAAGATCTCGAAGCCGAGGATCCCGGCGGCCGCGACCGCGACCACGAAACCCAGCCCGCGGCGCCAGCCGAGGTGTGCCGCCAGCCAGTCGGCCGGCGCCGACGCCACCGTGACTGCGGCCGCGCCGGTCGCCAGCACGATCAGCATGGCGGCCAGCCAGAGGAACTGCGCGCGCATCAGGCGCCGGGGGTCCACCTTGCCCTGGCGCAGCGCGGGCACGGCGGCCAGGCCCATGCCGCCGCCCAGCAGCGAGGCGCCCAGGAGCGTGACGGCTGCGGTGAGGCTGTAGTGTCCCTGCCCCTCGGGGCCGAGACGCTGCGCGACGAGCACCACCACCGCCGCGTTGGCGGCGACCTGCCCTACGCGCCCGGCCAGGATGCGGCTGCCGGCCGCGGCGAGCCTCAACCCTCGCCCCCGGCCTGCGGCTCGCCGTCACGGCCGTCGTGCCAGCGCCGATCCGGCGCGGCGCGACCGAAGCGCGGCCGGCGGGCCATCGCGCGCGCGGTGCGGAGCGATCGCATGGCCGCGCCCTCGTCCACGTAATAGCCGCGCGCGCGCGCCTCCGCCCCGAGGTAGCGCTTGAAGCCGTCGAGCGAGGAGATGCCGCCGCTGGCGCCGACATCAAGCCAGCGCGCGCCGCGCCGGCAGGCCTCGACGATATCGCCCCAGAAGCAGAGCGTGGCCGGGAAGTGCGTCCGCGCCACGGCCGGGTCGGTCACGCCGTTCCAGGCGAAGACGCGGTCGCCCAGGTGCAGGTTGAGGTGGCCGCCGACGATGCGCCCGTCCACGCGCACGCGCGTGAAGAACACGCGACCGGCCGGGTCCGCCAGCAGCGCCTCGAGGAAGGGCAGCGGCGTCGGCTCGACGCCCCACTGAGCCGCGGCCGCCAGGTAGAGCGGGTAATACTCGACCAGGGCGGCGCGGTCGTGCGTGACGTCGATGACGGCCCCGCGCCGCAGGCCGCGGTTGCGCTCGTTGCGCTTGGTCATCGACAGGCGGCGGGCCGAGACCTCGTCGGCGCCGCCCGCCAGGTCGATGACCGCCGTCGGCGAGTCGTGCCGCACCCAGCTGCCGTCGCGGGCCAGCAGGTGGCCGAGCCGCGACTCGCGCTCGGGGCCCAGGGCGACGGTGACCGCGCCCAGAGGCCCCGACCGCAGTCGCGCGAAGGCGCGGAGAAGGTCGCCGACCAGCGCGTCCCGCCGGTCAGGTGGCAGGTCGGCCGACACCAGGGGCCCGCACGAGGTACCCTCGCAGCTGCTGTCGTAACGGCGCCGCGCCAGCAGGCCTCGCCCGGCGCGACGCTCCACGGCGACGAGGCCGGCCAGCAGGCGCCCCTCCCCGGCGACCGTCAGCCAGACCACGACGGCGCCGGGGATCGCTGCCGCCGCCGACTCGTTCCAGTGCGCGGTGTGCGGGTAGTCGTTCGAGCCGTCGGCCGCGACGAGCGCGTCCCAGCCCGCGGGCGCGCGCGGCGAGCGCTCGATCCGGACCGGCGGCCGCGATTCCTGCGGCCCCGCTCCGGGCATCAGCGGCACCGCCGCCGCAGGCTCTCGCGCACCACCGTCACGACATCGTCGATCTCCGCCGCGGTCATCGACGGGAACAGGGGCAGGCTGACCGCCTCGTCGAAATAGCGCTCGGTCTGTCCCAGGCCCGGCGCGAACTCGCGGCCCGCCTCGCGGAAGACAGGGTGGTGGTGCAGCGGGATGAAGTGCACCGAGCTGCCGATGCGGTTGGCGGTCAGGTCGGCGATGAGCCCGTCGCGGCCGCCGTCGATCACGCTGCGGTCCACGCGCACGGCGAACAGGTGCCAGGCGTGCGTGCACCAGTCGGCTGCCGTCGGCAGCACCAGGCCCGGCAGGCCCTCCAGCTCGCGCGCGAACCGGGCCGCGATCTCCGTGCGCCGCGCCATGAAGTCGTCCGCGCGCGCCAGCTGCACCAGGCCCAGCGCCGCGGCGGGATCGCCCAGGTGCAGCTTGTACCCGAACTCGACGATCTCGTAGTACCAGCGCCCCTTGTCGGTGTAGCGCTGCCAGGCGTTGCCGTCCATGCCGTGGAAGCTGAGTACCTGCACGCGGCGCGCCACCTCGGGATCGTTGGTCGTGATCAGGCCGCCGTCGCCGCTGGTGATGCACTTGGTCGCGTAGAACGAGAAGACGGTGGCGTCGCTGAGCCCGGCCAGGCGGCGGCCGCGGACCTCGGCCCCGAAGGCGTGGGCCGCGTCCTCCAGCACCCGGATGCCGTGGCGCCGGGCGATCTCGCCGATCTCCTCGATGCGGCAGGGATGGCCAGCCAGGTGGACGGGAATGACCGCCTTGGTCCGCGGCGTGATGGCCGCCGCGAACGCGGCGGGGTCCAGGCCGAGGTTGGCCGGGTCGATGTCCGCCAGCACCGGGCGCGCCCCGCAGTGCACGACGGCGCCGAGCGTGGCGATGAACGTCAGCGAAGGCAGCACGACCTCATCGCCCGGGCCGACTCCCAGAGCCTTGAGGCCGACGAGCAGGCCCGCCGATGCGCTGGCCACCGGCACCGCGTGGGGAACGTCCAGATAGCGCCCACAGGCCTCGCCGAACTCGCGCACCTTGGGCCCGTACGTCAACCAGCCCGAGCGCAGCACCTCCGTGACGGCGGACAGCTCCGCCTCGCCGAGGTCGGGGCGGAAGAAGGGCAGGAAGGTGTCGCGACGGATGAACTCGGTTCCCTGCTGGTCGGCCATGCGTCCTCCAGTTGTCGACTTTGTCGTGCGGTCCGTCGCTCAGCGTACGACGGCAAGGGTCAGCGCCGTCTCGAGCCCGCGCCAACTGACGCGCAGCACGTAGTAGCCCGACTGGATGATGCCGCCCATGCGGCTGGTCCCGTTCCAGAACGCCGCGCCGGGAATCACCTGCGGGTCGCGGTACACCAGCTCGCCCTGCAGGTCGTAGACCTCGACCAGGGCCGGCTCGTCGGCAGAGACGCCCGCCGGCAGCCCGCCCAGCTTGAGCCCTGCGCCGTCGGTCGGGTTGCCCACCCATGGGTTCGGGTAGCAGTAGGCCGCGGCCAGGTCGTCGGTCGCGTCGCCGCTCCCGCCCGCCCCCACCGTCAGCAGCACCGTGCCCTGGTCGGAACTGAGCAGCAGCCGGCGGCCGGTCGCGTCGGCGACGAGCTTGCGGTAGGTCAGCCCGGGCATGGCCGCGATTGTGTTGGCCGAGTAGAGCGCCTGGTAGGTCGTCGAGCCGTAGTAGTTGGCCAGGTCGATCCAGGCCGTCACGGACAGGTCGTCCCCGCTGCCGCGCACCCGGTTCAGGCCGGTGCGCGAGGCGACCCAGACGTCGCCGTTGGCGTCGACGGCCAGGTCGGTGACGTTGCCGTTGACCAGCCCGGTCGAGGTGGCGGTGAACTTCTCGCCGATGGCCGTCAGCAACGAAGCCGAGCGCGAGTTCTCGTTGTAGGTGAACTGCACGACTCCGTTGCCGCCCGCCCAGATCGTGCCGTCGCGGCCGAGGGCCAGCGCGACGGCACTGCCGAGGTCGAGCGTCGTGCCGGGCAGCGAAGCCAGGGGCGTGTCCCAGCGATCGTCCGACTGGTCGGTCCAGGTCAGCGGATCCGTGGGACCGGCCTGGTCACCGTTGATGTCCCAGCGCACGAGTCCGATGTCCTGCACCGCGAACCAGACGACATCGCGCCGCTCGACGACGGCGTCCCAGACCGCGGGCCCGGCGCCGAGGCCCCCCTCGATGGGCAGCGTGAGCCAGTTGGCCGGGTTGCGCCAGTGGGCCGGGTCGGCCAGCACGTCCACCTTCTGCACGTCGCCCGGGTCGTGCATCGCGATGACCGCACCGTCGGGATGCGTCACCAGGTTGACGATCCACTGCCCGCTCAGGCCGCTCGATGCCATGTTGACGTGGTTGACCTTGCCGGTGGCCGCATCGATGCGCAGGAGGCCCTGTCCGTACTGGTCGACCCACACCGTGCCGTCGGCCGCGGCCGCGATGGCCAGCACGTTGCCGCCGGCGGTGAAGATGCCGTTCGAATCCGCGGCCACGCTCGCCGACTCCCACAGGTAGCTCCACTCGCCACCCCGCAGGCGCGACACGTTCGAGCCTCCCCAATGTCCGACCCAGGCATCGCCGTTCGGCGCGAAGGCGATGCCCTCGACCGTCCGCGCCAGGCTCGAGCGCAGGTCCAGGATCGTGAACTGGTCCCCCGCCTCGCGGCGCCCGAGGTACGCCTGCTCCAGCGTGCGCGAGCCGCTGACGAGCTGGCTGCGCCCGCCGATCCACAGGTCGCTGCCCGCGTGCACCGACCGGCACTTGGCGTTGGGCAGCGCCACCGTGCGCCAGACGCCGCCGCTGGAAGCCTGCAGGACGCCGTTGCCCGAGCTGTCGATGCCCAGCGCCCACGTCTCATCGGGCCGGCAGCTGACGCGCAGGACCCACGCGCCGAGCGATCGCACGACGACCCAGGTCGAGGTGGCATCGTTCCAGCGGTAGACGCCGCCGTTGGTGGCCGCCAGGAGGTTGCCGGTGCCGTCGAGGGCGAAGTCGTTGACCACCAGGTCCGTGAGACCCGCGTTCTGGTTCGTGAAGACGTTGCCGGCGAACCGCGAGACGCCGGCCGGTGTGCCGACGAAGAGCTGCCCCTGCCAGACCTGCAGCGCGTTGACCGTGTTCGAGATGAGGCCGTCCTGCTCGGCCGTGTAGAGGTTGCCGGAGAGCCCGTCGATGATCTGGCCGATGCCGGCGTTCTCCATGGCGTAGTAGACGCGCTCGCTGCCGCCGACCATTGCGCCGGTCACCGCCGTGATGTCGCGACCGCCAAGGTTGCTGGCGTACTGGCGGAACACCGGCGTGCCGGCGGGATCGCTCACGCGCGTCAGTCCGCCGCCGTCGGTCGCCACCCACAGGTGGCTGCCGGACCAGGCCAGGTCCGTGACGTTGTTGCCCGACAGGTCGGCGCCCGCGGTCCAGACCTCGACCGCCTCGAGGTCGGCGACCGGCGCCACGGCCAGGCCACCGCCGTCCAGGCCGGCGAAGACACGCCCGCCGATCTCGATGATCGCCGTCACGTCGTGCTGCAGCAGCAGCGGCTGGAGGTCCACCGACTGCGACCTGGCCGGCAGCGCCGCCGCGGCGATCGCGAGCACGATGACGGTCGGCAACATGATCCCGCTGCGGATATGCGGTGCGCGCATGTTCACGAGCCTTCTTCCTGCGGCGGCCTGGCGGCCGTCGACGTGGTCGGTGGCATCTGCCCGGCGGTCACCAGCTGGCCGAAGCCACCCGGGTCCCGCCACAACTGCCTCAGCTTCGCCGCGAGGCCCGGCCGGCGGCCAGCAGGCCCGGCAGCCCACGGGCCGGTCAGCCCCGGAACCCGTGGTTCGTCCTTCCAGAACTCGAGCACTTCGGCCTGGTCGCGTGGCGCTTCCCTCCGTCCGCCTGTCTGTGGTCGCGGCCCGCTCAGGACGATGGACCCGGCCGCGAGCGGACCCGCCAGCTTGCATTGCCACGGCAGCGGCAGCACATGCCCACGGGCGTCCACCGCCAGTTCCAGCACAGGGTCGTGTCCCCACAGGTCGCTGAGCGCCACCGGCACGAATGCCGAACCGCGCCTGCGCGCCGCCAGCCGAAGCCACGGCCGGGCCGGCGCCGACAGGAGCCCCAGCGCCAGGCCGGATGTCAGGCCCCCCAGCCGCCGGGCGACGCCGGCAAGCGGCCGCCGCCCGCCCGAGAGGTGCACCGCGCTCAGGTCGGTCCCGAAAGTCTCGACATGATCGCCGGCCTCGGCCAGCCACGCCGCCGCGCTCGGCCAGCGCAACCGGATGCGCTGGCGCCGGAGGGTCGCCAGCACCGCCCACTCCGCCGGGGAGCGTGGCCCGGGCTCGTCCCAGAATACCACCTGGGAGATGCGATAGCGCCTGACGATCTCGGGGATCTCCCCGGGGTGCCCCAGCCAGGGGACATCCCCGCCGCCCAGCGCCGGAAGGCCGGCACCCGCCGGGGGCTCGGCGGCATAGCCCGCAACGTCGAGGCCGCGGCCGGGGACGCCGCGCAGGCCGGCCAGGCCGGCCCCCACCCTGGCCGGCGAGCCGACCAGCAGCGTGCGCTCGAGGGTCAGGTGCCCACGCACCAGCCGTCGGCGCGTACGACGCACCAGGCGGTCGCCGGCGAACGTGGCCAGGGCCAGGAGCGGGATGAACAGCAGCAGCACGGCGCGGCTGACCACATCCAGGTGGCCCAGGTAGGTGGCCGCCAGCAGCAGCACGGCCACGACGCCGACCTGCTGCAGGTGCTCACCCAGGCTGCGCGCGCGATCGCGGCCATCGGTCCGGTAGCGTCCCGTCAGCAGGAAGGTGACCGAGGCCAGCAGCGCCGCGAACGCGAGCAGGGGCAGGTACTCGCCGAACGGGAACAGGGGCTCGGAGAACCAGGCGCCAGCCGCCTGCCGCAGCGTGTACGCACCGACGAAGGCCGCGCCGAGGCCCGCCATGTCCAGCACCCACAGCAACTGCGCCAGCAGCGGGTCGCGCCACTTCTTCAGCAGCCAGACGAACATCCCCCATTTCTCGTAGAACGAGATGAGGCTGCCGAGGTGGAGCCACCAGGTGCGGCCGAAGCGCCCGCGCGCGCTGGCCCGGCGGTGGCGGTGGATGAAGCGCGCGTCCGGCGTGTACTGCACCTCGTAGCCGGCCTGCCACATCCGGTAGCACCAGTCGACATCCTCGAAGTAGAGGAAGAAGCGCTCGTCCATGGGACCGCAGCGATCCAGCGCCGCGCGGCGCGCGAGCACGCAGCCGCCCAGCACCCAGTCCACCGGGCGGCTGCTGCGATGGTCGAAGTCGCGCATCAGGTGCCGCTGGACCGTGAGGCTGTCGGGGAACAGCCGGCCCAGGATGGTGCGTCGCAGCAGCAGCGTCCGCAGCGTGTAGAAGCGCCGGCAGCTCTCCTGCAGGCTGCCGTCCTCGTTCAGCAACTGGGGGCCGACCAGGCCCGCCCGTGGGTGCGCGTCGGCGAACTCGAGCAGGCGGTCCAGCGCGCCCGGCTGCACGACGATGTCGGGATTGAGGATGAGGTAGTACTCGGCCTCGACCTCGGCCATGCCGCGATTGCAGCCGCGCGCGTAGCCCGCGTTCTCGGTGTTGAACACCCACCGGCAGTCGGGGAACCGCGCATGGACGGCGGCGAGTCCCTCGTCGCGCGAGGCGTTGTCCACGACCACCACGCGATGGCATGCCGCGGGCGGGTAGGCCGCCAGGGACTCCAGGCAACGCCCGAGGTCGCCGCTCGTGTTGTAGTGGACGATGACGACGGCCAGCCGCGACCGCGCCGACCCTCCCGTCCGCTCCCCGTGCGCGCCGGCTTGCGGGGCGGCCATCAGGCGATCCTGCGCAGCCGCAGCGCCCAGACCATCCACATCGCCTCGAGGATGATCCGCCGCGACATCTTGGAGATGCCCACCTGCCGGTCCACGAACATGATCGGGATCTCGAGGATGCTCATCCCCTTCTTCCAGCAGTGGTAGGTCATCTCGATCTGGAACGAGTAGCCGTCGCTGCGGATGCGGTCCAGGGGCAGCCGCTCCAGCGTCGTCCTCCGGAAGCACTTGTACCCGCCGGTGCAGTCCTTGATCGGCAGCCCGGTGACCAGCCCGGCATAACGGTTGGCGCCCACGCTCAGGATCAACCGGCGCAGCGGCCAGTTCACCACCGTGACGCCGTGGAGGTAGCGGCTGCCCAGCACCAGGTCGTGGTCGCGGATCTTGACGAGGAACTCGTCGAGTGCCACGGGGTCGTGGCTGAAGTCGGCGTCCATCTCGAAGACGACGTCGAACTTCGTGTTCGCCAGGATCCACTTGAAGGCGGCGATGTAGGCGGCGCCGAGGCCTTCCTTGCGCGTCCGCTCCAGGAGCAGGATCCGCTCGCCGAAGCCGGGCAGCGCCTTGACCACGGCGGCCGTGCCGTCGGGCGAGCCGTCGTCGACGACCAGGACGGACAGGCGCGGGTCGCGCGCCAGGATGAGCGGCACCAGGCGGCCGATGTTCTCGGCCTCGTTGTAGGTGGGCACGACGACCACGGCCGCGGTCGGTTCCAGCGGCCTCGCGGTGGGGGTGTGCGCGAGGTGGCTCATCCGGCGGGGCGCCTTTCGGCCGGAGCGCCGCGCCGGCGCGCCAGCATCCCTGAAGGTACGAAGGACAGCGCCACGAGCGAAAGCGTCGCGATGACGCCGACCACGGTCAGCGCCAGTCCCCGGCGATAGGAGCCGTCGCGATAGGCGAACTCGACGGTGTGCTCACCTGCCGGCAGCGCCACCGCGCGCAGCGCAAGGTCGGCGGTCAGCAGCTCGGCGGGGTTGCCGTCCACGCGGACGGTCCAGCCCGGGGCGTTCATGTCCGCCAGCACCAGCACCGCCGGCGTCGCGGCACCCGTGCGCACGACGACACGATCAAGGCCGTCCTCGACGAACTGCGGCACCGGCAGCGGCGACGCGACGGCGACCGGCGCCGGCTCGGGGGCGCGGTCCAGGTGCACGACCTGCGAAACGTCGATGGCGCCCGACTGGATGCGGTCCAGGAACGAGCCGAGCCCTCCCGCCGCGGCCGGGGGCGCCGGCTGCCACGACGACAGCAGCCGCGCCCGCGGCAGAGCCGAGCGGTTGCGGTAGGCCCAGACGTCGCCGGCGGCGAACGGCTGGGGCTCGACCTCGCAGCCCAGCTCGGCCAGCAGCGGCAGCTGGTCGGGCGGCAGCTGACCGTCCAGGACGATCAGGCGCGCCCCGAGCCAGTTGGCCAGGCGGCCGGCAGGCGGGTCGCCGTAGAGGCGCTTACGGATCGCTTCGTAGGCGGCGAGCTTGGCCGGGTGGTACCCGCCCAGCGAGCGGACGCCGTCGGCCAGCCAGGTGTTGCGCTGCTGGTGCTCGCCGAGCGGCCAGATGCGGTCGTGCCCGCAGGCCGCGGCCAGCTCGGCCGCGCCCGGGGCCGGCCCCGCCTCGCGCGCGGCGGCAGGCTGGACCTGGAGCTCAGGCGCCGCCATGAGGCGAGCCTGCCCGTCGGCGCCGCGGCCCACCGCCACCAGACCCGACTCGGGCCGCACCACGAGGCGATCGACTCCCAGCAGGTCTACCGCCGCCAGCGCCAGCAGCATCCACGCCAGCCCGCGGGAGCGGAAGGTCGCGTTCCGCGCGGCGAAGAGCAGCGCGCCGGCCGCGGCCATCAGGACCAGGCCGATGCGAACGAGGCTGGCGCGGTGCAGGTCCCAGGCGGCATCCAGGAGCACCGTCGGCGCCTGGCGCTCCGCGGCCCTGGCCAGCGAGGCCAGCGAGCTGCGATACGGCCCCTCGAACAGCGCGGCGGCGCCCCCGGCCAGCAGCAGCAGCCCGAGCGCACCGAGCGCCGCAGGCAGCAGCAGTGGCCGGCCGGCAGGCGGCACGCCGTCGCCCAGCCGCGCCAGGCCGCGCGCGGCCAGGACGGCCAGCGCGAAGGCCGGCAGCACGAGGATCATCGACGGGACGCGGAACTTGTTGAAGTACGGCAGGACGCGATAGAGCACCTCGTAGAGCCCGAAGCCGAAGGTCCCGAACGAGACGAACACGGCCAGCACCGACAGCGCGACCAGGGCGCCCCACAGGCTGCGCCCGCCGCGCGCGAAGCCGAGCGCCGCCAGCGTCAGCCACAGGAAGCCGTAGTAGTTCGGGTAGTCGTTGAACGGCATCAGGCCCAGGTAGGTGGCCTGCCCGAATCCCGCCGCGGCCGGCAGCACGAACGTGCCGAGCTCGGCCGGCGCCAGCGCCCAGCCGGAAGCGTAATCCAGCCCGACGCCGCCGCCGCCGGCCTGGTCCTGGCCGCGGATCGAGATGCCTGCATAGTCCTGCACAGGCACCAGCAGCACGGCGCCGACCAGGAAGCCCAGGGCGATGCCCCCGGCCACGATCCCCAACCGCCGTGCGCGCGCCGCGATCGGCAGCGCGCGGGCCGCTTCGGCGAACGGTCGAAGCGTGCCCCAGGCGGCGAGCCAGGCCGCAACCCCCAGCGTGTAGTACGAGATCTGGAAATGGCCGCGCAGCAGTTGCAGGCCGGTCAGCAATCCGAGCATTCCGGCCGCGCGCAGGCCCGCGCCATCGAGCGCCCGCAGCGTCCAGCCGGCGATCCACGGCAGGTACATCGCCGCGCCGAGCTTCGAGCCGTGCCCGTGCACGCCCCAGGCCACGACCTGCGGGAAGAGCAGGAACAGCGCCGCCCCCAGGAGCAGCGACGGGACGGGCAGGCGCCAGCGCGACAGGAGCCAGGCCATGCCCAGGCCCCCGAACACGAGGTGCCCGATCATCCAGGTCAGGGGCGGCATCCCGAGCGAGCCCTGGAGGAAGGCGAACAGCGTCGCCGGCGGGTACAGCCCCGGCACGTAGGCCAGCGAGCCGAAGGTGGGCATGCCGCAGAACAGGTAGGGATTCCAGTGCGGGAACGCCCCGCCGCTGCGCGCCGCATCGCCCACGCGGGCGAACATGTCGGCATTGCCGGCATCCGCGCTGCGGAACGTCGCGCCCAGGAAGACGGGGCCCGGGTAGAGCACCGCCACCACGAGCCAGACCGCCACGGCCAGGGCCAGCCAGCGGGCCCACGGGCGCTGCAGCCACTCCGGTCCGCCGGCGGCGGCGGTGGCGTCCGCGCCCGTCGGGGCGGGCGGCCGGGATCCTGATCGCGACATGTCCTCTCCTGCCGTCCCAACCCGTTGCGGGGTCTTGCCTTCAAGCCTCATGATACCAGATGGCGCCGCGTCCCGTAAACGGCCGCCACGTGCCACCACGTGCCGCCACGTGCCGCCGCGGTTCAGCCCTCGCGACCGGCCAGCTCGTCGATCGCGCCCTGCCAGATGGCCAGCGCCGTCGCCGGCCGCCCATGCCACAGGTTCCAGGCCATGTGCCCGCCGAAGTAGCCCGCCTGCGCCAGCGCCAGCAGCGGCCAGCGGCGGCGCGGCCAGTGCTTGCGCAGCAGGTGCACGTGGCTGCGGCTGCGCAGCCAGGCACGGTACGGACTTTCCTGCCCCAGGGAGGCCGAGACCTTGTGCAGCACCAACGCGCGGGGCACGTGCAGGATCAGGCCGCCGGCGGCGCGGGCCCGCAGCGAGTAGTCCGAGTCCTCGCCGTAGAAGTGGAACGTCTCGTCCAGCAGGCCCAGCCGCCGCAGGGCCGCGTGCTTGACCAGCAGCGCGCAACCCGTGCCGTAGTCCACGTATCGCGGCTGCGGATCCAGCCGGCCCGCCAGCTGGCGGATGCCGGCGTGGCGGCACCAGCCGCTCCGGCTGCCGACCACGCCGCCGTCGTACCAGACGCGCGCCGGGTCGTCCGCGTAGCAGATGCGCGGCGTGGCGAGCCAGGCCGACGGGTCGTCGGCCAGCGCGCGCGCCAGCGTCTGCAGGCTGCCTTCCGGCACCACCGTGTCGTTGTTGAGCAGGAGGACCAGGGGCTCGCCGGCATCCTCCATGAGCTGCGCCATCGCCAGGTTGTTGCCGCCGGCCCAGCGCAGGTTGGCGCCGGCCTCGATGATCTCCACGCCGGGGTGGTGCTGGCGCGTCCAGGCGACCGAGTCGTCGACCGAGCCGTTGTCCACGAGGATGACCCGCAGCCCGTGGTAGCGGCTGTCGCGCAGCGAGGCCAGGCAATCGCGCAGGTAGTGGACGCCGTTCCAGTTGACGACGACCACGACCAGCGGCGGCAGCGGGGCCCGCGGCTGGCGGGCTCGCAGGCCGTCGCGCTCAAACACGGCGGCTGACCCTGTACTCGGTCTCGGGGCGGCGCCCGGCGACGATCATCTCGGCGATGAGCCCCAGGCTCACGAACTGCAGCGCCATCACGACCAGGACCAGGCCCAGCACCAGGATCGGCCGCACGCGCAATCCGTGGCCGAGGAGCCACCAGACCATGAAGTACAGGCTGATGCCGCCGCCGATCGCCAGGCAGGCCAGGCCCAGGCGCCCGAAGAAGTGGAGCGGTGACGTGCGCCGCGCGTGCAGGAAGTAGACGGTCAGGAGGTCGAGGAAGCCGTTCACGAAGCGGGCCATGCCGTACTTCGTCTTGCCGTATTTTCGCGCGGCATGACGGACCGGCAGCTCGGTCACGCGGAACCCGTCCAGGTGCGCCAGGGCCGGCACGTAGCGGTGCATGTCGCCGTAGAGGCGCACGCGCTGCGTAACGGCGCGGCGATAGGCCTTCAGGCCGCAGTTGAAGTCGTGCAGGCGCAGGCCGCACATGCGGGCGGTGAACCAGTTGAACACCTTGCTGGTCTGGTTCTTGACCAGGCTGTCCTTGCGCCTCTGCTTCCACCCGGAGACCAGGTCGTACCCTTCCTCCAGCTTGTCCATGAGCGCGGGGATCTCGGCCGGATCGTCCTGCAGGTCGGCGTCCATCGTCACCACGACGGCGCCGCGCGCGACGCTGAAGCCGGCGGCCAGCGCCGCGGCCTTGCCGAAGTTCCGCCCGAACGACAGGCCGTGCACGCGCGGCTGCTCGCGGGCCAGCCTCTCGGTGACCGCGAAGGTGTCGTCGGTGCTGCCGTCGTCGATGATCCAGGCTTCCCAGTCGAGCCCGCGGGCGCCGGCCGCCGCGGCGATGCGCTCGACCAGTTCCGGCAGCGACTCCGCCTCGTTGAAGGCCGGCACCACGACCGAGAGGTCGCAGGTCGCCCCATCCGCCCGCTCGCGTCCCTCGCCGCTCACGCCTGCCGCCTCCGGGCCACGGCCCAGGCCACCTCGCGGCGCAGGCCCTCCTCGAAGCTGATCGTCGGGCGATAGCCGATGGTCCGCTCGACATGCGTGCGCTCGGCGAAGGTGTCGCGCACGTCGCCGTCGGCCGTGGGCCGGTACTCGACCGTGGCGGCCACGCCAGGCGCCTGCTCGCGCAGCAGCCGGCCCAGCAGGTCCAGCGCGTCGCCGAAGGCGACCCGGCTGCCGCCGCCGGTGTTGAACACCTCCCACGGACGGTCGCAGGCGACGGCCAGCAGGTTCGAGCGCACCGCGTCGGCCACGTAGGTGAAGTCGCGTGTCTGGGCGCCGTCGCCGTAGACCTCGAAGACGCGCCCGTCGAGCGCCGCCTCGATGTACTTGCGGAACGCCATGTCCGGGCGCTGCCGGGGACCGTAGACAGTGAAGTAGCGCAGGCTGCTGGTCGGCACGCCGAAGTTGGCCGAGTAGAGGACGCACAGGTGCTCCGCCGCCATCTTGGTCACCCCGTACGGCGACAGCGGCTGCGGCAGCGCCTGCTCGGTGACCGGCAGCTGCTCCTGGTCGCCGTAGACGGAGCTGCTGCTCGAGTAGACGAACCGCGCCAGGGTGTCCTTCACGGCAGGCTGGCGGCAGGCCTCGAGCAGCCGCTGCGTGGCCATCACATTGCGGCCCAGGTACTCGGCGAAGTAGGCGCCCCAGCTGGCGCGCACGCCCGCCTGCGCCGCCAGGTGGAAGACCGCGCGCTGCCCCGCCAGGAGCGCGACCGCGTCCAGCTCCTGCAGGTCCTCCTGGCGGAACGTGAATTGCGGGTGGGCCAGGCAGCCGGCCAGGTTCTCGCGCTTGAGGGCCGGGTCGTAGTAGTCGGTCAGGCAATCCACGCCGGTGACGCGGCAGCCCAGTTCGAGCAGGGCCTCGCTGACGGTGCTGCCGATGAACCCCGCGCAGCCGGTGACGACCACGGGCGTCCCGGGCGCCAGGATCGCCGTCACGCGCGCCGGCAGCCCGGCGACGATCTCGCGGGCGTCGGCGCCCCGGATGAGCTCAGCGGCCAAGTGCTTCCTCCACCTGCTGACGGACCTGTTCCTGCTCGCGCGAGCCCGCCTGGCTGCGCATCTCCTCGAGGCCGCGGGCCATGTCGGCGTCCTGTTCGCCGCTCTGCCGCTGCCACGCCTCCATCACGGCACGGGCCTGGCTCACGTCGCCCACGGCCTGGTGCACGCTGAACAGCACCTGGTAGTAGAACTTCCGTTCCGGCTGCGCGGCCAGGCGCTCGCCCAGCCAGGTGATGGCCAGTTCAGGCACGCCGCCGCGCACGAAGCCGCGGATCGCGTTGAAGACCGTGCGCTCCTCCATCTCCACCGGCACGTTGCCCTGCAGGGACGAGAGGAAGGCGCTGGCCTCGGCGTCCTGGTAGGCCTGCACCAGCAGCAGCGGGAAGAACTCGAGCGCCTGCTCGTTGAAGGGGGCCACGGCCAGGCTGGCGCGGAACGCCGTGAGCGACGAAGCCAGCAGTTCGCGGTAGCGCGCCTGGTCCGTCGCGGCGGCCTCCGTCGCCAGCACATAGAACTCGTAGCCGGCGCGGTTGAGCGCCGCCGGGTAGTTGCCGAGCAGGAACACGGCATTGGGCACGCGGTACTGGTCGGTGCGCGGCTTGCCGATCATCCGCGCCAGCGAGTCGAACTCGCTGGCGCGAAGGTCGCCGGCATCCCGGCCGAACCCGCGGCGCCCGCCGTCGCCGGCCAGGCCCGCCAGCGAGCGGTACACCTGGGAGCGCTGCGCGTCGTCGCACTCCATCACCGAGCCCAGCCTGTAGACGCCGAGCATGTTCTGCAGCACGGCCTGCGGGTCGGTGCGCGGCAGGTTGTCCGGGCCGGGCGTATCCAGCAGGCGGTAGGTCATGCCCTCCATCTGCAGGTTCGGGTAGTAGCGCGCCATGTTCTCCTGCGGGATCGTCACGGCGAAGAAGTGGGGCCGTCCCCTGGGCCCCTGGTTGGCCGTGATGATGTCGTGCAGGACGTAGTCCTTGATCATGATGAACTGGCGCTCGCCCGTCTTCGGGTCCTCGTACAGGCGGTGCCTCAGCGCGTCGATCTCGGCGTCGCTGCGCTGCATCGCCAGCGGGTTCTCCGGGTTGTGCTTCAGCTGCTTGATGTACCACGGCAGGTTGATCAGCGACAGGTTGACCACCGTGACGTCGCGCCGGAACTTCTCGACCTCCTGCAAATACCAGATCGGGAAGGTGTCGTTGTCCCCGTTCGTGAACAGGATGCCGTTGCGGTCGCAGCCGGCCAGGATGTTCCAGGCGTACTCGTAGGCGATGTAATTGTTCGTGTTGTCGTGCTCGAAGTACTTGACGCTGCCGGGCATGATCGGCAGCAGCGGCAGCGCCACCAGGAGCGCGCCGGCCGCGAGCACCGCGGGCTTCGCCCCCGGCGAACCGGCCACTGCGCGCCAGTCCCCGCCCTCACGCTCCACCTGCGCAGCGGACTTCCCCTCGGCCCCGGCCAGGTAGCGGAGCAGCGCCGAGGCCCCCAGCCCGATGAACACGGCCGCGAACATGAAGGCCGCGAAGTAGAAGTAGTCGCGCTCGCGCACCTCGTGGTTCGTGAAATTGAGGTACAGCGTCAGCAACTCGCCGTTGATCAGGTAGCCGACCAGCGGCACGAACACCAGCGGGCGCAGGCGCCGCAGCCCCTGCAGGAGGCCGACGAGCGCCAGGAAGATCGGGCCCAGCACGGTGGAGACCGTGGTGAGCAGCCCAGTCCCCGGACCCAGGAAGTAGAACTGCTTGAACAGGAACCCGTAGTAGTAACCGAACTGCCAGCCCAGGGGGGCCTGGCGCGTGAACGGGTTCAGCGGCGGGTACTGCTCGCGGCGGATCACCGACAGCAGCGTCTTGAAGTCCTCGGGCGCCGTCTGGTTGATGAAGGGCTCGGGCGTCGCGCCGGCCCGGATCATCATCATCGCGTGGACCGTCAGGCCCAGGAAGAACAGCGCGCTGCCCCACAGCGCGAAGCGGTGCCCGGACCAGGCGCGCACCCCGACGAACGCGAGGTACCCCACCAGCAGCACCACCAGCCCGCCGTCCGGCAGGACATTGGTCGTCGAGAGCAGGAAGAGCGCCAGCCCCGAGCTCATCAGCAGCAGGTCCAGCAGCGGCAGCAGGCGCCGCGCGGCCAGGACCATCAGCACGAAGATGCCCGGGTACACCAGCAGCGTGCCCAGGTGGAAGCCGACGCCCAGGCCGAGCAGGTAGATCATGAGCAGGAGCAGCAGGTTGCTGCCCGACTCGTTGCGATGGTCGTACCAGCGCACGGCGAGCCAGGCCAGCAGCGCCAGCATGAAGGCCGCCAGGCCGTAGACCTCGGCCTCGATCGCGTTGGCCCAGAAGGTCTCCGAGAATGCCAGGAACAGGGCGCCGGCCACGCCGCCGGCATGCGCCAGCCAGCCCGAGTCGGGATCGGACCGCCGCGCCAGCTCCCAGATCAGGAGGTAGATGAAGGTGACGGCCAGCGCGCTGAAGAAGGCCGACATGAAGTTGACGGCCCACGCCGTCCGCAGCGACGGCTGCGTGATGTCGGGCTGCCCGCTGAGGATCACGTCGAAGACGCGCCCCATCAGCACGTACAGCGGCGTGCCCGGCTGGTGCGGCACACCCACGATGTGGCTGGTGGTGATGAACTCGCCGCTGTCCCAGAAGGGCGTCGTACTGTTGAGCGTCAGGGCGTAGACGGTGAGGGTCAGGACGAATACGCCGGCGGCAATCAGGACGTGGGGCCGGCGGAGCCAGGATGCGGTCACGTTGTCACCTTCGTCAGGGGGCAGGCCCCGCGGGTCAGGACCCGACCGCGGCGCGGCCGGGACGGCTTCGGGAGCTGGAAGGGCCGCGAGGGCCGCGCGCGCAACGGCCCACGGCGCCACGGGGCGCGCCGGGCGCGCCGCGATCGGCGCGGGGCTTCGTGCCGGCAAGCCAAGCTAGCACACGCAACTGGGGCGAACAACCGGGCTTCCTGCCGGTTCCCACCCGTCCTTCAGGAAGCTTCCGGCACCCGGGAGGCAGCCGGCCGCCGGTGCCGCCACAGCATGAGTCCCCCGACCAGGCTGTAGGCGACCTGGACCAGGTACGCAACCAGCTCCATGGCCACGGCCTGCGGTGCCGCCAGGCCGGCCCAGGTCAACAGGCTGGCCGAGACCGATTCCCGCAATCCTATGCCATTTATAGAGATAGGCAAAGTCAGGCTCAACGCCAGCAGCGGGATCAGGACCAGCAGTTGCAGGGCCGCCTCCGGGCCCAGGCCGATGCCGAGCCCGGCGGCCGCCGCCAGGTGCGTGACCAGGCGCAGCAGCTGGATGCCGAGGCTGAGGACGAACAGGCCGTTCAGCCAGGCCACGCGCGGCCTGAGGCCGGCCAGCTCGGCCGTGAAGCGGTCCAGCGGCGCGGACAGCCGGTCCAGGCCCAGTCGCCGCGATCCGCGCACCAGCAGCGCCCCGAGCCGCCGCGACAGCAGCGCGGCCAGGACACCGAACAGGATGGCGCCGACCGGCAGCAGGGCCAGCGCCAGGCGCGGCAACGGGACGCCGAGCACGGCGGCAAGCCCCATGGCCAGGCAGGCCAGGGCCGTCAGGGCCGCCAGGCCGATCAGGCGGTCCAGGAGCGTGGCGCCCAGCACGGCGGCGCGGCGGCCGTCGCGAGCGCCGAGATCGAGGATCTTCCAGGCGTCTCCGCCGATGTTTGCCGGCAGGAAGTTGTTGAAGAACAGCCCGATGTGGTACAGGCGCCCGACCTCTCCCGGAGTGGCAGCCACGCCCATCGCACGCAGGATGAGCGCCCACTGCCAGGCGCCGAGGACCGCCGAGACCGCATAGAGCACGAACGAGACGGCCAGCCAGCCCCACTGCGGGCGGTGCATCGCCGCCTCCACCTCGCGCAGGGGCAGCCGCGTCAGCAGAATCGCTACCAGCACGACGGTGCCGGCCACCTTGAGCCCGAGCAGGAGGCGGCCGCGCAGGGCGGGCGTCATCGCGATGCCTCCCGACCGCCGGCGCCGCCTGCGGCCGCGATCTGGAACAGCGCCAGCGATTCCTCCACGCAACGATCCCAGTCGAACGTGGCGGCCCAGGCGCGCGCCGCGGCACCCATGCGCTCGAGATAGTCCCGGTCGCGCAGCAGCAGCAGGGCGTGCGCGGCCATCGCCTGGGCATCACCGTAGGGAACCAGCACGCCGGTCTCGCCGTCACGCACGGAATCGCGCAGGCCGGGCGCATCGGTGGCGACAACCGGCAGTCCGCACTGGTTCGCCTCCACGACGGTCAGGCCCCAGCCCTCCTTCGGGCTGGGGTTCAGGAAGACGTGGCAGCGGTGCAGCGTGCGCACGAGATCGTCCCAGGGCTGGAAGCCGCGGAACTCGACCTTGTCCTGCAGCCCCAGGCGCGCCGTCAGCGCGCGCAGCCGCTTCTCGTCCGGGCCGCGGCCCATGATCAGCAGGCGGGCGTCCGGCAACTCCCGCTGCACCAGGTCGAAGGCACGGATCGCCACATCCAGGCTCTTGTAGCGGCGCAGGCGGCTCCAGCTGACCAGCAGGGGCGTCGCGCTGCGCGCCGGCGGCTCGTCCAGCCGGAAGCGCTGGTGCTCCAGGCCGCAGTAGATGGTGGTCACGCGGGACGGGTCCACGCCGCGGGCCACCAGGTCATCGCGCGTCGAGGGGCTGATGACCTCGAACCGGCAGTGGCGGTACACGCGCGGGATCAGGCTCTCGGCCGCGTAGACGTAGGTGGCCACGAGCGGGTTGGCTTCGCGGTAGACCGTGGTGCCGAACAGGTGCGGCACGACCGCCACCACCGGGACCTTGCCGGCATAGAGCGGCGTGTAGAAAGGGACCTTGTTGATGTCCTCGACGACCAGGTCGTAGCGGTGCCGGCGCAGCAGGCTGCGCACCAGCGGCGGCACCGTGAAGTTGGCCACCGACCAGTGGCCGCGCCGGTGGATCTCGACGCCGTCCAGGCAACCGCGCGGCCCGCCGCCGGGATAGTCCGCGCAGCAGAGGTCCACCTGCCAACCGCGTCGCACGGCCCCGGACAGGATGTGGTGCAGGTGCTGCTCGGCGCCGCCGCTGAGCGGGTCGCCGATGTCGCGCCAGTTGACGGCCAGGATCCTCACGCCGGCGCCCCGGCGTCCGGCCGGGCGCCGCCGTGGCGGCGGGCGACGACGCCGATGGTGGGCGTCGTGTACAGCGACAGGCGGCGGCGCGCGAACCAGCGGCGCCACGATTCCCCCGCACGCGCCAGCGCCGGCACCGGCTCGGGGCGCATGGGCAGCCGTACGCCGAGTCGCGTCAGCAGCACCTTCCGCAGCGCGCGATACCACAGGCCCGGCACCATCCAGTCACCGTAGCTGCGCGTGACGACCGTGCCCTGCTCCCGCGCGAGCCGCTCCAGCTGCGCGATGGTGAACTGCGTCTCCCAGCCGGCGAACCAGCGGTCGACCGCGATCAGCGCCTGCTTGCCCAGCGTGTAGTAGTGGAAGGTCTGAGGGACGTCGACGACCAGGTAGCCGCCGGGCTTGAGCACCCGCACGTTCTCGCGCAGCAGGAACGACGGCTCGCGGAAGTGCTCCAGCAGCCCCTGGTGGAACACGACGTCGAAGCTGCCGTCGGGGACCGGCATGCCCAGGCCGTCGCCGCAGACGACCGTGACGTCAGCTGCCGCCTGTGCCGCCGCCTTGCGCGTCAGGCCCAGAGAACCGGCGACGTAGTCGATGGTCACGACCTGCGCGCCGGCCGCGGCCAGCGCCACGGCGTCGCGGCCGGTGCCCGCCCCGACCTCGAGGATGCGCCGCCCCCGCAGCCCGCCGGGCTCGGCCGCGTAGATCGCGGTGATCTCGCGGACCATGCGGCCATCCGTGCCGTAGACATCGTCCAGCTCGAGGCCGTCCGCCTGCTCCCAGAAGCGCTGCCAGTGGCCGGGAGTGGAAGCCCTCATGCCGGCTCCCCTCCCCGGGGCGCGCCGCGCAGGGGCGTGTCGCCGAAGTCGGCATCGAGGTCGGCCTCGGCGATGTCGCCGGCCTCCTCCGGACCGTCATCGCCGGCGTCCTGCAGGGAAGGATCCCGGACGGCGTCCCCGGCGGCAGCCGGCAGCGCCGCCTCCGCCAGTTGCGCCAGGTCCGGGTAGGTCTCGTGCGCCGCGCGGTCAAGCACGCCGTTGACGAAGCCGACCGCAGCATCCTCGCAGTAGCGGTGGGCCAGTTCGCAGGCCTCGTTGATGACGGCCCGGTAGGGAACCTCGGGGCTGTGGCGCAGCTCGGTGAGCCCCAGCGTGAGGATGCAGCGCTCCAGCGCTCCCACGCGCGAGGGATCCCAGCGCGCGCTGATCAGCGTGCGCAGCCAGCGCTCGGTGTCGGCGCGGTGGGCCTTGACCTTGGCCGCCAGCTCGCGCGCGAAGGCCGCCGTCTCGGGAGCGGATTCCCGGCGGAGAAGCTGGTCCTCCAGCACAGCCGGCACGTCGCCCCCGCCCATCAGCGAGGCGTACAGCGACTGCAGGACGATCTCCCGGCCCTTTCTGCGTTTGCCCACCGGTATTCTCCTGTCAAAGAACGGCTGCGGGTGGCCGGCACCGGGCCGGGACCGGACGACGGGGCCCGGCCGGCCAAGGATAGCCCTCGGCCGGCCGGATGACAATCAACAGCCGGGCCCGCGGTGCGGTTCCGCCGGCGGCGCCGGGCGGGCGGTCAGCCCTTCTCGACCCCGGCGAGCAGGTCGATCATCTCCAACGCCGTCAGCGCCGCGTCGAAGCCCTTGTTGCCGGCCTTGGTGCCCGAGCGCTCGAGCGCCTGGTCCAGCGTGTCGGCGGTCACGATGCCGAAGGCCACGGGCACGCCGGTCTCCAGCGACACCTGCGCGATGCCCTTGGTGACCTCGGAAGCCACCAGCCCGAAGTGCGGCGTGTCGCCCTGGATGATGCAGCCGACGCAGATCACTGCGGCATAGCGGCCTGTCTGTGCCAGCTTCTTGGCCGCGAGCGGGATCTCGAACCCGCCGGGCACCCAGGCGGTGTCCACCTGCTCGTCGGCGATGCCGTGGCGGCGCAGGCAATCCTCCGCGCCGGCCAGCAGCTCGGAGGTGAAGAACTCGTTGAAGCGGCTGGCGACGATCGCGATCCGCCCACCGTGCGCATCGAACTTGCCCTCGAACTTGCGGCCCATCGTCCTCTCCTTGCCGGCGCGCCGCGGCGCGCCCGTTGTCCGCGACCGGGTCGCGGCCTACAGGTGGTCAAGCAGGTGGCCCAGGCGGGCCTTCTTCGTCCGGAGGTACTCGGCGTTGCGCCGGCCGGGCTCGATCTGCAGCGGCACGCGGCCGGCCAGCTCCAGGCCGTGGCTCTCGAGCCCCACGATCTTGCGCGGGTTGTTCGTCATCAGCAGCATCTTCCGCACGCCGAGGTCGCGCAGGATCTGCGCGCCCAGGCCGTACTCGCGCAGGTCGGGCGCGAAGCCCAGGCGCTCGTTGGCCTCGACGGTGTCGGCACCCTCGTCCTGCAGGCGGTAGGCCTTCATCTTGTTGACCAGCCCGATGCCCCGTCCCTCCTGCCGCATGTAGAGGAAGACGCCGCTGCCGGCGGCTTCCATCTGCCGGAGCGCCGCTTCCATCTGCTCGCCGCAGTCGCAGCGCAGCGAGTGGAAGAGGTCGCCGGTCATGCACTCGCTGTGCACCCTCACCAGCACCGGCGCTTCCGGGTCCACCCGGCCCTTGACCAGAGCCACGTGCGTGGCCGAGTCGACGAGCGTCGAGTAGGCGACCATGTGGAACTCCCCGAAGGCCGTCGGCAGCGGCACCTCGGCCTCGCGCCGGACCAGGCGGTCGTGGTGGCGCCGCCAGCGGATCAGGTCGGCGATCGTGACCAGCTTCAGGCCGTGCTCGGTCGCGATCTCGCGCAGGCGGGGCAGCCGCGCCATCTCTCCGTCGTCGTCCATGATCTCGCAGAGCAGCCCCGCCGGGTACAGGCCGGCGGCGCGACAGAGGTCGACCACGGCCTCGGTGTGGCCCGCGCGCTGCAGCACGCCGCCCGGCACCGCTTCCAGCGGGAAGATGTGCCCCGGCCGCGCCAGGTCGGCCGGGCGCGTGACGGGATCGATGAAGACCTGCACCGTCCTCGCGCGGTCGGCGGCGCTGATCCCGGTGGATACGCCATGGGCCGCGTCGATGCTCACGGTGAACCGCGTGCCGAGAGAAGCCGTGTTGCGCGTCACCATCGGGTGGATGTCGAGTTCCGCCAGGCGCTCGCCGGTCGCGGCCCGGGACACCCGGGCGCGGCCCTGGGGGGGGATGGGCGGGGCGATAACCCCGGGGGCTTCTTTTTTGGGTGGGCGGGGGGGGCCGCTGGCCGGCGGCGCGGTGGGCAATTTCGTGCTGGAGAAGACGCCCG
>JAYRFB010000243.1:0-6791 GCA_041908585.1 Candidatus Krumholzibacteriia bacterium
AAGATTGCGCGGCTGGTCGACGTCCTCGCCCCGGATCGCCGCGATGTGGTACGCCAGCAACTGCAGCGGCACCACCGAGAGCAGCGGCATCCAGAAGTTCATCGGGTCGGGGATCGTGATCACGTGGTCGCTGATCGCGGCGATCTCGGTGTCGCCCTCGGTCACGATGCTGATGATCTTGCCGTGCCGCGCACGCACCTCCTGGACGTTGCCGACGATCTTGTCGTAGCTGCCGTCCTTGGTGGCGATGACGACCACCGGCATGTTCGGGTCGATCAGCGCGATCGGGCCGTGCTTCATCTCGGCCGCGGGGTAGCCCTCGGCGTGGATATAGCTGATCTCCTTCAGCTTGAGGGCGCCCTCGAGCGCGATCGGGAAGTTCACGCCGCGCCCGAGGTACAGGCAGTTGTGGTGGCCGGCGTAGACCTCGGCGATCTTCCGGATGTCCTCCGACTGGTCCAGCACCCGCTGCACCAGGTCGGGGATGCGGTCCAGCTCCTTGAGCATCTGCGTGCCGCGGTCGGCGCTCAGGTGGCCGCGCCGGCCGAGCAGGATCGTGATCAGGCCCAGGATGGTGACCTGGCTGGTGAACGCCTTCGTCGAGGCGACGCCGATCTCGGGCCCGGCGTGGATGTAAACGCCGCACTCGCTCTCGCGCGCGATGGTCGAGCCGACGACGTTCGTGATGCCGAGGATCTTGGCGCCGCGGCGCCGCGCCTCGCGCATGGCCTCGAGCGTGTCGATGGTCTCGCCGCTCTGGCTGATCACCAGGCACAGCGTGCCCGGCTCGATGATCGGAGAGCGGTAGCGGAACTCGCTGGCGTACTCCACCTCGACCGGGATGTGCGCGTACTCCTCGAGCATGTACTCGCCGACCAGGCCGGCGTGCCACGAGGTGCCGCAGGCCAGGATGATGATGCGGCGGATGTTCCGCAGCTCCCAGTCCGTCAGCTGGATGCCGCCCAGCTTGACGTCGCCGGTCTGCGGCAGCGTACGCCCGCGGAAGGCGTCGCGGATGGTCTGCGGCTGCTCGAAGATCTCCTTGAGCATGAAGTGCTCGTAGCCGCCCTTCTGGATCTGGCCGAGGTCCCAGGTGATCTCCTGGATCTCCTTGGTGATCGCCTCGTTGCTGATGGTCATGACCGTCAGCCCCTCGGGCCTCAGCGCGACCATCTCGCCGTCGTCAAGGTAGATCACCTGGCGCGTGTGCCCCATGACCGCGGCCACGTCCGAGGCCAGGAAGTTCTCGCCGTCGCCCACGCCGACCACCAGCGGGCTGCCGCGCCGCGCGCCGACGATCAGGTCCGGCTCATCGGAATGCGTGACCGCGATGCCGAAGGCGCCGTCGACCACGGCCAGGGCCTTCTGCACGGCCGTCACGAGGTCGCCGGTGTAAAGGTCGTCGATCAGGTGGACCAGCACCTCGGTGTCGGTCTCGCTGGTGAACTTCCGGCCCTTCTTGCCCAGCTGGACCTTCAGCGCCGCGTAGTTCTCGATGATGCCGTTGTGGACCAGGGCGATCTTGCCGGCGATATGCGGATGCGCGTTGTCGCGGTTGGGCACGCCGTGCGTGGCCCAGCGGGTGTGGGCGATGCCGCAGGTGCCCTTGAGCTGGTGCCAGTCGAGGCTGGCCTCCAGGTTCTTGATCTTGCCCTGCTCCTTGACCACGTACTGGCCGTGCGCCCGCTGGATCGCGATACCCGCGCTGTCGTAGCCGCGGTACTCGAGGCGCTTGAGCCCCTCGATGAGGATGGAAGCGGCTTCCTGCGTCCCGGTGACGCCGACGATTCCGCACATGGCTCACATCTCCTTGGGCGACGGCCCGCGGGGGCCGGAACGGCCTTATCAGGCTGATTTGACGCGGTTTATGAGATCGACCGCCGCGGCCTCGTCTTTAGCCTCGGCGATGATGCGCACCGCCGGCTCCGTGTTGGAGGAGCGCACATGGACCCAGGCGTCGGCCCCGGTCCACTTGAGGCCGTCGCGCCGGTCCAGTTCGCCGGGTCCCAGGCGCTCCAGGCGCCGGGCCAGCGCATCGCCGGAAGGGAAATCCGGGTCCTCGACCTTGGTCTTGACCATGGCCACCGGCGGCAGTTCGCCGGCCAGTTCGGCCAGCGGGGCCCGCCGGTCGGCCAGGTGCTGCAGGATCATCGCGATGCCGACCAGCGAATCGCGCCCGGCGTGGACGGTCGGGTAGATGACGCCGCCGTTGCCCTCGCCGCCCAGCAGGCAGCCTTGGGCAAGGATGGCCTCCACCACGTTCGCCTCCCCGACCGGCGTGCGCCACACGCGGCGGCCATGGCGGGCGGCCACCTTCTCGATCAGGCCGGTGGTCGAGAGGTTCACCGCCAGGTCGCCCGGGCTGCCGGCCGGCGTGCGGCCGAGCAGGAAGTCGGCCGCCAGCACCAGCGTCAGTTCCTCGCTCAGCGCCGTCCCGTTGCCGTCGACCAGCGCCAGGCGGTCGGCGTCCGGGTCCACGGCGAAGCCCAGGTCGGCGCCCCGCCGGCGCACCTCCTCGCGCAACGCCGCCAGGTGCGCCGGCGTCGGCTCGGGATCGTGCGGGAAGTTGCCGCTCAGGCCGCAATAGAGGGGCGTGCAGCGCACGCCGAGGCGTTCGAGGAGGCGCGGCACGATCGAGCCGCCCGCGCCTTCCACCGCGTCCACGACCGCATGCAGCCCGCGCGCCCGGATCGCCGCGACGTCTAGCCAAGGCACGCCGCACACCGCGTCCAGGTGCAGGTCGTCCGCTCCCGCCTGCGCCACCACGCGACCGAGCCGGTCCCAGCCCACGTGGCCATCGCCGCGTTCCATGCGCGCGGCGACCTCGGCACCCTCGGCGGCGCTGAGGAACAGGCCATCGCCGCGCAGGAACTTCAGCGCGTTCCACTGCTGCGGGTTGTGGCTGGCGGTGATGATGATGCCGCCGACGGCAGGTCCGTGCTGGACGGCCACCTCGGTCGTGGGCGTCGTCGCGATCCCGATGTCCAGCACGTCGTGGCCGGTCGAGTTGAGGGCGGCCGTGACCGCCGACAGCACCATCGGCCCGCTCGGGCGGGTGTCGCGGCCGACGACCACCGGGCCCGGCGGCAGCCACGCCCCGAAGGCGCTGGCCCAGCGCGCCACCCCGACGGCGTCGAGCCCGTCGCCGATCACCCCGCGGATACCGGATATGCTGACGCGCAGCGGCATGCCGAATCTCCCCCTGGACGTGGCTGCGGTTCGCGGCCCCCCGACCGCGTCCCGTGAGTGGCGCCCGTGACGCCGAAGCTGGCGACTGTAACGTCGAAGGTGGCCACTGTAACGCCGGGCCAATCGCTACAACACACAAAAAAACCCGTGCCTCCGCCACTGGCGGGGACGGGCAGGCGGCCTGCGGCGGCGCGTGCGGCCAGGTCGTGGTTCCCGGCGGGGCGGTCTGGAGCTGGTGCGCGGACTCGAACCGCGGACCTGCTCATTACGAGTGAGCTGCTCTACCAGCTGAGCTACACCAGCTCCGAAACGACCGTACCGGGACCAGAGAATCGGGTGGTGCCTGGGGGCGGAGTCGAACCACCGACACCATGATTTTCAGTCATGTGCTCTACCAACTGAGCTACCCAGGCACCCGATGCCGCCGCGGGCGGCAAGCGGGCAATTAAACACGGGCGGCAAACCGTTGTCAAGGCAGCAGGATGGGGATTATCGCGCCGCGGGGCCCCGGGCACCCCGCCGGCGGGGAATTCAGGCGCGCTCGCGGGCGGTCAGCTGGTGGATCGTCGAGACGATCTCCTCCATTTCGAACGGCTTGTACATGCAGGCGTCGGCCCGGGACCAGGTGGCGATGAACTTCTCGCGGTCGCGCGTGTCCACCTTGCGGGCGGTCAGCAGCATGATCGGGAAGGACGGCGACTGCGGGTCGTTGTCCATCCACTCCTTGAGCATGCGGCTGACCTCGTAGCCGTTGCAGCCCGGCAGCATCACGTCCAGGATCATGAAATCCGGCGGCACGCGCTTGGCCTTCTCCAGCCCCTCGAGGCCGTCGGCAGCCGTCGCCACGTCGAAGCCGCGCCGGGCGAGGCTGAACTCCAGCGTCTCGAGGATGTCCGGTTCGTCATCCACCACGAGAACTTTGAGCGCTCGGTCCATGGTCCTGCCCTTCGCGTTCGCCGGCTGGCCCGCCGGCCGGGTACGGGTCTCAGGCACGGGTATCGGCCGGTGCCTTCGCGGGTTTACGGTCGAAACCGGGCTGCTCGCCGCCGGCCCGCGGCAACCCTGCCAGCGGTAGCAGCCGCCAGCCCGCGGACTCGATGGCGGCCGAGGCCGACCAGGGCCCGGGATCGTGGACAGCCACGGCCAGGCAGCCGGTCGCGGGCTCGCACACGGGACCGGCTGCGCCCGTCGGCAGGTTCGCCAGTGCGGCGACCGCGCCGGACACCGCCGCGGGGCCGGCCTCGCGCCCGTTCCACACCGCCACGGCCCGGGCGGCGACCGCCGGACCGGTCTCCAGTTCGGCCCGGAGCCCGGCCGCCGCGCGCAGGAGCTGCGTGCCGGCGGCATCGACGGGCAGGCGGACCCAGACCGTGGTCCCGGCACCCGGCGCCGAGACGAGGCTGACGCGCCCGCCATGGGCCTCGGCCAGGCGCCTGACGATGTGGAGCCCGAGCCCCGCGCCGCCGATGCGACCGATGACCTCGGCGCGGCCGCGCTCGAAGGGCTCGAAGACGCGGTCGATGACCTGGGGATCGACGCCGGGGCCGTTGTCCTCGACGACGAGCGTGAACTGGCGCACCTCGACGGCGCAGGCGCGCGCCAGTGCGGCCGCCAGGGGGTCCGGCGCCGGCGGGTGCGTGTCCAGCCAGACGCGCACGCGGCCGTCGGCGGGCACGTACTTGCGCGCGTTGCCCACCAGGTTGGCGACGATCTGCGTGACGCGATCGGGGTCGACGCAGGCCGTGAAGTGCTCGGGCAGGCCGGCGGCGTCGATGCGCGGGCCGCCGGGGCCCTCGCCGCCCTCGCCGAGCGCCACGGCCTCGCGCAGCACCGGTCCCAGATCCACGGGGCGCAGGTCCAGGCGCAGCCGGCCGGCATCGTCGCGCGAGAGGTCCAGCAGGTCGCAGACCAGGCGATCCAGGCGCGCGACGTTGCGCGAGGCCAGGCCCACGAACCGGGCCTGTTCCGGCGCCAGCGGCCCGGCGTCGCCGGCCAGCAGCAGCGACAGGCTGCTCTTGATGGAAGCCAGGGGCGTACGCAGTTCGTGGCTCAGCGTGCTGACGGTCTCGGCCAGTCCCCCGCTCCCGCGCCCGGGCGCGCCCGCCGCCGCCTGGAGCAGGACCACGTTGCAGCCCCCGCGCCGCCGTTCCCCGGCCACCGCCACGGACAGCGACGGTCCGCCCTCGCGACGAGGTGGCAGCACATGGTCGGCCGCGGGAGAATCCAGCAGTCGCACGCACGCCGCCTCGAGCCAGCGGGCCCAGGCCGTCGGCCCGCCGCCCACCGCGCTCTCCAGCAGGCCGCGCGCGGCCTCGTTCCAGGCCGCCAGGCCTCCGTCCGCCAGCACGGCCAGGCCCACGGGGGCCTGGTGCCAGACCTGCGCCAGCACCGCGGGTGCGGGTTCGGCGTCGGGCCGGTTCTGCCGGATCTCGGGCGGCATCTTTTTCCCACTTCCTTGTCCGCTGGCTTCCGTGGACCGCCGGGGCCGTTGCGTCGGGCCGCGTTAGCGGCGTGCGGGCCCGGCCGGGCGGGCCTGTCGGGCCTGAAATTGCAAGGCAGGTGCCATGAGAGGGGGACGGCGGGACCAGGCGGCAGTCAGGAGCCCAGCAGGGAGGCGAGGTGGCGGCCGGTGAGCGAGGCGGCGGCCTTGGCAACTTCCGCCGGCGCGCCTTGCGCGACGACGCGACCGCCATGGCGGCCCCCGCCCGGGCCGAGGTCGATGACCCAGTCCGCCTGGGCCACCAGGTCGAGGTTGTGCTCGATGACCAGGACCGAGTGGCCCGCCTCCACCAGCTCGTGCAGGACGCGCACCAGGGCGCGCACATCCTCCGCGTGCAGGCCGGTCGTCGGCTCGTCCAGCAGGTAGAGGTTCTGCTTGCCGGACGGCAGCGCGAGCTCGCGCGCGACCTTCAGGCGCTGGCTCTCGCCGCCGGAAAGCGTGGGTGCCGGCTGACCCAGGCCCAGGTAGCCGAGGCCGACCTTCTTGAGGAGCCACAGCTTCTGCCCCACGGCCGGCACGTCGCCGAAGAAGGACAGCGCATCGTCGATGGTCAGCGCCAGCACCTGCGAGATGTCCAGGCCCTTGTAGCGGATCTCCAGGGTGGCCGCGTTGAAGCGGCTGCCGCGGCAGTCCTCGCACGGCACCTCGATATCGGCCATGAACTGCATCTCGACGCGGTGGTAGCCGAGGCCCTGGCAACCGGCGCAGCGCCCGCCGGCGGTGTTGAAGCTGAAGCGCCCGGCCGCGAAGCCGCGCGCCCGCGCGTCGCGCGTGGCCGCGAACAGCTCGCGCACCGGCCCGAGCACCTGCAGGTACGTGGCGGGGTTCGAGCGGCTGGTCTTGCCGATCGGCGTCTGGTCGACGCGGATCACGCGCCCCACGCCGTGCGCACCCTGGATCGAGGTGAACGGGAAGGCGCGTCCGGCGCCGCCGGACACCCGCGCGGTCAGCCCGTCGTGCAGGCAGCCGTTCAGCAGGGAGCTCTTGCCCGACCCCGAGATGCCCGTGAGCGCCACGAAGCGGCCAAGCGGCACCCTGACGTCGATCTCGCGCAGGTTGTTCAGTCGCGCCCCCTTGACCACCAGCCAGCGCTCGGGTGCCG
>JAYRFB010000244.1:0-7026 GCA_041908585.1 Candidatus Krumholzibacteriia bacterium
CCACTCCTGGCAACCAGCAATCATGGCGTCGGTCAGTGCCCGGGCCTGCGCGCGGCCGGAAGGAGCGCCAGCACCCCGAGGGCGATGAACCCCAGGAAGTGCGGATTCGGCCAGCGGTACACGGTGGCGCCGACCCCGAAGACCACGTAGGCGACACCGATGACGCGGCAGGCCGCGGCTCCCATCGTGCCGCCGCGCCGGCAGTCCCTGCGCCCGAGCAGGACGAGCGCCCCGAACGCCACCATCGCCACGCTGCCGAAGGCCCAGCCGACGGCAAGCGGTCCGGCCAGGTCCCGCGCGGCACCCAGCGCAGCCAGGGCGCTGCCGAGCGGCGGCCAGCCGCCGAAGGCGTGCGCGATGCCCGCGGCGATCATCGCGATGCCCGCCACCAGCAGCCCCGCGTCGGCGATCCGTTGCCGCATCAGAAGAGCCCGCCGGTCACGGCCACGATCTCCGGGCCGCCGCCGTTCGCCGACCAGGCCAGGTCCAGGCGCGCCGTCTCGACGTTGGCCGAGCGCACGGGGCCGAAGCGCAGGCCGACACCCGCCTCGCGCCGGAGGTCGCCCGCCGAGCGCGCCTCGTCCGCCCACCAGGCCGAGCCGACGCCGCAGAAGGCGGCCACGCCGACGCGGAACACACCCAGCGGCTGCAGCCGCGTGGCCCGGCCCAGCTCGAGGTTGGCACGCACCAGGCGGTCGCCGGCCATGCCGTCGACCGGCAGCGTGCGCAGGCCGCGCTCGGAGCCGAGCAGGAAGGGACGCGAGCCGGTCAGGTGCTCCCCCGCGGCGGCTTCCGCGAAAAGGCGCGTCAGCCAGGGCGTTGCCTCGGGGCCGCTGCGCGTCAGCCAGCCGGCGACGATGTTCCAGCGGTGGTTGCGCACGGCCGGCGAGCCCAGGTCACCCTCGGCCGTGCCCAGCACCAGGGCATAGCCGGGCCCCAGCGGCAGCCAGCGCTGCAGCAGCGTCTCGAAGCGCCAGCGCTGGCGGCCGTCACCCGTCGTCGAACCGAAGGACCCGCCCGCTGGGCCCAGGCGCAGGTCGACGTCCCAGCCCAGCTCGAGATCCTCCAGCCCGCCGTAGCGCAACACGTATCGCGCGGTGGCCCAGCGGCGGCTGACCGTCCGCAGCCACAGGTGCGGGAACACCGTCGTGCCCTGCTCGCGCTGGTAGGAGACGTCCGGGTCGGCCAGGAAGTCCAGGTCGACGGTGCGGCCGTCGCTCAGCTCGTGCGCGCGTTCGTCGGGCTGGAACCGCCGCTCCTGCACGCGCACGCCGACACCCAGGCGCCAGACGCGCCCGCGCCCCTCGTCGCCCAGGCGCCGTTGCAGGCCGAACTGCCAGCCCACGTCCTCGTACGGCACCTCGGCAAAGAGGCTGGCCGCGCGCGCAGGGTCGACGCCCGCCGGCCCGCCGTTGCTGAGGTAGTAGCGATTGCGCCAGCGGCTGCTCCACGCGCGCGCCTCGACGCCGGTCGCGTCGTCCAGCGCGTAGAACGGGCGGGAGAGATCCACCTGCCGCAGGTGCCCCTCGGCCCGCTTCGCGTAGTCCAGTCCCAGGGTCAGCTCCGAGCCGGCCAGCCGCCGCTGCCGGTACCACAGGTTCCAGTAGTCGCTGCTCAGGTCGCGGCCCAGCCCGGCGCCGGCGGTCACGCCGCGGCCCAGGAAGTTCCGGTCGGACAGCTGCGCGGTCCAGCGCGACGAGCCGCCGGCATCCAGCGAGAACGTCACGTCCGTCTCGAGCGTCCACGACTCGCGGGTCGAGACCACGACGGCGACCCGCCCGTCCGCGCTCGTGTCGACCGCCGCCACCTTCGCCTCGGCCAGGAAGCCGAGCCCGCGCAGGTTCCGCTCGGTCTCGGCCAGGAGGTCCGGGCGGAAGGGATCGCCGTCGCGGAACAGGAACTCCCGCTCGAGCACGTGCGGACGCGTGGCGGCATGGAGGCTGTTGGACAGCCGCTTGAGGAAGCCGGCGGCGCCGGTGGCCGAATCCACCTCGGCGCGCGTGAAGATGTCCTCGCGATCAGGGGTCACCGTGCCGATGCGCAGGCCTGATCCCGACTCCCCCGCGGTCCCGGCTGCCGCCGCCCCTGCCATCAGGGCAACCGTCATGGCCAGGGCTGTCATGACAATCCGGACAAGACGTTTGTCATGTCTGCCGTTTTGGCATCGCGATACTGACACGACACCCGGCCCACGGCGGTACGGAAGTGGCCCCGATCGGCGGCTTGCCGAAAATATTTGATTATTCGACAACAGGTTAGATCACTCCTGGCGCGGGGCAGCCGATGTGGGCACGCGGGTTGTTTGGGGCAGGGCACACGAGCGAAGCCGCCGGCAGCGGACGCCGGCACAACTGATACCACAGCCGAACCGGGAGGAAAACCATGAACACCCTGCTGCCCGTGACCCGCATGCTGGACGCCCTGGCCGCCAACCTCGACGCCTGCAACTATGACGCCTGCAACCTGGACGCGACCAACCCGGCCGAGACCGGCGTCTGGCTGAGCCCCCGCGCCGACATCCTGGAGGGCGAGAAGGACTACCGCATCCTCATGGACCTGCCGGGCGTGGCGGCGAAGGACCTGGAGATCAGCCACGAGAACCAGACGCTGACGGTCAAGGCCCGGCGCGGCTCGAGCGTCGGCGAGGGCTACGCGCTGCGGCGCCATGAGCGTCCGGGGCCGGTGTCGTTCAGCCGCTCGTTCACGCTCGGCCAGTCGGTCGAAGCCGACGGGATCACGGCCTCGTTCGCCGACGGCGTCCTGACGCTGGTGATGCCCAAGTCGCAGCGCAGCCTGCCGCGGCGCATCGAGGTCCGGTAACAGCACGACGCTGCGCGATGCGCGTCCCGCCGGCTCCCCCCGCCGGCGGGACGCCGCATTTTGCGGGTGGACGACCGGTGCCGGCGCGCGCATACTGCCGGGCATGAAGCTCATCACCTACACTCAGGGCGCGGGGCCCCGCCCCGGCCTGCTGGTCGGCGACAGGCTGGTCCTGGACCTGCTGGCTGCCGACCCGTCGCTCCTGACCAACTGGCACGGCCTCCTGCCGCGGATCGAGACCGTGCGCGCCCTGCACGACCGCCTGCAGCCGGCCGCCGAGCGGGCCGCGACCGTCCTGGCGCAGGGCGGCGAAGTGGGCCTGCCGTTCGTCGACCTGCGGCGCTGCGCGCTGACGACGCCGATCATCCTGCCCTCGAAGATCATCGCCGTGGGCCTCAACTACCGGGACCACGCCGAGGAGCAGCACAAGCCGCTGCCGGAGAAGCCGCTGCTGTTCAGCAAGGCCACGACCTGCCTGCAGGCGCCGGGCGGGCCGATCGAGCTGCCCGAGGGGCTGGACCAGGTCGACGCCGAGGCCGAGATCGCGTTCGTGATCTCCAAGCCGGGCCGCGCCATCGCGCGCGAGCGTGCGCGCGAGCATATCGGCGGCTACATGTGCTTCAACGACATCAGCGACCGCGAGGCGCAGTACAGCGACAAGCAGTTCTTCCGCGGCAAGAGCCTGGACACGGGCGGCCCCTGCGGACCGTTCCTGGCGACGCCCGACGAGCTGCCCGACCTGGGCATGGGCCTGCGCATCCGCTGCCTGTGGAACGATGTCGTCATGCAGGACAGCAACACCGACCAGCTGATCTTCCCGCCGGACTACCTCATCAGCTACGTCAGCCGGCACATGACGCTGCTGCCGGGCGACATCATCACGACCGGCACGCCGGGCGGCGTCGGCGTGTTCCGCCAGCCGCCGGTGTACCTCAAGCCCGGCGACCAGGTGACCGTGGAGATCGACGGACTGGGCGCGCTGAGCAACCCCGTCCGGCGCTGGCGCGCCACGGCCTAGCGCGGGCTTTCCCCTCGGTTCCGGCTGCCACGCCCCGGGGCGGACGCCTTGCAAGGTGCCCGCCCCTGCGGCACCGCGACGACGGCGCCAGGGGCCTGCCCCCGTTTCCCCTCCCCGCTAACTCCTTGCCCGGGAAACACCTCCGGGCTGTGGCGTCGACCATCCCGTCGCTCCCCGGGACGGTGGAATGTTCCTTGCCGTTCCCCGTCCCGAGACAGCCTGATCGGGCACCCGGCAACGCAGCACGCGCAACAGGAGCAGGCCGCACCATGGAACGACAGCGCCACACCGGCACGACGAAGAGCCCGCGCACCGGCAGGACCACGGCCGCGAGCCTCAGCTTCGCCGCGATGGGGACGCTGATGGAGAAGATGCCCGCGTACACGCGCTACACGTCGCACGCGCAGGCGGTGGCGGCCGAGCGCGTGTTCCGACGCGCCATGGGCGCGCGGCTGAAGGAGTGCGGCGACCGCCTGCTGGGCATCGTCGAGAAGAAGTCGCAGATCATGAGCACGGAGATGGAGCAGGTCGTCGACGTGCTGGTCGAGCGCATCGGCGAGATCTTCCGCCGGCTCGATCGCGAAGGCACCGTGACGCTGATCGGCGGCTCGGCGCGCACGATCGCCGAGATCGAGCAGATCGACACGCGACTGGTGCTGATCATCGAGGAGTCGCTGGCCCTGGTGCACAACCTCGGTACGGACGTGCCGGCCTCGGCCTGGTTCAAGGGCGATGCGCCGCGCCTGGCCCGCGGGCTGGGCGAGTTCAACAAGCTGGCAGAGGAACGCAACTACCTGCTGGGGCTCGGCTGGGAATCGGAATTCCGCCGGCCGGCAAGGCGGACGACGTGAACGCGCGCCGGCTCGACGCAGCCCCGCCGATCGACTGGTCGGTCGACAGCGCCGACGGCCCGGTGCAGGGCCCGCTTGCCCTGGCGTTCCTGCATGGCCGCGAGATGGCGCTGCACCTGCGGCACGGCCAGTCGGCGCTGCTGCTGGGCGACGGCCGGCTGCGCGCCGTGTTCGGGCCGGGACGGCACGAACTGCGCGTCGGTGGCCGGGCCGACGACGTCGATGCGCGCTGGCACCTGCTCTTCCTCTGCCTGGGCGATGGACTGGACCTGCGTTGGACTCCCGCGGCGCCGCTGCGCTGCGGCCCCGCCGGCGACGTCGCGGTGACCGGCAGCGCGCGGCTTGTCGTGGCCGACCCGGCCGCGTTCCACGACGCGTTCCTGGCCGGCGCCACGACCGTCGACCCCGCGCTGGTCGTGACGCTGGCCGACCGGCTGCTGCAGGCGGCCGTGGCCGCGGGCCTGACGCCGGCCACCGGCGGCAGCGCCGGCGACTGGTCCGCGACGTCCGTGCGGACGCGCGTGGCGGGCCTGCGCGCCGAGGACCTGGCCGAGGCCCTGGCTCCCTGCGGTCTGGCCTGCCGGGGTCTGGACATTCGGACCACATGCGGCGACATTGAGCGGGATGGCGCCCGCGGCGCGCCTGCGCTTTCCCCGCAACAGGGATGAGTCCGGACCGATGCCGAAGAGATCCGCGACGCGGCGGGGCCCGTGCCATCGCCGGCTCCTGCCTTCCCACGCGACGAGTTGCCTGAGGATCGCCGCCGTCGTGGCCCTGGCCCTGGCCGGCGGCTTCGTGAGCCCGGGTCCGGCTGCCGCGCTGCCCGGCGACACGGGCCCCATCCGCCGGATCACCTTCGACGGCAACAGACGGACGCAGGAGGTGGTGCTGCGCCGGGTCATGGTGCTCAGCGAGGGTGACACGCTCGACGCCGGCCGGCTCGACGCAGCCTGGGACCGGCTGGAGGATTGTGGCTGGTTCCGCTGGGTGGACCTCGAGGTGAATCCCACTGACGACGGCGGCGTCGAACTGGGCGTGACCGTCGAGGAGGACCTCACCACCTACTACGGCCCGCTTCTGCGGCACAGCCGCCGCCACAGGTACCTGGCCGGGGCCTGGCTCGAGGAGCGCAACCTGCGCGGGCTCGGGCAGACGCTCCGCTTCGAGCTGTCGGCGTGGCGGCTGCAGATGGCAGGTGCCGAGTGGCGCGTGCCCTGGCTGGCCGGCGTGCGCGGCCTGACGGGAACCGTGGGATTGCGCGGCGAGCAGGCCGATTTCGTCTTCCGCCCCACCCGCTACCGCAAGTGGGACGCCTCGGTGGGCGCGCGATGGAACTTCCGCGGCCCGTACTTCGTCGAGGCCGGGGTGCGCACGGGACGATTCACGCAACGCGACCCTTACGCCTGGGCGCCGCCGGCGCGCGGCGGCGCGGTGATCGCGGCCCTGGTCGAGCAGCCGGCCGGCTCGGTGGACCACTGGCGGGTGGGCGGCGGCGTGGGCCTCGATTCACGCGACAACCCATATTATCCGCGCCGCGGCGCCGCCGTGCTGCTGGAGGCGGCCCGCTGGAGCGGCGACGGCATCGACGGCTACGACGAACTGGTCGGCGACGCCCGCGCCTTCGTACCCCTGCCTGCCGGCAAGCACCTGCTGGCGCTGCGCGCCTGGGGCCGTCGCGTCGGCGGTCCGACGCAGCTGGACAACACGCTGTTCCTGGGCGGACCGGACAACGTGCGCGGGGCCGGCTTCGGCTCGCTGGAAGGCGAGGAGGGCTGGCTCCTGACGGCCGAGTACCGCCTGCCGCTGGTGATGGTGCCCATCGCGCCGGGTGGCGAGTCGGTGGGCCTGGGCCTGCACGCCTTCGTCGATGGCGGCCAGGCCTGGTGGGACGGCGCCGAGCCCGGCGCACCCGTGGTGACCTGGGGCGTCGGCACGCACGTGAGCCTGGACACGTGGCAGCTGCGCTTCGAGGCGGCGCGGGACGAGGCGGGCGACTGGCACTTCGAGTTCGCCGACCGCTTCTCCTTCTGACCAACGGCCGGCTGGCCGTCGCCCGTGCGGCTGCTCCGGGACCTGGCGCCCCGCAGCCGGTTCAGTCGCCGTCCGCGTCGGCCTGCGGCCAGCGCCCGAACGGCGACGGCCGCTTCGCGAGGAAGGCCGCCTGCGCCTCGGCGAAGTCCTGCGAGTGGCGCGCCTGGTGCCGCAACTGGGCGATCTCCGCCAGCGCGCCTGCGGGCAGCAGCTCGGTCTCCTCCAGCAGGTGCAGCACGCGTCGCGTGCCGCGCAGGGCCTGCGGCCCGCCGCGGGCAATGCTCGCCATCAGTTCGTGCGTCGCGG
>JAYRFB010000245.1:0-5246 GCA_041908585.1 Candidatus Krumholzibacteriia bacterium
AGGAAGTCCGATGCCCGTGTCGCTCACCCGGACCAGGAGCTCGCTGTCGAGGCCGGTTTCCTCGAGCGACACCGTGACCGTGGGCGCCCCCCCCCCCCCCCCACCCCGGGGGGGGGGGCCGCGGGGGCCGGGGGGGGGCCGGGGCCCCCCCCCCCGGCCCGCGGCCCGGCGGCCGTGCGCCGGCTGACCTACGCCGGCGTGGGGGCGTTCTCGCGGCGCCTGCTCGGCGACGTGCCGGCCGGCCCCTCGTCGCTCGTGGACGTGCTGGCCACGGTCATCGCCCGCGAGCCGGGCGCCGTCCGGGCTTGGGTCCCCGGGGACGCGCACTGGGACGATGTCGGCACGTTCGCGCGCTGGCTCGGCGCGCAGCCCGACGAGCCGTGCGTTGCCGCGCCGGACGGCGCCGGCCCGGAGCCGCCGCGCGTGGCCATCGAGCGCATCCGGGGCCACGGTTCGGACCGGCGGTTCTGGCGCCTGGCCTGCGGCGACTGGTCCGCGGTCGTCATGTCGGCGCCGCCGGGCGACGTCGAGTACGCGCGGTTCGTCGCGATCGCGGAGTTCCTCGAGCGCCACGACCTGGGTCCCGCCCGGCGCCTGCGCGTGGACGACGACGAGAAGACCGTCGTCATGGAGGACCTCGGCGCCTGCAGCCTGTTCTCCCTCGGTGGCCAGGCGGCCGTCGACGCGCCGGCCGCCGTGGCGGCCTGGGAACTGGCGACCGACCATGTCGCGCTCCTGCAGGCCGCCACCGGTGCCGCGCGCCGCGAGTGTCCGGTCGCCTTCGACCTGGCGCTCGACCTGCCGGTCCTGCTCTGGGAGACGGGCTACTTCCGCGAGCGCTTCCTGGGCGGGCTGATGGGCCTTGACCTGGCGGACGACGCAGTGCTCACCGGCGAGTTCGCGGCGCTCGCCGCCGTCGTCGCGGCGCAGCCGGTGGTCCTGCTGCACCGCGACTACCAGTCGCAGAACCTGCTCGTGCGGGACGGACGCCTGCGATTGGTCGACTTCCAGGGCCTGCGGCCCGGCCCGCTGGGCTACGACCTGGCCTCGTTGCTCTGGGATCCCTACGTGTCGTTGCCGGCGGCGCGTCGCGAGGTGCTCCTGGCCCGCTACGCGGCCGCGGCGCGCGACTCGCTCGAGGCCGCGCCCGCGCCGGCGGACACGCGCGCGAGGGGGCTGGCCGCGGCGCTGCAGCGGCTGATGCAGGCGCTGGGGGCCTACGGCTTCCTCTCGCTGGTCAAGGGGCGCCGCGGCTTCCTGGACCATGTCCCGCGGGGCCTGGCCCACCTGCGCGACGTGCTGCAGCTGGTGGCGGCCGCCCGCCGGGCGGACAACACCGGCTCGGCGTGCCTGCCGCCGCAGTTGCCGCACCTGGAGGCGGTCCTGGAGGAGCTGGACGACGAACGCGTGCGCGCGCGGCTGCGGGCTGTCGCCGACGAACGACCCTGAACCGTCCGCGGCGAGCCGCGCGGACCCAACGCTGTCCCGAGGTCCCTCGATGCCCGAGACGTCCCTGTTCCCGCGCTCGTGCGGCATCCTGCTGCACCCGACCTGCCTGCCCGGCCCCGACGGCATCGGCGACCTGGGTCCGGCGGCCCATCGCTTCGTCGACTGGCTGGCCGACCACGCGCAGTCGCTGTGGCAGGTCCTGCCGCTTGGCCCCACCAGCTACGGCGACTCCCCCTACCAGACGCTCTCGGCGTTCGGCGGCAACCCGCTGCTGGTCAGCTTCGAGCGCCTGCAGGCCGACGGCCTGCTGCGCGCGGAGGACCTGGCCGACCGACCCGACTTCCCCGTCGATCGCGTCGACTACGGCCCTGTCATCGCCTGGAAGATCACGGTGCTGGACCGGGCCTGGGCCCGCTTCTGCGCGCGCGCCGACGCGGCGGCCTGGGGCGGGTTCAACGAGTGGTGCACGGGGCAGGCATCCTGGCTGGAGCCGCTGGCCTGCTACCTGGCGCTGAAGGAAGACCACGGCGGGCGACCCTGGACAGCGTGGGAGCCGTCGCTGGCGCGGCGCGAACCCGCGGCGCTGGCGGCGGCGTGCGACCGGCTGGCCAAGCGCATCGACGCGCACCGCTTCCGGCAGTGGCTGTTCGCGGGGCAGTGGGCTGCCCTGCGCGCGCACGCCCGCGAGCGCGGCGTGCGGCTGGTGGGCGACATCCCCATCTTCGTCGCGCACGACAGCAGCGACGTCTGGGCGCGTCCGGAGCTGTTCCAGCTCGACGCGCAGGGCGCGCCGCTCGCGGTGGCCGGCGTTCCACCCGACTACTTCAGCGAGGACGGCCAGCTGTGGGGCAACCCGCTCTACGACTGGGACGCCGCGCATGCCGAGGGCTATCGCTGGTGGCTGGACAGGGTGCGCGCCTGCCTGGCGCAGGTGGACCTGGTGCGCCTGGACCACTTCCGCGGCTTCGAGGCCTACTGGCGCGTGCCCGCCGGCGCGAAGAACGCGCGCGGGGGCACGTGGGTGCCGGGGCCGGGCGCGCCGCTGTTCACGGCGCTGCGCGAGGGGCTGGGAGGGACGCTGCCGCTGATCGCCGAGGACCTCGGCGTGATCACGGCGGAAGTCGACGCGCTGCGCGAGTCCTTCCGGCTGCCCGGCATGAAGGTGCTGCAGTTCGCCTGGAGCGGCCCGGACAACGCCTTCCTGCCGCACGAGCACGTGCCGCATGCGGTGGTCTACACCGGTACGCACGACAACGACCCGGTCCTTGGCTGGTGGCAGCACCTGGCGTCGCCGGCCGAAAGGAACCTCGTTGCCGAGTATGCCGGCGCGCCCGTCACCGAGCCCCACTGGACGCTGATCCGCCTGGGCCTGGCCTCCTGCGCCCACACCTTCCTGACCACGATGCCCGACGTGCTGGGCCTCGGCCGCGAGGCCCGCCTCAACCTGCCGGGAGAGGGGAACGGCAACTGGGCCTGGCGCCTGGCGCCCGGCGCGCTGGACGGGCCGGAGGGTGCGCGGCTGGCGCGCCTGGCCTGGCTGTACCGCCGCGCGCCCGGGCAGGCGGCGCCGGCGCGCCGCGACCCGGAGACGCCGGATGCCGGGGACTTCGCGTGAACCCGCTGCGCCGGCTCGGCCAGGTCAAGGGCGACTTCCGCCGCGTGCTGCTGGCGACGCTGTTCTTCGGCGCCGTCTCCGGCATCGTCTCGTCGACCTTCAACAACTACCTGGCCGACATCCATGGCCTGGACGCGAGCGAGCGCGGCTGGCTCGAACTGCCGCGCGAGCTGCCGGGCTTCGTCATCTTCGCCGTCGTGGGCCTGCTGCTGATCCGATTGCGCGAGGGGCGCATCGCCGCGCTGGCGATGATCGCCACGGCCGCCGGCTCGCTCGGCCTCGGCTGGCTGGCGCCGGGACCGGCGCTGCTGGTGCTGTGGACCATCGTCTGGTCCCTGGGCGACCACATCATCTTCGCCGTGGAAGGACCGCTGGGCCTCAAGCTGGCGAAGGACGGGGCCGAAGGGCGTCGGCTGGGGCAACTGGGGGGCGCACGCAACCTGGGCGTGATCCTGGGCGTGTCGGGCGTCTGGCTGGTGGCGAAGCTCGTCGGCGACCGCTACGACCTGTTCTACCTCGCGGGCGCCTTCTGCGCGGCGGCTGCCGGCGTCTTCTACCTGCGGCTGGAGCTGGGCCGGCGGGATCCGCCCTCGCGGCGCCTGGTCTGGCGCCGGCAGTACGGCATCTTCTACGCGATCAGCGCGCTGTTCGGGATCCGCAAGCAGATCTTCCTGGTCTTCGGGACCTGGGTGCTGGTCTCGCTGCACCAGGTGCCGGTGTCGACGATCGCGCTGCTCTACTTCATCGGCGCGGCCCTCGGCGTGCTGCTGCGGCCGCTGCTGGGCGACGTCATCGATTGGCTGGGCGAGCGCATCGTGCTCGCGGTCGACGAGCTGCTCCTGCTGGCGGTCTGCCTGGTCTACGCCTTCGCCTCGGACCTGCTGCCGGGCCCCTGGGACCTCCGCCTGCTGTACGGGGCCTATGTCGCCGACAACGTGCTCTTCGCTCTGAGGGTGGCGCGCACGACCTACCTCAAGAAGATCGCCGTCGACCCGGCCGACATCACGCCGACCATCTCGCTGGGCGTGACCATCGACCACGCGGTGGCGATGACGCTGCCGATCCTCTCGGGCTGGCTCTGGGAGCGCTATGGCCACCAGTGGGTCTTCCTGCTGGCAGGGGCGCTGGCGCTGGCCGGGTTCTTCGTCTGCCTGCGGATCCGGGTGCCGGCGCGGGTGGTCGCCGCGGCGCCGGTGCCGGCGACTGGCGCCGCCGGCACGACCGGTGCATAATTGCCGGCGCACCCTGCGGTCCGAAAGGTGAAACGCCCGATGATCCCGAGAACCGGAAAGCCCCATGCCTGCCTGCTGGCGGCCTTCCTCGCGGCCCTCGTCGCGGTGGCCGGCTGCGGCGAGACCGAGAAGACCGTCGCCCCGCCGCCGGTCAATCCTTTCGCGGCGGCCAGGGTCGGCGCCGACTCGACCCTGGAAGTGGCAACCTGGAACCTCGAGGCGTTCCCCAAGTACTCCCCGCTGCAGCCCGGCTATGTCGCCGGGACGCCGACCACGGTCGACCTCGTGGCGCAGGCGGTCGAGGCCATGCAGGTCGACATCATCGCCGTCCAGGAGATCTCCACCGACAATGGGGGTGGTCCTGCCTTCGAACAGCTGGTGGCCAGGCTGCCCGGATGGGACGGCCGGTACCAGAACACGGATCGCTACATCAACATCGGGTTCCTCTTCCGGGTGGACGGCGGGCTGCAGTTCGGGAGCGCCGGGCACATCCTCAACGCGTACGATGACACCTTCCTGCGCATCCCCTACGCGATGGAGGCGACCTGGAACGGGGTCCCGATCGTGGTCATCGCCGTGCACCTGAAGGCGCAGGAGGGCGGCACCGCGGACGAAGCGAAGCGGCGCGACTCCTGCCTGCTGCTCGAGGAGTACGTGAACGCGCACTATGCCGGCCAGCGCGTCTTCATCGTCGGGGACATGAACGACGAGCTGACCGATGACCCCGACGACAACGTGTTCCAGAACTTCCTCGATCAGCCCGAGTCGTGGCGGTTCACCGACCTCGCCATCGCGCAGGGGCCGAGCTCGGGCTGGTCGTATCCCGGCTGGCCCAGCCACCTGGACCATATCCTGGTGACGGACGAACTGTTCCCGGCCCTGGCCCGCGGCGGTTCCGGCACGTCGGTGGTCCCGCTGCACACCTACATCTCCGGCGGCTGGGCGACCTA
>JAYRFB010000246.1:0-22817 GCA_041908585.1 Candidatus Krumholzibacteriia bacterium
GAGGCTGCCACCGGGCCGGTGCTGGACATGTTCGGCGGCAAGATCCCGCTGGCGCCCGGCGACTGGTCGCTGACAACCGAGACCTCGCGGCGCGCGCGGGCCGCATCGCTGCGCGGCGCCGTGCCGTGCCGCTGGCATGAAGGCCTGGTCTTCGTCGACGTGACCGGTCCGGGCGGGAAGACGGGCCGGTTCGTGGTGGACACGGCGGCCGGGACGTCGGTCGTGGCGCGCGCGTTCCTGGGGCCGGGGGCGGCCATCGCGCCCATCGAGGGAGTCGAGCACTCGGCTGCCGGCGCGCGCGTGGTGCCCGGCGTGATGGAGGGCGCCGGCGGCGGCGTGGCCTCGCTGCTGGGCGCGACGGTCATCGACGGGTTGGCGATGGGCGCGCTGCGCGTGGATGGCGTGCACGCCAACGTGCTGGCGGAGCTGCCGGCGCTCGGCGGCGCGCCGGTCGACGGCATCCTCGGCCTGGACGTGCTGTCGCGCTGCGGGCTGCTGCGCCTGGAGCGCGGGGCCGGCGACCAGGGCACGCTGACGTTCGACCCGGAAGCGGCACCTGCCGGCGCGGCGGACGTCACCTGCGCCTTCACGGTGGTCGCGAGGCACATCGTGCTGCCCGCCTCCCTGAACGGCACGAGCGCTTCGCTGGTGCTGGACACGGGGGCGCGCGGCTCGCTGTTGCCGCCGGGCCTGGCGACGCGCGCGAAGCTGCCGCCGGCACCGGGCGTGCCGCCACGCGAGTTCCACGGACTGGATGGCCGGCCGCTGCCGGCGCGACCGGTCAGCGTTGCCTCGCTGCGGCTGGGGGGGATGGAAGCGGGCCCGGCCATCTTCTACGCCGGCGAGGTCGCGGCCCTGGCCGCCCTCGGCCTGGATGCCGACTCGGGCCTGCTCGGCAATGACGTGCTCGGCGCCTGGCGCCGCCTCGAGGTCGACTTCGCCGCCGGCCGGATCCGCCTGGCGCGCTGACCGGGCTGCTTTCGCTTGACGCGGCCCCGCCCGTTTTCTATAGGTCTGCCGTCCCCCTGTGCAGACATCGACGATCACATCGGAGAGATCCATGGCTTCCTGCCGCCCTGCCGCTGCCCGGCCAGGCCCGACAATCCTGATGGCGCTGCTTCTCCTGGTCCCCTTCGCCACACCCGCCCGGGCCGGGACCGAGGCGACCGACGGCCCGCTCCGCCGCTGGGGCTTCGGCTGGGATCCCGCCGACGCCGGCGTCGGCCTGACCGTGCGCCACCGCTTCTCACCGGTCTGGGACCTGTCGGTGGCGGCCGGACCGAACGACTACCGGTCGGACCACGTTTCCGAGACCTGGGATGACGATGAAGATGCCTACGACGACGGCGTGCCGCGGATCGACGGCGATCGCCAGGAGCAGGGCTGGGTGCGGCTGGCGGCCGGCCGGCGCTTCTGGCAGGAGGGACGGGTCAACGTCAGCGGCGTGGCCGCCGTCACCTACCGGTGGAGCGTGGAGGAGACGCGCTACCGGTATCTCGACCGGCCCGAGTTCACCTACACGGACTATTACAACCGGCGCCTGAAGCGGGATCGCGACATCTGGACGCTGGCGCTCGGCATCCGACCGGCGGTCGTGGTCACGCCGCGGCTGCAGGTGGAGTTCGAGGCGGGCCTGGCCTTCGGGCGGCAGCACACGGCCGAGGAGACCGTGACCTGGTGGGACAGCTACCCGGAGTCGACGACCCGGACCGACGATACCGAGATGCGCACGTTCGGGTCCTACGGCGGGTTCGATTTCTACAAGCTCAAGTTCATCTTCTGGTTCTGAGCCGACCGGCAGGAGATCCCATGCGTCACGGCTTCCTGGCTTTCCTGCTGGCTGCGGCCGTCGTCGCGCCGACGGGCGGCGCGCGGGCCGAGCAGGCCTGGCAGCCGCGGCCCGACTGGGAGTCCCTCTTCGCCGACGCGGGCGTCACCGGCACCATCCTGGTGGCCGACGAGCGCAGCGGCGAGCAGTGGGTCTGGAACGCCGAGCGCGCCGCCGAGCGGTTCTGCCCAGCCTCCACCTTCAAGCTGCCGCATGCGCTGTTCGCGCTGGACGCCGGCGTGCTGCGCGACGAGTTCGAGCGCATCCGCTGGGACGGCACCGAGCACGCGATCGCCGGCTGGAACGGCGACCAGACGCTGCGCTCGTCGATGCGCCACTCGACCGTGTGGGTCTATCAGTGGCTCGCGCGTGAGCTGGGCCCGGAGCGCGAGCGCGCCTTCCTGGAGAAGTTGGGCTACGGCAACCGCGCCGTGGGCGACGACGTGACGACGTTCTGGCTGGACGGCTCGCTGCGCATCTCGGCCATCGAGCAGGTGGAATTCCTGCGCCGCCTCTACCGCAACCAGCTGCCCTTCGCCGTCGAGCACCAGCGCCTGGTCAAGGATGTCATGATCAACGAGGCCGGCCGCGACTGGATCCTGCGCGCGAAGACCGGGTGGCATGCGCGCAGCGAACGCCAGGTCGGGTGGTGGGTGGGCTGGGTCGAGACGCCGACCGGCGCCGTGTTCTTCGCGCTGAACATCGACATGCCGAATGGCGGCGCCGATGTGGCGAAGCGCGAGGGGATCGGCAGGGCGGTGCTGCGCGCGGTGGGGGCGTTGCCGTAGGCGCCGTAGGTCTCAGGGCCCGCCGGCCTTCCCGTCGTCCAGGGAGGGATCCGATTCCGGATCGTCGCTCGCATTGCGCCCGGTGATCGCCTTGTGCCATTCGCACATCGTCGACTTGGCCACGCCGGCCCGCCGCGCCGCCGCGGCCATGTTCCAGCCGGTGGCGTCCCACAGCCACAGGCAGTAGGCGCGCCTGAGCTCCCGCAGCGTCGCGCGGCCGAACACCAGGGCCTCAGCCGTCGCGCGCTCGTCCGCCGCCGCTGCCGCGGCGGGTGCCGTGGACGCAGCGGATGCCGTGGGCGCGACCGCCTCGCGCGCCGACTCGAGCGTGTCCACGTGCCGCAGCGCCGCGCGCAGGTCCGCCACCGTCACGGTGTGGACGGCGCCGGCGGCGGCCACTTCCACCACGCGCTGCAGGCTGCGCACGTTGCCGTGCCAGGGCTGACGTCGCAGGTAATCGAAGGCCTCGCGGGCGAAGCCCCGCACGCGCCCGGCCCGGACGGCCGCGGTCGCGGCGAGGAACGAGACCGCCAGCGGCTCGAGGCACTCCGCGCGTTCGCGAAGCGGCGGCAGCGTGACGACGTGACCCGCGATGCGATGCCAGAGGTCCTCGCGGAACCGGCCCGCGGCGATCAGGGCGCGCAGGTCCCGCGACGTGGCACTGACGAGCCGGAACCTCGCCGGCAGCATCCTGGCGCTGCCGAGCGGCCGCACCTCGCGGCTCTCGAGCACGCTCAGCAGGCGCGCCTGCGTCTCGAGCGGCAGGTCGGCGACCTCGTTCAGGAAGAACGTGCCGCCGTCGGCCGAGGCGAGCAGGCCCTTCCAGTCGGACTTGGCGTCCGTGTACGATCCCTTCACGTGCCCGAACAGCTCGTTGTTGACCTGCGCGGGATCGAGCGTGGCGGCGTTGACCTCGACGAACGGGCCGCGTGCGCAGGGGCCGATCTCGTGCACGGCCCTGGCCAGGCGGTCCTTGCCGGAGCCCGTCGGTCCCAGCAGGAGGATCGGCGTGGAGTCCGCCAGCGCGTGGGCCAGCTGGCGCACGGCGCGCACCATTGCCGGCGACTCGACGACCAGCCCGCGCTCGCGGAACGGCTGCAGGACGTCCTGCCGCACCAGGCCCATCCGCTCGATCGCCGCGGCCAGCCTGGCCGACAGCAGCGACGGGTCGCGGGCCACGTCCTCCCAGGCGAGGAACTCGGCCTCGAGTTCGGCGGCGCTCTCGGCGGCGGCGGCGTCGCTCAAGCCGGTGACCATCAGCACCGGCAGCGTGCCGTGGGCCTCGCGGAGCCGCGCCAGGACATGAAGGCCCTCGTTGCGGACGTCGGCGGGCGGACCCAGCAGCCGCGCGGGATCGGCCTGCGAGAAGTCGCGATCCAGGAGCACGGCGTCCGCAGGCGCCTCCCGCAGCAGCGCCAGCGCCCCCGGACCGTCGCCCACGTGTCGGAACGCGTACTGCTCGCCCAGGAAACGTTCGCAGAACTCGAAGATGTCGCGACGGTCGTCGACGACGAGAACGAGCGGACACCGGGCGGCATTCACGGCTTGCCCCTCTCGATGGGTACGTCGATGGATTCCGCGTGGCCGTCGCGGAAGTAGAGCAGCGGCGCGGCCGCGCGATCACAGGACATGCCGCTGGCGGGCGTGTGGTCACCCACGGTGCAGGACAGCGGTCGCAGCCGGTCGTCGAGCGTGTAGATGCGGCCGTCGGCGAGCGAGATCTCGTGCCGGGGGCTGCCCGGCGCGCCCGTGGCCCCGAGCTCGATGCGGACGATGGCGCTGCCCTTGGGGTCGGCGAAGCCTGCGGCCGTCAGCGGCGGCACCAGCAGGTAGGCGTCCTCGCGCGCCCCGGGCGGGCCATCCCAGCGTCGCGCCGGGAACGCCTGTCCATCCACTTCGGGCGTCTCCAGCAGGACCAGACACTCGCCATAGGCGTCGTCCGGTGGCGTCGGCCCGGGCCAGAACCCCGCGTCGCGTGGCGCATCGTTGTTCTTGCCGTTGAGCACCAGTTCGCTGCGCCCGTCGCCGTCGATGTCGCCCGAGGCCAGGAACTCCAGGTGGCCGGGGTGCAGGTACGCGCCCAGCGAGTCGCCGTCGGGCGAGAGGAAGAGGATCGAAGTGGAGCTCCAGTTGCCATCGCGCACGTTCAGCGCGATGACCTCGCGGCCGCTCCCGTTCCAGGTCGTGGCCGCCTGGAACACCGCCGTCAGGTTGCCCGCATGCGTGACGCGCGGTGGCGTCCAGGCCAGGCGGCGCGACCAGCGCTCGCGTCCGCTGCCGTCAAGCGCGAACACCCGCCCGGGACCCTGGTCCGGGACGGTGACGACGATGACGAGGGGGCGCCCGCGCGAATCGTTGACCAGCAGCAGCGGCACCTCCACGGGCCGCCAGGCGCGCTCGGTCTGGATCTGGCTGCGCAGGTTGGAGCGCACGCGGTCGGCGAATCTTCGCTGCCAGAGCGTGTGCCCGCGCCTGTCGAAGGCGGCGACCACATGCTCATCGATCACGCGCACGGCGTTCATCTCACCATGCCGGAAGTGCAGGGCCGCGCCGGTGGCCAGCAGCAGGCAGAGCGCGGCCGGCACGACCAGTGGTGGCGCCGCCCACCAGCGAGGCACGCGGAAGGCAAGGTCGCGCATGGGGAGATCCAGGCGGATCCGCGTGCCCACGCCCGATTCGCTTGCAGCGTGCACGGCGGCCCTCTCGGCCACGAAGGCCCGCTTGGCTGCCGTCAGGCCCAAGCCATGCCCGGCACCGTGCCGCGAGACGCCGTCCTGCCAGATGGACGTCAGCTGCTCGGCGGTCATGCCGACGCCGCCGTCCTGCACCTCGAACAAGACACCGCCGGGCGGCGGCAGCGGCCGCAAGCGCACGGTCACCGCCGGCCGGGTCGGCCCGGTGAGCTCGCCGGTCGCCTGCGCCGCGTTGCGCACCAGGTTGCGCAGCAGGTCGGACCAGCGCGCCATATCGGCGCGCGGCACCCACAGGGGCGCACCGCCGTCGGCGCTGTCGAGGATCACGGGGACGGCCTCGGCTTCTGCGGCTTGCGTCTCGCGGCGGACCTCGTCGACGGCCGCGGTGACCAGCTCGCCGAAGCGCACGGCGTGGCGGGCCGACAGGACCTCGACCAGCGCGCGGGCGGCGGTCATCAGGCGCGGCAGGTCCCGTTCCGCGCGCTCGAGCGCGGGCTCGTTGCCGCCCGCCGCCTTCCCCATCGCGGACGCGAGGACCCGCACACGCGCCAGCACGCGGACCAGCCCGGCGAATCCGCGCCAGGAGCCGGCGGCCGTGCGGGCGTGACGGAGATAGAGCCGCGCGATGTCACGGCAGATCCCGGCCGCGTCGTCATTGTCGCGCTCGCGCCGGCGCCCGGCGCGCCACTCCCGGAGCAGAGCCGCCAGGCGGGCATGCTTCGCGGCCATCTCGTGGGAAAGGTCCGCGCGCAGGTGGTCCAGCGTCTGCTGCGCCGGCGCGGGCGCGCAGGCAGCCGCCAGCGCCTGCAGGCAGGCGGCGGCGCCATGGGCGATGGTCGCGGGCGATGGCACGTCGGAGCGCCCCGGGGATGACACCATCGACCGCCGGGTTCCCGCAGGGGCGCCCGGCGTCAAGTGTATGGGGGCGAGTGCTTTCGAGTGTAGGGCGTACGCGGTTGGCGGGTCAAGTGCGACGTGGCGTCGGTTCGGATTCCGAACCGCCCGGTTGTCAATCCGGACGATGGACGGCCTGGGCCACGCGGGCGGTTGGCAGCCAGGCCATGGCCGGCAGTCGTGAACGGGCGCAATGCGTTGCCCGGCAACACAATGAGAATGCACACAATATTCTCAATTCGACAGGAATCGAGGCACGCAGCATGCAGCGGACGGCCAGCGAGTGAGCCGGGATGACCGCAGCCAGCGGTGACCCAGCTCTTCGCGGGGGACGCTTCGGCGTCGGGAGTGTCGACGAAGTTGCTAGGGCGAGGCAGCCGAATCGCCTTCCGACGCCGATCCCCGCGGGAGCCCGACAGCCAAAGGAGCCTCCGTCACGGAGGCTCCTTTGCGTTCGGGTGCTCCATCACTGCTGCTCAGCGATAGGCGCCCTTGATCGCTCCCCACGAACGGGCCTCGCTCGAAACCGGCTCGCACGGCGCGCAGCCCAGGCTGATCTCGTACGGCGTGATGATGTTCAGGGGCGACGACAGCAAGATCGAGTAGTAGCCCGCGGGCAGGCACAGGTTGAGCGTCGGGTCGACGGTGATCGACGTGTAAGCCACGCAGTTGTTGGCCAGGTAAGGCGGGCCCGACAGCACCGTGACCTGCAGCGCCGGCGAGACGGTGTTGATCACCAGCTGGGTGGGCGTCAGCAGGTTGACCCCATAGGCATTGGCGGTGCCGCCGGTGTTGACCATGCCGCCGCAGAGGTTCCCGACGGTGGCGACGTTCCAGCCGGTGCCCAGCATCCCCGAGACGGCCGGGTCGCCGCAGTACAGGTCGATGGTCATCGTCAGGTCCAGCGGCGGGTCATCGGCCAGGGCGGGCAGGGCGAACAGGGACAGCGAGGCCAGGCAGATCAGCATCAGCAAGCGGCGCATGCAGCACCTCCGGGGCGAACGTCCGGTCCGTTTCGCGCCCCGGCGGCGGGCGGGGCGTCAGGGAGACTTTCATTGTGAGGCTGGCACACCCGAAATTCAACAAAAATGATCTTTTATGAGGGCGACAGGCAGGCGGGCCAAATAGACGAAGGAGCCACCCGGGGGGCAGCTCCTTCATCTTTGGGCGATCGGGCGATATCGTCAGCGCGGCCGGGAGGTTGGAGGCTCAATTCCGCCCCCGGCGCGTGCCGTCATCGTCAACTCCACGTGAACATGATAATCGGGTTCGATGGGTCAATGCAACCATTATTTGTAGGGTATTGATTATTTTCTGCCGGCTGCCGCCCGGGCGGCCCCGCCTTGCCCCGGGTCGGGCCGGCCACTAGACTGATCGTCTGGATTCAGCCCTCGAGCCACCGCCGGCCACCGGCCGGGTTGCGAAAGTACGGGACCCCATGCACCGGAAGCACTTCTGGAAGGCAGCCTGCGGCCTGGCCCTGGCCGCCGCGGTGGCGTTCGCCGTGACCATGCCCCTGGCCGGCTGCGGCGGCAAGCCGCGACACGAGGTGTGGATCCTCGGCCTCGACGGCGGCGACTGGGACATCCTCGAGCCGGTGATGAACGCCGGCCGCATGCCCAACCTGAAGAAGCTGCGCGACGAGGGCGCCTGGGGACGCCTGCGCAGCGAGATGCCGCTGCTGTCGCCGGTGCTGTGGACGAGCATCGCCACCGGGCGCACGCCCGATCGGCACGGCGTCACCTGGTTCATGTCGACGACCTCCGACGGGCAGAAGATCCCCATCAGCAGCCGCAGCCGGCAGGTGCGCGCGGTGTGGAACGTGGCGAACGAGAACCAGCTGACCGCCGGCGTGATCGGCTGGTGGGCCACCTGGCCGGTCGAGCCCGTCGACGGCTTCATGGTCAGCGACTACGTGGGCTGGCACAGCTTCGGCATCACCGGGCGCGGCGTCGAGGACGCGGGCAAGGTGTGGCCGGAGGCGTGGGCGAAGGACGTGTCGGCGATGATGCCGGCGCCGGAGTCGATCACGGCGCGGCAGCTGCAGGGCATCGTCAAGCTGACCGAGGAACAGATCGGGCGCGCGACCGCCGGTGCCGGCGACGATCCCTACAGCACGCCCGTGGCGCACCTGCGCCAGGCGATGGCGACCTCGCGCGGGTACACCGACATCGCGCTCGAGCGGCTGGGCAAGGACCGGCCGTCGCTGTTGGCCGTGTACTACGAGGGCACCGACGCGGCCATGCACCTGTTCAACAATTTCGCGCCACCGAAGCAGGAATGGGTGGGCGATGCCGACTACGCGGCCTACAGCGATGCCGTGGCGGCGTACTGGTCGTGGCAGGATGCGCTGCTGGGCGAGCTGCTGGCCAGGCGCGGCCCGAACACGACGATCGTGGTCTGCTCGGACCACGGCTTCCGGCACGGCGACGAGCGGCTGCGCGAGGAGCACGTGGACACGGAGCTCGCCGACGCCTCGCACATGATCGACGGCATCCTGGTCCTGAACGGTCCGGGCGTGCGCGCGGGGGCGGAGGTCACCGGCGCGAGCATCTACGACATCGCCCCCACGGTGGCCGCGCTGCTGGGCCTGCCGGTGGCGAACGACCTGGCCGGTCAGGTGCTGAGCGGCGCCTTCACGGGCGACTTCCGCACGGCCAACCCGGTGCGCCAGGTGGCCACCTGGGAGACGACGCCGCTGCAGCACGCCGGCGAGGTGGTCAACGACCCGGAAGCCGCCGCGCGCATGGAGCAGATGCTGCGCTCGCTGGGCTATATCGCCGGTGCCGAGAGCGGCGCCGCGGCTTCGACCGGGGTGGCCGTGGGACCGGAGAACGCGGTCAACCTGGCCACGATCTACATGAAGCAGGGTCGCCTGCAGGAGGCCGTGCAGGTGCTGGAAGCGGAGTACGGCCGCTCGCCGCAGGACCGCACGGTGCGACTGAACCTGGCGCAGGCCTGGGCGCGCAGCGGGCGCACCGACGAGGCGCTGAAGCTGTACGCCGCGCTGCACGGCGACGTGCCCCGCGACCTGGACGTGGTCGAGGACTACGCGCACGCGCTGCTGGGCGCGGGCCGCTACGCGGAGGCGGCGACGGTCTACGACGCGGGCCTGGCCGTGGACCCGAAGTGGGCCTGGGGCCTGGCCGGCAAGGGCTTCGCGCTGCACCGCCAGGGGCGCTCGCGCGAGGGCGCGGCGCTGGTGCAGCAGGCGCAGGCGATCGACGCCCGCGCGGCGCGCGCGCAGTTCTACGGCGGCGTGATCGCCCTGGAGTCGGGCGACCTCGCCGCGGCGCGCGCGCAGTTGACGCGCGCGCTGGAACTGGATCCCGTGGACGAGCAGGCCGCGCTGGCCCTCTCCAGCGCGCTGATGGGCGCCGGCGACGCGGCGGGCGCGCGCTCGGTGCTGGAGAAGACGCTCTCGGCCGCCGGCAGCGCGCCGCAGCTGCAGGGCCAGCTCGGCTTCGTGCTGATGCAGATGCAGCAGCCGGCGCAGGCGATCCCGCACTTCAAGGCCGCAGCGGACGCGCTGGTCGCCGCCGGCCGGCCCGATCCCGACCTGATGGGCAACCTGGGCGTGGCGCAGGCCATGAGCGGCGACCTGCCGGGCGGCATCGCCACCTTCCGGCGCATGATCGAGCTGTGGCCGGACAACGCCGACGCGCACGGACAGCTGGGCGGCTTCTACGCGCAGGCGGGACGCAGGGACGAGGCGATCCGCGAACTGGAGCGCGCCGTGCAGCTGGCGCCGGGCAATGCGCAGCTGCAGCGGGCGCTGGCGGCGGTCAAGGGACAGTAGGGAGTTGCGGCCATGGACCTGATGGGCTTCGCGCTGCTGGCGCTGTCGTCGCTGTTCGCCGTCGTCGACCCGCTCGGCTGCATCCCCTTCTTCAGCGGCCAGACCGCCGGCATGTCGTACGTGCAGCAACGGCGCATCCTGGTCAAGGCGCTGCTGGTGTCGCTGTTCGTGCTGCTGACGTTCACCTACGTCGGCAGCACGCTCCTGCGCACGTTCGGCATCACCATCGACGCCTTCCGCATCGCCGGTGGCGTCATCTTCTTCGGCATCGGCCTGGACATGCTGCAGAGCCGGCCGCGCCGCTGGCACACGGGACTGGACCAGGCGGCGCGCGCGGCGGCGGCCTCGCGCTCGATGCCCCCGGCCGTCATCGACGAGGCCGCGGCCCTGCCGGCCCACGACCCCGACCACGATCCCTCGGTGACGCCGCTGGCCATCCCGATGATCGCCGGACCCGGCTCGATCACCACGGTGATGGTGCTGCGCGCCGACGCGCCCGGCCTGACCGGCGCCGTGGCCGTGGGCGTGGCCGTCGCGCTGATCCTGCTGCTGACCGGCGCGATCCTGCTGGCCGCCGACACCGTGCTGCGGCGCCTGGGCCCGACCGGGATGAAGATCGTCGAGAAGCTGATGGGCCTGCTGGTGACGGTGATCGCCGTGCAGCTGATCCTCAACGGCGTGGCGCCGTTCGTGCGGGGTCTGGTGGACGGGGCGCCGGTGGCGGGGCACTGACTCACGCCTGGCGCGGGTGCGGGCGTGCGCGGGCGCACGTCGCCCGCGCATCGTATCCTGTCCGCAAACCCCGCGAACGCAGCACACCCCGGAGGCGATCCCCATGCCCAGCCGACCGCCGAAGCCCCTCGACCACGACGACTACCTGGCGCGGATCCCCGACGACAAGCGGGCCGCGCTCGAGCGCCTGCGGGCGCAGGTGCTGAAGGCGGCGCCCGGCGCCGAGGAGTGCGTGGCCTGGCAGATGCCCTCGTTCCGCGTCGAGGGACGGCTGCTTGTCTGCTACGCGGCGGCGCGCCATCACTGCTCGCTGTACCCGATGAGCTCGGACCTGATGGAGGCGATGGCCGCCGACCTGGAGGGGCTGGACACCAGCAAGGGGACCATCCGCTTCCAGCCGGAGAAGCCGCTGCCGGCCGCGCTGGTGCGGCGCATCGTCAAGGCGCGGCTGGCCGAGAATCGGGCGCAGGGCCCGATCAGGCGCTGACGCGTGCGCCGGCGCACGCGGCTGGCGGCGCAGGTTGCGCTGAAGCACGTGAACACCGACGCGTTCCGGGGGTGCTGATGGCCGAGCTGTACGATCGCCTCGGCATCGGCTACCGCGAGCTCCGTCGCCCGGATCCGCGCCTTGCCGCGGCCATCGAGGACGCGCTCGGTGCCGGTGCGCGCCCCCTGCTCAACGTGGGCGCGGGGGCCGGTTCCTACGAGCCGCGCGGCGGCGTGGTCGTGGCGCTGGAGCCGTCGGCGGCGATGGTGGCGCAGCGTCCGCAGCCGCCGCTGGCGGCGCCGGCGGTGCGCGGGACGGCGCTGCGGCTGCCCTTTGCCGACGGCACCTTCGCCGCGGCCATGGCGGTACTGACCGTGCACCACTGGCCCGATCGCGCGCAAGGGTTGCGCGAGCTGCGCCGCGTGGCGCGCGGGCGCGTCGTCGTCCTGAACCACGACCCGCTGGCGACGCCGTTCTGGCTGGTGGACGAGTACTTCCCCGAGGTGCGCGAGATCGACAGCGCGATCTTCCCGACGCGCGGGGAGTTCGAGGAGGCGCTGGGGCCGTGCGCCCTCGTCCCGGTGCCGGTGCCGGCCGACTGCACCGACGGCTTCCTGGGGGCATACTGGCGGCGGCCCCGCGCCTACCTGGACGCGCGTGTCCGCGCCGCCATCTCCACCTTCGACCGGGTCACGCGCCTGGCGGAAGGCCTCGCGAACCTGCGGCGCGACCTGGATGACGGGACCTGGGAGCGGCGGCACGGCGACCTGCTCGCGCTGGACACGCTGGACCTGGGCTACCGGCTGGTCGTGTCCGGCCGGTGAGCGCCGCTTGCTGCCACCCGGCGACAATCCGCCTCTTCATGGCCCCACCTGTGCCATGCTATCATGCCGCGTCCGGTCACCGGCGCGCCCCGGCGCCTGCCCCAACCCGTGGAGTACCTGCCCGCCATGTGCTCGATCTTCTGCCTGCTCGACCTGAAGTCCGATCCCGCCGAGCTGCGCCGCCGCGCGCTGGACATGTCGCGCCTGATGCGGCACCGCGGGCCGGACTGGTCGGGCATCCACACGGCGCCCGGCGCGATCCTGGCGCACGAGCGGTTGGCCATCGTCGACCCGGCGGGCGGCGCGCAGCCGCTGGTCAGCCCCGACGGCGCGCATGTGCTGGCGGTCAACGGCGAGATCTACAACCACCAGGAGCTGCGCGCGCAGCTGACCGGGACGTACGCGTTCCGCACCGGCAGCGACTGCGAGGTGATCCTGGCGCTGTACGCCGAGCAGGGTGACGCGTTCGTGGACCGGCTGCGCGGCATGTTCGCCTTCGTGCTGTACGACCAGGCGCGTGATCGCTGGCTCATCGCGCGCGATCACCTGGGCATCGTGCCGCTGTACACCGGGCGCGACGAGAACGGCACGCTGCACGTGGCCTCCGAGCTGAAGGCGCTGGAGCCGGTGTGCCGCGAGGTGTCGGTGTTCCCGCCGGGGCACCTGTGGACGAGCGGGCAGGCATCGCCGCGACGCTGGTGGCGCCGCGACTGGCAGTCGTGGGAGGGCGTGCAGGCTTGCACGACCGACCGCGAGGCGCTCAAGGCGGCGCTGGACGACGCCGTGCGCAGCCACCTGATGTCGGACGTGCCGTACGGCGTGCTGGTGTCGGGCGGTCTGGACTCGTCGGTGATCGCGGCCCTGGCGGCGCGGCACGCGGCGATGCGCGTGGAGGACGGCGAACGCTCACCGGCCTGGTGGCCGCGCCTGCACAGCTTCTCGGTGGGGCTGCAGGACTCGCCCGACCTGGCGGCCGCTCGCGAGGTGGCTGCGCACCTGGGCACGGTGCACCACGAGGTGGTCTACACGGTGCAGGAAGGCCTCGACGCCGTGCCGGACGTGATCCGCCACCTGGAGACGTACGACGTGACGACCATCCGCGCCGGCACGCCCATGTACCTGCTGGCGCGCCGCATCCGCGCGATGGGCATCAAGATGGTGCTGTCGGGCGAGGGCGCCGACGAGGTCTTCGGCGGCTACCTCTACTTCCACAAGGCGCCCGGCGCCGAGGAGCTGCACACCGAGCTGCTGCGCAAGCTGGAGAACCTGCACTGGTACGACTGCCTGCGCGCGAACAAGGCGATGGCGGCCTGGGGCGTCGAGGCGCGCGTGCCGTTCCTGGACAAGCGCTTCCTGGACGTGGCGATGACGATCGCGCCAAGGGACAAGCTCTGCGGCCTGGGCGTGATCGAGAAGAAGGTGCTGCGCGAGTGCTTCGCCGACCTGCTGCCCGCGAGCGTGGCCTGGCGCCAGAAGGAGCAGTTCAGCGACGGCGTCGGCTACGGCTGGATCGACGCGCTGAAGGCCACGGCCGCGCAGGTGGTCACCGACGAGGTGTTCGCCGATCGCGCGGCCGCGTTCCCGCTCAACACGCCGCCGACGAAGGAGGCGTACTTCTACCGCGCCGTCTTCGAGCAGCACTTCGGCGGCCGCGAGGCCGTGCTGCGCACCGTGCCGTACGGCAGGTCCGTGGCCTGCTCGACCGAGGCGGCGCTGTCGTGGGATCCGTCGCTGCGGCTGCGGGACGATCCGTCGGGCCGCGCGGTGCCGGGCGTGCACGCGGATGCCTACGAAGGTTGAGCGGTCGCTCATCCGCCCGCATCCGGCGATGAACGCCGGCGGCGGCTAGGCGGTTCCCGCGGCGGAGGCCCCCAGCAACGCGCGGACCCGCGCAACCAGTGACTCCGGGCCGAACGGCTTCTGCAGGAAGTCGCAGCCGGCGGGGGCAAGGCCGCGAAGGTCGCCGGCATCGTCGGTGTAGCCGGAAATGAAGAGCACCCGCGTGCGGGGATGGTCCGCCAGGAGGCGGTGCGCAAGCTCGCGCCCGCCGAGGCGGGGCATGACCACGTCGGTGACCAGCACGTCGATCGCGCCGCCGTGATGCGCAGCCAGGTCCAGGGCATCCTGGCCGTCGACGGCCGGCAGCACGGTGAAGCCGGCCCGGGCCAGGAACTCGGCGGCCAGCTCGCGGACGGCGGCCTCGTCCTCGGCGACCAGGATCGTGGCCGTGGCCGGCGCCAGCGTGGGCGCGGGCGGCGCCGGTTCCGGCGCGGCGGCGGGCGCCACCTGCGGCAGGCAGACCGTCACCGTCGTGCCCTGGCCCGGGCGGCTGTCCAGGTACACGTCGCCGCCGCTCTGCTGTACGATGCCGTACACGGTCGACAATCCCAGGCCGGTGCCCTTGCCGCGGTCCTTGGTGGTGAAGAACGGGTCGAAGGCGCGGGTGCGGACGGCTTCGTCCATGCCGACGCCGGTGTCGGCCACCTGCAGGCGGATGTGGGGGCCGTCACGCAGCTGACCGCCGCCACCCGCCGCGACCGTCGCCTCGCCGACGCTGGCGATCGTGATCAGCAGGTCTCCGCCGTCCGGCATCGCGTCGCGCGCATTGACCACCAGGTTGACGATCACCTGCTCGAGCTGGCTGCGATCGACCAGGGACCAGCTGCCGCGCGGGTCGGTGTCGATGCGCAGCTGGATGTGCTCCCCGATCAGCCGCCGCAGCATCTCGCCCAGTTGCTGCACCACCGAGCCCAGTTCCAGCACCTGCGGCGAGAGCACCTGGCGGCGGCTGTAGGCCAGCAGCTGGCGGGTCAGCGCGGCGGCGCGCTCGGCGGCGCGCAGCACGCCGCCGGCATGGCCCTGCACCGGGTCGTGCGCCGCGGACGAGGCGCGGATCAGCTCGGCATAGCCGACGATGGCCGTCAGCACGTTGTTGAAGTCGTGCGCGATGCCGCCCGCAAGCTGGCCCACCGACTCCAGGCGCTGCGACTGGCGCAGCCGCTCCTCGAGCTGCCGGCGTGCCGTCACGTCCGCGATGGCGCCGTCGTAGCTGAGGACCGAGCCGTCCAGCCCGCGCACGGTCGTGCTGGAGACGCGGCCCCAGAACGTGCTGCCGTCGCGTCGCCGGAATTCCACTTCCTCACCGGTGATGAAGCCGGTGCGGGCGATGGTGTCCATCAGGTCGCGGCGGCGCTCGGGGTTCGCGTGCAGCCCGAAGGCGTTGGCGACCAGGGCCTCCTGCGGATCCGCGAAGCCGAACAGGTCGGCGAATGCCTGGTTCGCGTAGAGCAGCGCGCCGTCGGGGCGGCTCCGGTAGAGGCCCTCGTTGGCGTTGCGGTGGATGGCCTCGAGCAGGGCGCGGTTCTCCGCCAGTTCCGCTCCGGCACGCCGCCCTTCGGCCTCGGCGGCGCGACGCTCGGCCACCAGGGCGCCGAACACCAGCGGCAGGCCGATCATGAGCAATTCGAGCAGCTGCAGCGTGAGGTGGCGCTCGTGCGTGGGCACCGACAGGAAGGGTCCCAGGCCGTTGGTCGTGCCGACGGCGATGACGACGGCCGCCAGCGACCCGGCCGTGACCGCGGCGCGCGGGCCGTGCCGCACCGCGGCGTACAGGGCCGCCAGCAGCGTCAGGTTGACCAGCATGATGCCGGCCACGCCCTGGGGCCCGAGTACGATCACGATCGCCACCAGCAGGGCCTGGGCCAGCGCGACGATGGCCACCGGGAGCGCCTCGGCCCGAAGCCCCGGCGCCCGCGACGGCGCCAGCCAGGCCAGCGAGACCGGCACCACGGCCAGCAGGCCCAGCGCGTTCATGCGCCACCAGCCGCCCCAGCCGGAGTAGAAGGCGATGTCCGGGTTCGACCACAGGAAGCCGCGCGCCAGCCACGAACAGAGGACGCTGGCCGCGGGGGCGACGACGGCGGCCACGCAGACGGCCAGGACGTCGCGCAGGCGCTCGAGCCGCGGCCGGTAGCCCAGGCGCCGCAGCAGCAGCAGGCCCACCAGCGCCTCGGCCGCGCTGCCGGCGCCGGCCGAGGCGGCCACGGACAGGTCGTAGCCGATCAGCGTGCGCTGCGTGACGGCGCCGAGCGCCACCACCCACGCCGCGCGCGCCCCCAACAGCCACAGCCCGGCCACGGCCACGCCGGTGGGCAGCCACATGACGGCCTGGTCCAGCACCTCGTAGCTGTACTCGCGCACCTGGGTGGCGGCGATGAAGGCGAGGTAGAAGAGGAGGTGGCGGCCGAGGGCGGCCGGCAGTCGCATGGATGCGGTCATTCGGCGAGCATATGACGCGGCGCCGGTCGCCGTCAATGTCGGCCGGGCGCCGGCTGCGCTGGCCGGCGCCCGCCCGCGTCCGCAGCTTCACCTGACGAGCATCAGCTTGCGCGATTGCCGAACGTCCCCGGCCGCAAAGCGCGCCATGTAGGTGCCGCTGGGAAGCGCCCGCCCGTCGCCGTCGCGCCCGTCCCAGGTCACCGACTGGCGACCGACGGCCAGGTGGGCATCGACCAGCCGGCGCACAAGCGCGCCCCTGATGTCGAACACTTCCAGCCGCGTGTGCGCCGGCACGGCCAGGTCGAAGGCGATGGCCACCTGGGGGTTGAACGGATTGGGCGAGGCCTCGACCAGGGACGTCACCGCCGGCGTCGTCGGCACGTCGGGGGCGCCGCTGATGCCGCGGTACATGCTCAGCTGGTAGAGCGGCTCATTCAGCGTCGAGTCAAACGGCTGGAAGACGGCCAGGCAGCACCAGCCCGCCTGGTCGACATGGACATGGAGCCAGACGTCCGCGCCGTCGGCGCGCGAGACCACCGCGTCGAAGGGCCGCGAACCATAGACCTCATCCGCCTGGTGCAGCGCCATCGCGTAGCGGTCCCAGGGCCCGAGGTTGTCGAGGTGGATCATCCACCAGCCCTCGTCGAAGTACCATTCGTACAACTGGATAAGGTCCTGGCCACCGGGGCTGACGTAGGGGGCCAGCGTCAGGTCGCCGGCGGTGCCGAGGGTGATGGCTTCGGCGTACGAGGCGACGACTTCGTCTCCCCAGGCCCAGTCCTCGTTCCAGTCGACGATGCCGATGTCGAAGGGGCGCCGCGGCGTCCGGTTGAGGTTGACCAGCACGTAGTCCGTCTGCTCGCCCGCCCATTCCGATCGGGCCAGGCTTTCGCCAAACCCGTCCTTGCTGCCGTCCAGCCGTTCGTGCAGCTGCAGGTTGTAGTCGTAGTAGCCGAACAGGCCGGACCGGGCGGCGTAGGCTTGCCACCAGACCGTGCTCGGCGCCCTGGGGATGCGCGAGGCCGCGCAGTTGTACCACAGCACCTCGCCGTTGCCGTCGCCGACAAGGCCGAAGCCGCCCGTCCGGTCCGGCGGGTACATGTCCTGCTCGGGAAACGTCGTGGAAGCCTCCCACTGCGGTCCCCAGCAGTACTGCTCGCCGTAGCGGTTGTTGGCGCGCGTCGCCTCGTGCTGCGTCCCCTCGTGGTTGAGTTCCATGGCCACGGTATGGCGGCCGGACAGGACCCGACCGGGATGGGTGGAGGGGTACAGGGCCAGGCCCTCGTGTGCCGGCACGTTGGCGATGGCCAGCGAGTCGCAGGGGGCGCCATCGAGGGTGATCAGGATCTCGGACACGTCGCTGGCGTCGCCGCCGCCGCTGTTGCGAAGGCCGACGTGGTAGACCGGACCGTTGGTCGTGACCGGCAGCGTGTCGGGCAGGGTCACCGGATTGCCGGTGCCGACGGTCACCGTGCGCGGCACGAGCGGCGAATGCCAGCCGACCGGCGTGTCGGGCACCAGGTCGGCCAGCGCCAAGCCGATCTTCAATCCGCAGTGGCGCGGCGCCGTACCCCAGTCGGGATCCCGCCATACGACCACCGCGTGGCTGGAACCGTACACCACCTCGACGTCCAGGCGGGCGCGACCGTCGTCATCGGTGGCCGCCGTCATTGCCAGCTCGGCCAGTCCTACGGCCAGGCGCTGGGGTTCGACCCAGCCCATGGCCACGCTGGGCTCGGGACCGGATTGCAGCCAGATGCTGACCTGGGAAGGAGACCAGGGCATGCAGTAGAAGATCTTGACCATTTCGTCCTGAGCGAACCAGAACGTGATCGAGTCGCCGAGCATGACGTGCTGCCCAACGGCATGCGTGACGCGGTAGCTGCCACTGCCCGCCGCGCGCTCCACGCCAACGTCGTACGAGCGCTCCAGCGTGCCGACGCCCTTGGCGAGCACCGCCTCGACGCCGCGCCCCGCCCGCAGGGAGGTGCCGAGCGGGTTGGCGAATCCGTCGGAGACCCCGGTGCCCGGCTCGTAGTAGCGCAGGTCGACATCGACGGTCGGGTCGGGGCTCCAGGTGTAGAGGACATCCCACTCCATGCCGGTGGTGAAGCGCAGGCCGTCGCAGTTGTTGAACTTGTCCTGTCCGGCGGGTATCGCGGGCCAGCCACCGGTGCGCTCGGGCGGCGCAGCTCGCGTGAGGACCGCGCCGGCAGGCACGGCCACCGGAGACCAAACCCACTGCCGGGCGATGGCGTTGTCGGTCTCATTGGACTCGGCGATGACGTCGGTGGCGTCCACGCGCAGCTCGAGCGTGTGGCGTCCCGCCGGCAGCGAGAACGGCCCGCCATTGATGCCTTGCTGAGCGGCGCCGGCCTCCAGATCAGGGCAGGACCGGTCCACGATCACCGTGGCGCCGTCCAGCCGCGAATGATTGCGGAACGGGCGACTGGTACTGCTGCCGAGGTTCCGCCAGGCGCTGTTGAAGTAGGTGGCGGCCGCATCGCCGGTCAACGCTGTCGGCAGCGGCACCGATCCGGCTGTGGAATCGTTGGTCGGGCGCGGCACGAGTGGCCACGCCCAGCCGGCAGGCAGGTTGGGGACCAGGTTCACGTCGGCGAGCGTGGCGATGGGCGTCAGCGCGGACGCAAGCAGGATGGCCAGGGCGCCCCGGGCAATGATGGTGCTTCGCACGGCTGCCTCCTCAGTGCGCCGAGGGCGCGGGCTGGGGAAGCGGACGTGGCTGTGGCACGCCGACGGCGGGCCGGTCCAGCCGCGCGAGGATGCCGACCAGCTCGCCGGCCAGGTCGGCGTCGCCACGACGCTCGGCGAACTCGAGCTGGATCTCGAGCAGGCGGCGCTGGAGCTGGCGGCGGGCTGCAACCACCTCGCGGTTGAGCTCTGCCACGCGCTCCGGATCGTCGGTCGCCCCGGCATTCGCGGACAGCACGCGCACGCGGGCCAGCGTTTCGTCCACGGCGGCCTTCAGGGCCAGGCCCAGGTCGGGCGCCGGGGCCTCGGCCGCGACCGCCGTCGCTCCGGGGGCTCCGTTGCCGTCCGCGTCGCCGGGTGGGGGTGCGGCGAGCGCAGCCTGGGCCGCGAGCCAGGCGACCAGCAGGCCGGCGCCGATCGCCGGGTGCTTCGTGGAGATGCATTGCAGGCAGGACATGCGGGGCCTCTCTTCGGTGGCGACGGTTGGTGGAAGCAGGCGGGACGTCTTCAGGTAAGGAGCGCCCGCCCGGCGTGGGATCACAGCGATGCCGCGCCGGCATCGGGAGCGATCTCGTCCGCAATCCGCCGCGCGGGCGTGGCGACGCCGGCGGTGCTACACTGGCGCCCACGGGCGCGAACGTGCGCCCGCGTCGATCCTGACGATGCCCGACGTCCGTCTGCAACCTGGAAGGGCCCGTTCCCGCATGCATGCCAACTCGGGCAGCCCCAGCGAGTCCACGGGGTGCGGTTCGGCCGTGCTGGTCGTCGACGACGAGGCCAACATCAGGCGCACCCTGCGCGTCTGTCTCGAATCGCGCGGCCACCGCGTGACCTGCGTCGGGTCCCCGCATGACGCCCTGAACGAGGCGCAGCGGCAGGTCTTCGACCTGGCCTTCGTGGACTTGCGGCTGGGCACCGAGAGCGGCATGGACCTGATCCCGGCGCTGCTGGCGCGCTCACCCTGGCTGAAGGTGATCGTGATCACGGCTTACGCGTCGGTGGACACGGCTGTGGAGGCGATGAAGCGCGGCGCCAGCGACTACGTGGCGAAGCCGTTCACGCCGGCCCAGATCCACTTCGTCACCGATCGGGCGGCCACCCTGCGCGGACTCGAGCAGCGCGTGGAGGTGCTGCGCGACGAGCTGGCCCGGGCGCATCCGGAGACAACCTTCGAGACGCGGCACCCCGGCATGCAGCGGGCGATCGAGCTGGCCCGGCAGGCGGCGCCGTCCGAGGCGGTCGTGCTGCTCCGGGGGCCGAGCGGAACCGGCAAGAGCGTGCTTGCGCGCGCCATCCACGCCTGGAGCCGGCGCGCAGAGGGCCCGCTCGGGATCGTCTCCTGCCCGACCCTCGGCGCGGAGTTGCTCGAGAGCGAGCTCTTCGGACACGTGAAGGGCGCCTTCACCGGGGCGCTCCGCGACCACCCGGGCCGTGTGGCGGCCTGCGACGGCGGCACGCTGTTCCTTGACGAGATCGGCGACCTGTCGCTGTCGCTGCAGCCGAAGTTGCTGCGGTTCCTGCAGGACCGCGAGTACGAGCCCGTCGGCGACTCGCGGACACGGCGCGCGGACGTGCGCGTGCTGGCGGCGACGAATGTCGACCTGGCGGCGGCCGTGTCCGCCGGCCGCTTCCGGGAAGACCTCTACTACCGCCTGAACGTGTTTCCCATCGATCTGCCCGGGCTGGCCGAGCGCGACGCGGACATCGAGCTCCTGGCGGAACGCCTGCTCGCCTTCTTCTCGGCGCAGAACCACCGCGCCAGCGCGGGCTTCACGCCGGAGGCCGTGAACGCCCTGCGTGCCTATGCCTGGCCCGGCAACGTCCGCGAGTTGCGGAACGTCATCGAGCGCGCGGCGATTCTCTGCGGCGCGGGCCCGGTCGGCGTCGAGCACCTGCCGCCCGACCTCGCCCGCAGCGCGCGCGAGCCCCGGATCGGCGACGCGGTCAGCCTCCAGGTCATCGAGGACGCGCACATCCGGCACGTTGTCGCCACCGCCCCCACCCTGCAGGACGCGGCCGACATCCTGGGCATCGACCAGGCCACGCTCTGGCGCCGGCGCAAGAGCCTCGGCATCTGAGGTTCCCGCTGCCTGCGCCCGTTCGCGCGCCTTGTCTTATGCAAGGCGCCGTGGCCGCGGCCTTGTCCCGTTCAAGGCGCCGTCGGCCGGCCGCCCCGCCAAGTCATTCGATATCAATATCCTGGGCGCGCGCACGGTTCCTGCTGATCGCGGGGCGGAGGTGCGGCCATGTGGGGAATCCGCGAGAAGCTGATGGTGGGGTTCGGCGGCCTGCTGGGTGTGGTCGTCGTGCTGGGGCTGCTGACGGTGGCGCGTATCGATGCGCTGGGTCGCGCCATCGATGTCATCCTGCGCGAGAACTACCGCAGCGTCGTCGCCTGCCAGGACATGAAGGAGGCGCTCGAGCGCGTCGACAGCGGCCTGCTGTACGTCCTGGTCGGCGAAGAGGCGGAGGGAGCCCGGCTGATCGAGGAGAATCGCGAGCACTTCCGTGCGGCGCTGGCCGTCGAGATGGGCAACCTGACGCTTCCGGGAGAGCGTGAGGCCGCAGCGCTCTTGGGTTCCACGTTCGCGCGTTACGAGGCGCTGGTCGACAGCGTCCTGGCCTCGACCGACCCCGCCTGGCGGCAGCAGGCCTACTTCCGGCGAGCCCAGCCCCTGTTCGTCGAGGCCAAGGACATCGCGCAATCGGTTCTGGAGCAGAACCAGGCGAACATGAGCGCGGCCAATGACGCGGCGCGGCAGCGCGCCGGGTCGGCGCGGCAGATCCTTGTCCTGGCGCTGCTGCTGCTCGGCGCTGCGGTGCTCTGCCTGGGTTGGCTGTCGCGTCGCTGGATCCTGGAGCCGATCCGGCGCCTGGACGAGTCGACGCGGTCCATCGCGGCCGGCAATCTCGACCTGGTCCTGCCGCCGGGACGCGGCGACGAGCTCGGCGGGCTGGCCGCGTCGTTCAACGAAATGGCTGCGGCCCTGCGCAATGTCCGCCGCGAGGACCGGCGCACGATCGACCGCACGCGACGGGCCACCGAGGGCGTGCTCGGTGCGCTGCCTGCGGCGGTGGCGGTGCTCAACAGCGACGGTCGCATCGAGATGGCCACCGATTCGGCGGCGCGGCACTTCGGCCTCAGGGTGGGAGGCCGGGCCGACGAGGCGGGCCACGACTGGCTGGCGCCCCTGTTGCAGCGCTCGCTCGCGAGCGGCGGCCCGGTGGCGCGCGCGGCCGAAGAGGGCTATGTGCAGCGCTTCATCGACGGGCGCGAGCGCTTCTTCCAGCCGCATGTCGCGCCGATCCCGGTCGGACCCGGCAGCAGCGAGACGAACGGGCTGGCCGTGATCCTGCGGGACGTGACCGACGCGCAGGCGCGCCTGGAGATCGGGCGCGACCGGGGCCTGGTCGTCTCCCACCAGCTGAAGACGCCGCTGACCTCGCTGCGGATGTCGCTCCACCTCCTGCTCGACCCGTCCACGGGTTCGCTCAACGCCGGGCAGACCGATCTGCTCCTGGCCGCCCGCGACGACAGCGAGCGCCTGGTGGCGATCATCAACGACCTGATCGAGCTGGACCGGCAGGGCCGCGGGGCCGGCGGCGCGGCGCGACCGGTGGAACCGGCGCGGCTGCTGGGCGAGGCCGTCGAACGCGTCCGCCTGGAGTGTCGCGACCGCGGGCTGAGGCTGGTCGAGGAGATCGCGGCCGACCTGCCGGCTGTGCAGGCGGATCCCGAGCGCGTGGGGCACGTCCTGGACAACCTGCTCGGCAACGCGATC
>JAYRFB010000247.1:0-8484 GCA_041908585.1 Candidatus Krumholzibacteriia bacterium
CGAACGGCTGGCGGTGTTCTTGGTGTGGCGGAACTACCTGAAGGGTCGGCGGGAGAAGGTGCGGGGCAGCCCGACGCCGGCTCAGGCTCGGGGGATGCTGGATCGAAGGCTTGAGGTCAGTGACGTATTGGGGCGGCGGATGTTCGTGACTCGTACGGCGTTGCCGGCGCGTTGGCAGGAGTACTACTGGGGGCGGGTGCGGACGCGGGTGCTGGCTCGGCAGCGGGCGCATGAGTTGAAGTACGCGGCGTAGAAGGTCGGGTGGTGCCGCCTGCGCGGGCACCTATCGCGGGCGGACACAATTTCGGCGGCACAACCCACCGGATGCGGATCAGACCTCGACGAGGCGCTTGAGGCGGTGGCCGACGTCCAGAAAGGTCGGGTCCGCAGCGCGAATCTCCCGGTAGCAGGCAGCGGCTTCCTCGGTCCGTCCCGCCTGCTCCAGGGCGCGACCGAGGTGGTAGCGCAGGCCGTGCTGCTCCCGCGAACCTTCCGCGGCGTGGGCCAGGCCCGCGCGCAGCGCCGTGATGGCCTCGGGAAGGCGGCCGGCCCGCTGCAGCGTGATGCCCCACATCTCGTGCGCACGCACGGCGAAGGCATCGTCGCAGGCCGCGGTCTCGAAGCTCTCGCAAGCCTGGTCGTAGAGTCCCATTTCCAGGTAGACCATGCCCATCTCGTAGAGGCGCTCGGCGTCGGCATCCTTGCCGGCACCGCCCACCACGGCCCCGATCTCCGAGGTGATCGTCTCGAGCTGCGACGAGGCATCGCCGGTGGCGTTCACCGTCTCGGCGTTCAGGAAGCGCGACAGCGCGTCGTCGGCGGGATCGCGCCGCGCGGGCGCAGGCGCGGCCGCCGCCGGCTCGACGGGGCGCGCCGCCGCGGCTCGGTGCAGCTTCGACTTCGCCAGCGCCTCCGAGACCAGCGCCTCGAGATCCTCACCGGAGTCGATCTCGAAGCAGCCGTCGTCGTCCTTCTCTTCGCGGGTCGGATCCGACTGCGCCAGGATATCCGCGACCGTCCGCACGCCCGGGGCGGCGAAGATGTCGATGTCGCCGCCGTCGCTGTCGGCCGGGAGGTCCTCGATGGGCACGGCGGGCGGCACCGTCGCCGGCACGACGGGCGCCGACAGGTCGATGTTGCCGAAGCCGACGCTGCCACCCGGCGACGACAACGGCGGCAGGGCCGCCATCGGCACCGCCGGCTGCTCCAGGGCCACGTCGCCGAAGCCGGCGAAGTGATCGTCCGGGCGCGCCTTGCCGGGGTTGACCTTCAGGTCCCAGCGCGCGTACTCGGGATAGTTGACGACGTCCGGGCTGCGGGCCAGCGCCTCGTCGATGCGGTCGCGGCCCTCCTCGGCCTTGCCCTCGCCGTGCGCGATGGCGCCGAGCAGGCAGAGCGCGCGCGCCGATTCCAGCGGCATCTGCCAGACGTTGAAGATCTGCACGAGGGCCGATTGCACGGCAATGCTCTCGGGAAGCAGGTCCAGCAGCTGCACGCAGCGCTTGAGGAAGATCTCCTTGATGTCGCCCGCCACTCGGCCGGAATGCTGCAGGAAGTGCTGGGCGTGGTCCTCGCCCTCCATCGCCAGGCCCTGGCCCGCGCGCGTCTCCGCCAGGTACCAGTGTGCGTTCTGGTTCTCGGCCTCGTAGCGCAGGATCTTCTTGTAGATCGCCACCGCGTTGTTGAGCAGGCCGGTCTGGCGGTACTTGGCCGCCGCGCTCAGGAAATGGCGGATGGCCTGCGGCGTGTCGCCCGCCTTCAGGCAGAGGTCGCCGAGCTCGTTGATGATCGTCGGGTTGTTCTTGTCCTTGTCGAGCAGTTCCTCGTAGAGCGCAATGGCCTGCGCCCAGTTCCGCTTCTTGCCGGCCTGGAAGGCGTCCTGCTTCAGCTGGCTGAGTTTCGACAAGTTGCGGCCCCCCGACGGTCGCGAACGGGTGTCAACGCGGGCTGTCGCCGGTCCGGCGCGGCCTCCCGGGCCCGTCCGCCTCGGGGCATTACATCGACGTTCGGGCTCCCGGGTTGAGCATAATCTCCTGCCCCCCAACAAAAACCCCCGCCACGGGAGTGTGTGCGGCCCGATAGGGCACCAGGCGGTAGTCCGGGCCGTCCAGGAGGACGAAATCGGCCCGCTTGCCGGGCGCCAGGGAACCGCAGACCTGCTGCCGGCCGAGCGCCCAGGCGGCATTCAGCGTGGCGCCGACGAGCGCCTCGGCCGGCGTCAGGCGCATCTGCGTGCAGGCGATGGCCAGGACCAGGGGCATGGCCAGGATCGGGCAGCTGCCCGGGTTGAAGTCCGTGGCCAGGGCCACGGCGCAGCCGTCGTCGACCATGGCGCGGGCCGGCGCGTACGACTTCAGGCCCAGCGTGAAGACGGTGCCGGGCAGAAGGACGGCCACCGTGCGCGAGGCGGCCAGCGCCCGGCGACCCGCCTCGTCGATGCGGATGAGGTGGTCGGCCGAGGCGGCGCCCAGCCGGGCGGCCAGCGCCGCGCCGCCGAACGGCTCCAGCTCGTCGGCGTGCACCGTCAGCTGGAGGCCCAGTTCCTGCGCCCGGCGCAGGATGGCCTCGGACTGGGCCAGGTCGAAGACGGTCGGCTCGCAGAAGACGTCGCAGCGGTCGGCCAGCTGCCCGGCGGCCACGTGCGGCAGGATGGTGTCGACGACCAGGTGCACGTACTCGTCGCGGCGCTCGCGGAACTCCGGGGGGACCTCATGCGCGGCCAGGCAGGTCAGCACGGCGTCGAGACCGGCGGCCCGCGCCGCCCGCCGCGCCGCACGCAGCATCTTGGCCTCGTCGTCGAGGCTCAACCCGTAGCCGCTCTTGATCTCGACCGTGGTGGTTCCCCACGCCAGCATCTCGCGCAGGCGCCCGGTCGCCAGTTCACAGAGTTCGTCCTCGCTGCGCCCGCGCAGGTCGCGCACGGAGGCGTTGATGCCGCCGCCGGCCGCGGCGATCGCCTGGTAGGTCTCGCCGCGCACGCGGCGCTCGTATTCGTCGTGCCGCCAGCGCCCGAACACGGCATGCGTGTGCGGATCGACGAAGCCCGGGATCACGGCGCGCCCCGCCGCCTCGACCACGCGGGTGCCCGGGCCCGGCGGCGCCACCTTCGCCAGCGCCTGCATCACGGCCGGCTCGGGCCCGGTCGCCAGAACGCGGCCGTCGCGCACCGCCAGCGCGGCGCCCTCGACCATGCCGAGGCTCCCCAGCCCCGCGCCGCGGCGCGGACCATCGGCGTCCAGTTCCGGCACGTGCAGCGTGCAGAGCTGGCCGATGCCCCTGACCACCAGGTCGGGCGGGCCGGCCCCGATCTCGGGACCCAGATGCAGGGACTGCCCGTCGCGGGCTGCTGGTGCGTCGTTCATGGCTGCTCCCGGGCCGCGGCGCGGCCGAAGAAATCGTCGAGCCGGGCCAGCAGGTCCGACTCGTCGCCGTAGGTGGCGGGCAACGCGGGCAGCGCGCCCAGGAAGGTGGTGCCGTAGTTCTTCGTGTGCAGGCGGTTGTCCAGGATGATGACGATGCCGCGGTCGCCCGCGCGCCGGATCAGGCGCCCGAATCCCTGGCGCAGCCGCAGCACGGCGTCGCGCACCATGAAGGTGGTGAAGGGATTCTCGCCGGCGGCCTGCAGTCGTTCGCAGCGCGCCTCGACCCAGGGGTCCGACGGCACCAGGAACGGGAGCTTCGCCACCACCAGCACCTCGAGGTCGTCGCCCGGGAAGTCGACGCCCTCCCAGAACGTGGCCGTGCCCAGCAGCAGCGCGCGCGGCAGCCGGCGGAATTGCTCGCCGACGGCGGCGGCCGGCGACCGCGGGCCCTGCGCGAGCACCGCCGGGCCGCCGCCGAGCCCGGGCCCGTCGAAGCCGTGGGCCGCCAGCACGTCCTGGGCGACGCGGATCGCGCGGTACGAGGTGAACAGGGCCATCGTCTTGCGCGGCACCGCGCGCGCCAGCGTCGCCAGCACCTGGCCAACCGCCTCGTCGAATCCGGCGGACTGCGGATCCGGGAACCGCGACGGCACCAGGATGCGGCACTGCTCGTGGTAGTCGAAGGGCGACGGGCAGGTGAGCGTGCGCGTGGGCGGGCGGCGTCGGCTCAGGCCCAGCTCGTCGAGCATGTGCGTGAAGTCCTCGCCGACCGCCAGCGTGGCGCTGGTCGCCACCGGGCGCAGGTCCGTCTCGAGCCAGGCATCGCGCAGGACGCCGCCGGACTCCAGCAGCGTCGCGCCCAGCAGCGCCGCCCCGCCGCGCGCCGCGCCGCCGCGCGCGCGCGCGGGCTCCACCCAGGTCACCCAGCCCTCGTCCGGCCCGGCGGCCAGGAATGCCACGTCCTGCTCGAGCAACCGCAGCACCTGCCCGGCGACGGCGACCTGCGCAAGGTCGTCCTGCAGCGCCGGCTCCGGGTCGTCCAGGTCGCCGACGGCGGCGGCCACCGTCGCCTGGGCGCCGGCAGCCGCGGCCAGGTCGTCCAGGAGCGCGGCGGTCAGCGGGCGCAGCGGCGCGAAGAACGCGTCCGGGTCGCGCAACCGCAGGCGACCGCCGTCGTTCGCCGCGGCGCCCGCCAGCATCGGCAACTGCTCGCCCACGCCCTGCCACCAGCGCCGGAAGGCAGCCTGTACGCGGGCCCGCGCGCGGCCGAGAGCCGCGCCGGCGTCCGCCGCCCGCTCGCCGGCCGGCCCGTGCGCGGCCAGCCGGCGCCCCGCCAGCTCCACCCGCGGCGGGGCGGCGCCCGCCGCGGCGGCGCCCAGCGCATCGTCCAGGTCGGCCAGCCGCCGCAGCCCGCAGGCGACGGCATGCGTCTCGAGCGTGACGGCCGGCAACCGGTGGGCCTCGTCGATCACGAGCGCGTCGTAGTCGCCCAGCAGCGTGCGCCCCTGCCGCAGGTCGTGCAGCAGGAGCGCGTGGTTCACCACCAGGATGTCGGCCTCGCGCGCGCGCCGCCGCGCGCGCTGCACGTGGCAGCGATCGCCCTCCCAGCACAACCCCGGCAGGCAGAGGTCCGCCGCATCGAACAGCTCCGGCAGGCAGGGCTGCAGGAGGGGATGGCTGGCCAGTTCCTCGCGCAGGCCCTCGTCCGTGATCGCCAGCCACAGCCGCAGCGCGGCGGTGCGCAGGCCGTCGGCCAGGTCCTCGACGGGGCGCGTCAGGAACGCGCGCTGCTGGCGCAGGCAGAGGTAGTTGCGCCGTCCCATGAGCAGGCGGAAGCGCCGCTCGCCGAGCAGCGGCTGCAGGCGCGGCAGGTCCTGGCTCAGCACCTGCGACTGCAGCGCGCGCGTGTGGGTGGAGACCACCGACCGGCGCCCCTGCGTCGCCAGCGCGACGAGCGGCACCAGGTAGGCGAGCGTCTTGCCGACGCCGGTGCCGGCCTCGACGAGCAGCGGCTCGTGGCGCGCGAGCGCCGCGGTCACCTCGCGGGCCATCGCCGCCTGCTCCGGGCGCGGCGCCCAGTCACCGCCATAGACCGCTCCCAGCCCGGCATCGTCGCAGAGCCAGGCGTGCACGTCGTCCGGGTCCGGACCGCACGGGCGCGGCTCGCGGCCTGTCGTGCGCGCCGTCGCCGCCGGCTGCTCACGCGCGTCCGCCGGCGGCAACGGCAGGTGCTCGAGCCGGTCGAGCAGCGGACCCAGGTCGGGGTGGCCTTGCCGCAGGTCGCGCCGTACGGCGTCGCGCAGGGTTCCCTCGAGCCCGCGATACCAGCGCACGCGTGCTGCGAAGCGTCGCGCGTCGGCGCGAAGCGCCGTCTCGATGGCCACGGCGTCGGCATCGTCCCCCGGCTGCGCCGGCGTCGGTAGCGCCGGGTCGAGCAGGCCCCAGAACGCGCCGCCGCCCACGAGCAGGCCGCCTCCGGCCAGCTCGCGGCACTCGATGCCGGCGCCCGCCACGAGCAGCGAGCCCGGCCCCAGGTCGGGATCGTGGTCCGGGTCGACGATCTCCCGCACGCGCACGGCACCCGGCAGGTCGAGCGCCAGCCACGCCGGGCGGCCCGGGCGCCGCCAGGGCGCCGCGCACAGGAAGGCGCCGTCAGCCATCGCCGGGAACCGCCGCACCGCCGGCGCCCCCGCCGCGCCCGGCGTCAAGGCGTTCGCGGAAGCCCGCCTCGTCGACAACCTCGACGCCCAGTTCGCGCGCCTTGTCCAGCTTGCTGCCGGCCTTGGCGCCGGCGACGACGACGTGCGTGGCGCGGCTGACGCTGCCGGCCACCTTGCCGCCCAGCGCCTCGATGGCGGTGCGCGCCTCGGCGCGCGTGAGCGACTCGAGCGTGCCGGTCAGCACGAAGGTCCGTCCGGCGAACCAGTTGTCGCCAGGCGCCGGCGGCGCGGGCGGCAGGTCCTCCTGCTCCAGGAAGAAGCCCGCCGCGCGCAGCGACGCCACCAGTTCGCGCCCCTCGTCGCCGGCGAAGAAGCCGCAGACCTGCTCGCCCACGACCGGGCCGATGTCCGGCAGGTCGGCCAGCTGCGCCGGCGTCGCGGCCGCCAGCGCGTCGATTCCGTGGTAGTGGCGCGCCAGCGTCAGCGCCGTGGAGACACCCACCTGGGGGATCCCCAGCGCGAAGACCTTGGCGGCCCAGGGCCGCCGCCGGGCGCGCTCGAGGCCGGCCAGCAGCCGGTCCGCCGACTTCTCCCCCCACCCCGGCAGCGCCGCCAGCGCCTCGCGCCGCAGCGCGAACAGGTCGGCCGGCCCGCGCACCAGTCCCAGCTCGAGGAACAGGTCGATCCAGCGCCCTCCCAGCCCGTCGATGTCGCAGGCATCGCGCGCGGCGAAATGCCGCAGGCGCCCGGCCATCACCGCCGGACAGCGCGGGTTGCCGCAGCGCAGCGCCACCTCGTCCTCGCGCCGGACGGTGGGCGCCTCGCAGACCGGGCAGCTCCGCGGCGGCGGGAGCCGGCGCTCGTCGCCACGTCGTCGCTCGACCAGCACGCGCAGGACCTTGGGGATGATGTCGCCGCCCTTGGCCACGACGACGGTGTCGCCCACGCGGATGTCCTTGCGCTCGAGCTCGTCCCAGTTGTGGAGCGTGGCCCGGCTCACGGTGGTGCCGGCGAGCAGCACCGGCTCCAGCTCGGCCACCGGCGTGATGACGCCCGTCCGCCCCACCTGGAGCGTGATGTCGCGAAGCGTGGTCACTGCCTCCTCGGCCGCGAACTTGTAGGCGACTCCCCAGCGCGGCGCCTTGGCGGTCGAGCCGAGCGCGAGCTGCTGCAGGCGGCTGTCCACCTTCACCACCGCGCCGTCGATCTGGTAGTCCAAGCCGTCGCGCAGCGACTGCAACTCCGCCAGGTGCGCGTGCACGCCGGCCGCATCGTCCGCCGTGCGCAGGAAGGGGTTGACTGGCAGTCCCAGGGCGCGGAGGGCCGCCAGCTCGGTCGCATGGTCGGCGAAGTCGGGCGAGGCGATGCCGTCCTCGCCGGGCAGCGGGAAGAGCTGGTAGAAGAACGCCGACAGGCCGCGGCGCCGCACCTCCTCGACATCCAGCGTCTTGAGCGTGCCCGCGGTCGCGTTGCGCGGGTTGGCCAGCGCCTCCAGCCCTGCCTCGGCCCGCTCGTCGTTCAGGCCGGCGAAGCGCGACAGCGACAGGTAGGCCTCGCCACGCGCCTCGAATGCGCGCGGCGCCGGCGCCGGGAAGGCGGCCTGCCAGCCGTCCGGCAGCATCGCCGGAACGCCGGCGATGGTGGCCGCGTTGGCCGTGATGAGGTCGCCGCTGCGGCCGTCGCCGCGCGTCAGCCCGGCCTCGAGGCGGCCGTCGCGGTAGCGAACGGCGAGCGCCACGCCGTCGATCTTCGGCTCGACGGTCAGGCGCAGCGCCAGCGCCGCCGCGGGACCCGTCAGGTCGCGGCGGATGCGCGCGACGAATTCGTCGATCTCCGCCGGCTCGTAGCTGTTGGCCAGGCTGAGCATGGGGCGGCTGTGCGGCAGGCTCGGGAACCGCGCGTCGATGTCTGAGCCCACCTCGCCCGTGGGCGTGTCCGCCGTCGCCAGTTCCGGCCAGCGCGCCTCCAGCGCCTGCAGGCGTCTCTCGAGCGCGTCGTACTCGGCATCGGTGATCTCGGGCGCGGCCTCGACGTAGTACAGGTGGCGATGGTGGCGCAGCTGCCCGCGCAGCGATGCGGCCTCGACCTTCGCGGCGGCCAGGTCGATGGGAAGACGATCGGCGATGGGAGGACGATCGGCGTCGCGACGGTCAGGCATGGGCCTCCACGGCGGCGCCATCCGGGCGGGCGGCGACCGGCGCGGCGCGATCAGAAGGACTCGAGCAGGGTGACGTGCAGCTTGGCCAGGTCGAAGTCGACCGTGCCGGGGAATCCCACCGCCAGCGACAGGTCGCCTCCGGGCGTGCGCGCCAGGAGCCCCACGCCATAGCCCCGCGGCCAGCCGCGCCGGCGCTCGAGGCCCTCGGCGGGTGCGGCCGCGGCGGACCAGAACCCAAAGTACCCCACGTCCCAGAAGGTGTAAAGCCGCGAGCCCCGCGGCGGGCCCAGCCGCCATTCGAGGC
>JAYRFB010000248.1:0-2323 GCA_041908585.1 Candidatus Krumholzibacteriia bacterium
CTGGGCCGCGGGGCCGGGGTCAGGCGGCCGGGGTCGCTGGGCCGGTGTTACTTGGCGGCCCGGCCGGGCGCGCGGGGCGGGGGGGCGGGGCCCGCCCCCCGTCCAGGTGCGGGGCAGGGCGGCGCCCTACCGCTTCCAGATGCTCTTGAGCTGCGGGACGATATCCATCGGCCGCTCCGCAACCGGGATTCCCGCCTCGTTGAGAGCCTTCTTCTTGTCGGCCGCGGTCCCGGCTCCGCCCGAGACGATAGCGCCGGCATGGCCCATCCGCTTGCCCGGGGGCGCGGTCTGGCCGGCGATGAAGCTGACGACCGGCTTCTTCACGTGGGCCTTGATGTAGGCCGCGGCCTTCTCCTCGGCGTCGCCGCCGATCTCGCCGATCATCACGAAGGCCTCGGTCGCCGGGTCGGCGTTGAAGGCCTCGATGGCGTCCAGGAAGTTCGTGCCGATGATCGGGTCGCCGCCGATTCCCAGGCACGTGGTCTGGCCCAGTCCCGCCGCCGTCAGCTGGTACACGACCTCGTAGGTGAGCGTGCCGCTGCGGCTGACCAGCCCGACCGGGCCCTCCTTGACGATGGAGGCCGGCAGGATGCCCAGCTTGGCGATGCCCGGGGCCAGGAGGCCGGGGCAGTTCGGCCCGACCAGGCGGACGCCACGCTCCTTCAGGTAGGGCATGACCTTGACCATGTCGATGGTCGGCACGCCCTCGGTGATGCAGACGACCAGGCGGCAGCCGGCGTCCGCGGCCTCCATGATCGCGCCCGCGGCGCCCGCGGGCGGGACGAAGATGACCGCGGTGTTGGCGCCCTCGTTCACGACCGCCTCGCGCACCGTGTCGAACACGGGCACCTTGTCCTCGAACTTCTGGCCGCCGCGGCCCGGCGTGCAGCCGGCCACGATCTTCGTGCCGTAGGCCAGCATCTCCCGCGAATGGAACCCGCCGTCACGGCCCGTGATGCCCTGCACCACGACCCGCGTGTCCTTGTCGACGAAAATCGCCATGACGAAACTCCTTATGGGCGGCGGGCGCCCGCGCGCCCGCGCGTTGTGGTCCGGTTACGCACCCTTGCCGGCGAGCTCGATGGCCTTCTGCACGGCCTCGTCCATCGTCTCGGCGGGGTGGAGCTTCGTCTTGGCCAGGAGCGCGCGGCCCTCGGCCTCGTTCGTGCCGGTCAGGCGCACGACGATGGGCACGTCGATCGTCATCATCTCCGTCGCCCTGATGATGCCGTTGGCGACGTCGTCGCAGCGCGTGATGCCGCCGAAGATGTTGAACAGGATGACCTTCACGGCCTTGTCCTGCAGGATGATCTTCAGCGCGTTGACGACCTTCTCGGGATTCGAGCTGCCGCCGATGTCCAGGAAGTTCGCCGGCTGGCCGCCGTAGTACTTCACCAGGTCCATCGTGGCCATGGCCAGGCCGGCGCCGTTGACCAGGCAGCCGACGTTGCCCTCGAGCTTCACGAAGCTGAGGTTCGCCTCGCGCGCCTGGCGCTCGCTCGGATCCTCGGCCTCGACGTCGCGCAGCGCCTCGTAGTCGGCATGCCGGTACATGGCGTTGTCGTCGAAGCTGACCTTGCCGTCGATGGCATGTCCGACGCCGTCGGGCGTGAAGATGAACGGATTGATCTCGGCCAGGCTGGCGTCGGCAGCCAGGAACACCTGGTAGAGCTTCTGCATCGAGGTGGCCAGCTGGCGCGCCTTCTTGACGTCGCCCGGGCACATCTTCAGGCCCAGCTCCAGGGCCTCGTGGTCGAGCAGGCCGTAGCGCGGGTCGATCGCGTGCTTGAGGATGGCCTCCGGCTTGTCCTTGGCGACCTGCTCGATCTCCATGCCGCCCTCGGCGCTGCACATCAACAGCACGCGCTGCGAGGTGCGGTCGATCAGCATGCCGACGTAGTACTCGCTGGCGATGTCCAGGGCCGGCGTCACCAGCACCTTGCGCACGGTGTGACCCTTGATGTCCATGCCGAGGATCTTCGACGCGTTCTCCTTCACGTCATCGATCGTCTTGCAGAACTTGACGCCACCGGCCTTGCCGCGGCCGCCGGTCAGCACCTGCGACTTCACCATCACCGGGAGGCCGTACTTGCCCGCCAGCGCGACCGCCTCGCCGACGGTCGTGGCCACGGAGCCCGGCGGAACCGGCAGCCCGTGGCGAGCGAAGATCTCCTTCGCCTGGTACTCGTGGATATTCACGCACTTCCTCCCGGTGGGGGTTGGCGGCCGGGCAGGTCCACCGCCCGGCCGCTTCCATGTCGCGTCCTGCCGGAACCCACCCCTAGCCGATGAAACAGGCCAGCACCTGCTCCAGGTTCGGCGA
>JAYRFB010000249.1:0-2577 GCA_041908585.1 Candidatus Krumholzibacteriia bacterium
ACCGCCAGCAGCGAACCGTCCCAGCCCTGCGCCAGGCCCCAGCTCTCCAGGTAGTGCGCCGCCGGCAGGTGCCAGCTGCTGGCCTGGCCGGTGGCGTCCTCATGCAGGCCCAGGTGGATGCGCTCGCCGGCGCGGGCCATCGCCTTGCCGAACTCGAGGTCGGCCGGCGCGTCGTACGCCGGGTTGCCGCCCAGGACCACGAGCGTGGAGACGCGGCCGGCGTTCAGGTCGGCCACCAGTTCGTCCAGCATCGCCAGCTGCGGCAGTTCGAACGGCAGGTAGCTGACCGCGTGGCCGACGTTGCCCAGCGCCGCGTTCAGCACGGCCACCAGCGCGTGCACCTCGGGATCCTGGCGGAGCCCGGCCACCAGCAGGCCGCGGCCGCGGTGCGCCATGAGGTCCCGCGCCAGGTGGGCGATGTCCGGGCCGCCGGCCGCGTGGCCGCGCCAGGCGCCCAGCTGCGCCGCCGTCACGCCCGCGCCCGCCGGCAGTTCCAGGTGCTCGCCCAGCACCAGCTCCGCCGCCAGCGCCCAGACGACCGGTCCCAGGTCCCGCGCCGCGGTCGGGTAGCGGTGGTCCGCCATGCCGCCGGTGATGCTGAACGTGCTCTCGAAGCTGTAGAGCCGGTTCATGTGCCCGGCCTCGGCGCGCCGGCCGGCCGCGAAGGCCTTGGCGTTGCGCAGCGCCGCCGGGTGGTCCTGCAGGCAGTTGGCGTCGAGGTCGACGATGACGTCGGCGCGCGCAAGGTCCAGCTGCACCATCGCCGCGGTGCCGAACGCCAGCTTCAGCCCCCGCATCTCGTTCGCGCGGCACACCGGCTCGTGCAGGTAGATGCGCGCGCCGCGCGCGGCGGCCTGGCGCAGCAGCCCGGCCGTGGCGGGCGAGGTCGTGGCGCCGGTCAGGATCGCCGTGCCCGCAAGGCCGGTCGTGAAGCGTCCCTGCGCCCAGGCCGCGAACGTCGCCCAGTCGCTCTCCGAGCCGAACATGCCCGTGCGGCGGCGGACGACCTGGCTGCGGTCGGGATCGTAGAGGTCCAGCACGCTGGCCTGCGCGAAGACGCTGGCGGCGCCGCCGCTGAGCGGATGCGCGGGGTTGCCGTCGATCTTGATCGGGCGCCCGTCGTAGCTGGTGGCCAGCACGGGCATCGCCGATGGCCCCAGTTCCATCGTCGTGGCGAACTTCACCGGCGTGCCGGGCTCCAGGCCCGGCGTGTTGGCGGCGTAGGGCACGATCTTCTCGACCGGCCAGCGGCAGCCCGCCAGCGAGGTCATCGCGATGGACGCCGACATGATCTGCAGGAAGCGCCGCCGCGACAGGCCGTCGGGCGCGTCGATGCCGCCGGGGAACTCGTGCGCCATCAGGTGGCGGTATTCCTCGGTTTCGGCCAGTTCCTGCAGGCTGCGCCAGTAGGGAGAGCCGCTGCCGGGTTCCAGGCTGTACGCGGACATGGGTTTCCTTTCCTACCGATGACAGGTGGCGCAGTCGACCGACGGCGAAATCTTCCGCTCGGCCCGCAGCTTGGCGCCCAGCTCGGCCGCGTCGCCTTCCGGCTCCCAGTCCATGACGGTCACCTTGTCCAGCGGCCGCAGGTTGGGATCGGGGTTGCGATGGCAGTCCAGGCACCAGCCCATCGTCAGCGGCGCCACCTGCTCGACGACCTCCATGCGGTCGACGCGGCCGTGGCAACTCACGCAACCCACGCCCGACTGCACGTGCCCGGCGTGGTTGAAGTACACGAAATCGGGAAGATCGTGGACGCGGGTCCAATGGATGGGCTGGCCCGTCTCGGCGCTCTGGCGCACCGCGGCCAGCTTCTCGCTGGTCGTGCGGATCGTCTTGTGGCAGTTCATGCAGGTGGCCGTGGGCGGCACGTTCGCCCGCGCCGTCGTCTCCACGGTCACGTGGCAGTACCGGCAGTCGATGCCCAGCTCGCCGGCGTGCAGCGCATGGCTGTAGGGGACGGGCTGCTCGGGCGCGTAGCCGATCGCCGTGTTCTTCGGGGAGAACACGCCCGCCACCAGCACCACCAGGTAGACCACGCCGCCCAGCGCGGCGATCGCCACCGCTTCGCGCAGCCGGTTGGTCCACTTGGGAAAGACGAAACGCTGTTCGGGGCCGTTGCCGGGGCGGTTGCCCGGGTCGTGAGCGTGGTTGTCCGGGGCCAAACGACTCTCCCCCCTGCGTCCGCGATGGTGTCGCGCGGCGGCCCGGGCCGGGTTCGCCCGCGGGGCCGATTCGGTCTGCGTGGTTCGGGCTTGCGGGAGCCGATACTAAGAGGCGATCCCCGGCCCTGACAACAGAAAACTCGGACTCAATCCGCCGATAATTCGGCCCCCGGCCACGGGTTCCGCCCGCGGCGGGCCTGTGCGTGGTGCCTCAGTCGAGTCGGTCGGCGAAGCTCTCGCCGCAGCCGCAGGTGCGCGCGGCGTTGGGATTCTCGAATCGGTAGCCCCCGCCGACCATGGCATCGACGTAGTCGATGCGAAGGCCCTGCAGCCGCGGCAGATCCGCCGGCGCGCAGGTCACCAGCAGGCCCTCCTGGGGCATCGGGATCTCGCCCGGCGCCGGCGCCGGGAC
>JAYRFB010000250.1:0-10018 GCA_041908585.1 Candidatus Krumholzibacteriia bacterium
AAGCCGGTTCTTGACCGGGTTCTCGAACGGCGTGACGTAGACGTCGTCGCCCCACACCGTCAGCACATTGGGGTGGAAGCCGCTGAAGTGCCCCCAGTAGCCGTACCCCGTCAGGAAGTGCGTGTTGAGCAGGTCCGGGCGCAGGCTCCGCAGCAGCGACCGCACGGCCACCAGCGAGGCCGCGTAGCGCAGCGGCTTGGGCCCGGCGCCGCGACGGATGTCGTGGACCGTCACGCCCGGCACCTCGCCCGGCTGCACCGTCAGCAGGTGGCAGTCGTGCCCCTGGTCGGCGAACCAGCGGATCCAGCGTTCGGTATGGATGTGGCGGCCGATGGAAAGGAAGGCCAGGCGCACGCGGGATCCCCTCGGGCTGCAATGGTGCCGTCGGCGGGCAGGCCGACGGCGCGTGGTGCCGGGAGCCGGACTCGAACCGGCACGGAGCTGGCTCCGAGGGATTTTAAGTCCCTTGCGTCTACCCGTTTCGCCATCCCGGCCCCGCGCTCGGGCGCTGTCGCGCCTGCCATCATCGGGACCGCCCGGCCCGCTGTCAATTGCCGCGCGCCGACCGGGCGCGTCAGCCGCCGGCGGAAACGCAAAACGGCCCCCGCGGGGGGGCCGTGGTACGGATGGAGGCGGCACCCGGACTCGAACCGGGGATAACGGTTTTGCAGACCGTCGCCTTAGCCTCTTGGCTATGCCGCCTCCGGTGCGCGCAAGTATGTTCGCTTGGGCGGGGCGTGTCAACCGGGCCCCGTAGCACGACGGGGAGGACCGGTGGTCCTCCCCGCGGAATCGATGGAGCGGGCAACGAGACTCGAACTCGCGACATCTACCTTGGCAAGGTAGTGCTCTACCAACTGAGCTATGCCCGCTCGCAAGGCCCCGAACAGATAATAGCCTGGCTCGTTTTTGTCAAACCGATTTTGGCCCCGCCAGCAGTTCCCGGTAGACCGCGGCCGTGTCCGCGGCCACCCGGTCCCAGTCGTAGGCCTCGCGCGCCTGCTCGCGCGCCGCCGCGCCGAGGGCGGCCCGGCGTGGGCCGTCGGCCAGGAGCCCGGCCAGGATGCGGCCGAGGTCCGCGGCGTCCCCGCTGCGGAACGTGGCGACGCAGCCGCCGCCGGCCTCGACGTTGGGCGGGATGTCGCTGACCAGGCAGCAGCGACCATGCGACATCGCCTCCAGCAGCGAGATCGACAGACCCTCCAGCGTCGAGGGCAGCACCATCACCTCGGCGCCGGCGTGCAGCGCGGCCAGCGCCTCGCCGTGCACGTAGCCCGGAAACAGGACGCCGGCCGGCGCCTCGCGGCGCAGGCCGGCGGCGTAGTCGCCGGTGAAGCCGGCATCGCCGGCCACCACCAGCTGGTGCCCGTCGCGCAGGCCGGCGGGCAGTGCGCGCCAGGCCTCCAGCAGCAGGTGGCACCCCTTCTCCGGGACCAGGCGCGCGACGAACAGCACGTAGGGCCGCTCCACGCCCAGGTCCCGCCGCCGCCGTTCCGCCGCCCCTGCCGCCGCAGCGTCCGGCGGCGGCGGCACGGTGATCCCGTTGGGGATATAGCGGGCCTGGCGGCCGTGCGCCTGCCGGTAGTGCTCGGCCAGTGCCCGTGACACCACGATCGTGCGGTCGGGCAGGGCCGCGCTGGCCGCCTCGCCCAGCCGCAGCACGGCTCGCGCAATGGCCCCCCACTTCTCGCGCTGCCAGTCCAGCCCATGGACCGTCACCACGGTGCGCCGGCGCCCCAGCCAGCGCGGCAGGCCGGCCAGCAGGCCGGGTCCCAGCGCGTGGTAGTGGACGATGGGGGCCGGGCGCCGCAGCACGTCCAGCGTGCAGGCCACGGTGTGGCTGATGGCATCGAGGTGCTTGGTGGGGATCGAGCCGAGACGCCGGACGGCGACCCCGGGCAACCCGGAATCGCCGTCCAGCGCGCTGTAGTGCGGGCGGCTGTAGATGTCCACCGCGAAACCGTGGGCCGGCAATCGCGCCGCCAGTTCGGCCACGTGGCGTTCGATCCCGCCATGCACCGGCGGGTAGCCCTTCTGGCCGATCATGGCGACGTGGACGAGTCCTTCCGGCACCGGCTCCTCCACTGTCCGCGCCCGGCTCAGGCGTCGTACGCCAGGTCGATGCGGCGGCCGTTCTCCTTCATCGACAGGCAGGCGCCCTCGAGCACCTGTACGACGCGCAGCCCGTGCTCACCCGAGCTGAGCGGCGTCGCCTTGCCCCGGACCAGGTCCAGGAAGTGCGCCGTCTCGGCCTTGAGGGGCTCGACCGTGTCCAGCCGCGGGATGAACACGTCGCCGGAGCGGTACAGCAGCTGGAACTCGCCGAAGTTCTCGTAGTGCGGCTGCACGTCCACGCCCTTGTCGTAGACGCGGATCTTCTCGGCCGGCGAGACGTCGTCGTAGACGAGCATCTTGCGGCTGCCCACGAACGTGCACAGGCGGATCTTGTTGGGGTCGAGCCAGCTGACGTGGATGTGCACCAGGCGCCCGCCGGGGTACTCCAGGGTCACGAAGGCCACGTCCTCGATGCCCAGGTCCTTCTGCACGTAGCAGTGGCCCACCGCGCTGACCGAGACGGGATCGGCGCCGAAGAGGTAGTTCAGCATCGCCACGTCGTGCGGCGCCAGGTCCCAGACGACGTTCGCGTCCTTCTGGAAGATGCCGAGGTTCACGCGCGAGATGTTGACGTAGTAGATCTCGCCCAGCTCGCCGGCGTCCATCAGCGTCTTGATCTTGCGCACCGCCGCCGTGTAGATGAAGGTGTGGCCCACCATCACCTGCAGGCCGCGTTCGGCGGCCAGGCGGTTCAGCGCGCGACAGTCGGCGCTGGTCGTGGCCATCGGCTTCTCGAGGAAAAGGTGCTTGCCCGACTCGAGCACCTGGCGGCCGAGCGGGAAGTGCGTCGACATCGGCGTCGCCACGACGACGGCCTGCACTTCGGGGTCCTCGAGGATCTCGCGGTGGTTGGTCGTCTTCTTCGCCTGCGGGTAGAGCAGCCCGACGTGGTTCAGCCGCTTCTCGTCCAGGTCCGAGATGTACGCCAGCTGGGCACCCTGCTGCGCCGCGAAATTGCGGATCAGGTTCGGTCCCCAGTAGCCGCAGCCGATGACACCCATCTTGATCATGCCCGCCCGCCTTCCTTGCGCGGTCGCGGACGCCGGCCCCGGCGGGGCGAGCGCGTGCGGCCGGCTGTGTTGTGGACCCGATTCCCCTGCCAGAATGGACCGCATCCCGCGGGCGGTCAAGCGCCGGCCGGCGCCCGTCCGCCGCGGGCGGGTCAGTACCCGCCCGTGCCCCTCAGGACGACCGGGATGGTCTTGGCGATGATGGCCAGGTCGCGCGTGAACGACCACTCGTTGATGTAGCGGATGTCCAGGCGCACCATCTCGTCGAAGCTCACCGAGCTGCGACCGGAGACCTGCCAGAGGCCCGTCAGGCCGGGGACGGCCTTGAGGCGCTCCATGTGCCAAGGCTGGTAGTTCTCGATCTCGTAGGCGATCGGCGGCCGCGGGCCGACCAGCGACATCTCGCCCTTGACGATGTTGATCAGCTGCGGCAGCTCGTCGAGGCTGGTCCGGCGCAGAAAGGCGCCGATCGGGGTGATGCGCGGGTCGCGCTTCAGCTTGAAGACCTTCTCGCCGGAGTTGGAGGCGGCGCAGCCGCTCTCGTCGCCGGCAATGAACATCGCAGCGAACTGCCGGTGGATGGTGTCGTCGCTGTTGTGGACCATCGAGCGGAACTTGTAGAACTTGAACGGACGGCCGTCGCGGCCGAGCCGCTCCTGCACGAAGAACACCGGCCCCGGACTGCTGCGCTTGATCAGGATCGCGAAAAGCAGGAACACGGGCGACACCACGGCCAGCGCCAGGCCGGCCAGGAGCACGTCCAGGGCGCGCTTGAGCCGCCCCTGTCCGCCGTAGTAACGGGTGGTGTCCGCGGGAATGAAGAGCCGGGGTGCGCCGACCGCAAATGAGCCGCCAACGACCGCAACCGCTGCCGCGTCATCCTTCATGGTGCACTATCTCCCTTTGCCGAAGCAAAGACGTTGTAAGTTGCCCTGAAAGGCTGAGAACGCGTTAGCGATGTACCATGCGGCCCTTTCGTTGTCGGCCCCGCCGCCCTGCGTCCGGTACCCGGCACCTTCCGGCCGGTCCGGGCGGCTTTTTTCCGTGGATCCTGATGATAGCACCTTTGCTGAGATTTCGTCCAGCCCTCAAATGTATTTTTTCCATGTGATCCGCCGGCCAGGTTGCGGCGCCGCAGGGCCCGTGACGGTAACGCTATTCAAAATCAACGACCTGCGGGCCGCCACATTTCTTTTGCCTAAGCCGAAGCGGCCCTCTATCGTAAACCGCCCCCGGCCACGAGGGCCGGGGCTACCCGAGAGGAGCTAGAGCAATGGCTGAGCAGCGCAAGATCCAGCCCGCCACGGGGAAGCTGGGTGTCCTGACCCCCGGCATGGGCGCGGTTTCCTCCACCTTCATGGCCGGCGTGCACGCGATCCGGGCCGGCCTGCGCAAGCCCATCGGCAGCACCACCCAGATGGGCCACATCCGCCTCGGCAAGCGCACGGAGGACCGCCAGCCCCTGGTCAAGGACTTCCTGCCCCTGACCACGCTCGAGAACATCGAGTTCGGCGGCTGGGACATCTTCGACGTCTCGTGCTACGAGGCCTCGCTGACGGCCGGCGTCCTGGAGAAGGACCTCCTGGAGCAGATCCGCCCGCAACTGGAAGCCATCCGCCCCTTCAAGGCCGTCTTCGACCAGCATTACGTCAAGAAGCTCAGCGGCACCCACGTCAAGAAGGCCGCCAACAAGATGGAGCTGGCCGAGGCCGTCATCCAGGACATGGCCGACTTCAAGAAGAGCCACGGCTGCGACCGCCTGGTCATGATCTGGTGCGGGTCGACCGAGATCTACATGAAGCGCTCCGAGGTCCACCAGACCCTGGCCGCCTTCGAGAAGGGCCTGCGCGAGAGCCACCCGGACATCCCGCCCTCGATGATCTATGCCTACGCCGCCATCAAGGCCGGCGTCCCCTACGCCAACGGCGCGCCCAACCTCAGCGCCGACGTGCCGGCCCTCGAGAAGCTGGCGATCGACACCGGCGTCGGCATCTGCGGCAAGGACTTCAAGACCGGCCAGACGCTGATCAAGACCGTGCTGGCCCCCGGCTTCAAGGCCCGCCAGCTTGGCGTGTCGGGCTGGTTCTCGACGAACATCCTGGGCAACCGGGACGGCGAGGTGCTGGACGATCCCGAGTCCTTCAAGTCGAAGGAAGAGACGAAGCTCGGCGTGCTGGACGCGATCCTGCAGCCGGAGCTCTACCCCGACCTGTACGGCAACCTCTTCCACAAGGTGCGGATCAACTACTATCCGCCGCGCGGCGACAACAAGGAAGGCTGGGACAACATCGACATCTTCGGCTGGTGCGGCCGGCCGATGCAGATCAAGGTCGACTTCCTGTGCCGCGACTCGATCCTGGCCGCCCCGCTGGTGCTGGACCTGGCCCTGCTGCTGGACCTGGGCTCCCGGGCCAAGCTGCCCGGCGGCGTGCAGGAGTGGCTGTCGTTCTACTTCAAGAGCCCGGTGGTCCCGTCGTCGCCGGCCGGCCTCTACGCCGAGCACGACCTGTTCATCCAGCAGACCAAGCTGAAGAACACCATGCGCTGGATGATGGGTGAAGAGGTGATCACCCACCTGGGCCAGGATTACCACGAGGAGTAGGCATGACCACGAGGAGCAGGCGGCGCTGAACGGTGCCGCTGGACCGGCCCCGGCCGGCCCCCCTCAATGACCCGAGAGCCGGCCCCGGAACCTCACGGAGCCGGCTTTCGTTGCCACAGCGCAGACCTCGCGCCCCCGCGGCGCCACGGAGCGGCGATGAACGACCCGAGCACCTTCCGGTGGGACGTGCAGCCCGTCGGGCCCCTCCAGATGAATGCCGTGCTGGTGACGGCGCCGGCCGCGGGGCAGGCGGTGCTGGTCGATCCCGGCGACGAACCCGAACGCCTGATCGCCTGGGTCCGCGCGAGCGGCTGCCGCCTGGTGGCGCTGCTGGCCACGCACGGCCACTTCGACCATGTGGGTGCGGCGGCGGCTGTCGGCGAGGCCTTCGGCCTGCCGCTGCGCTGCCACCCCGATGACGTGCCGATGATCCGCCAGATGCCCCTGATCCAGGAGGCGTACGGCTTCCCTTGCACCACCGTGCCGACGCTCCAGCCGGACCTGGTCGACGGCGCTCGCGTCGAGCTGGGCGACGGCTGGCTGGAGGTCACGCACATCCCGGGGCATGCGCAGGGCCAGGTGATGTTCCGGCTGCCGGGCGTGGCGCTGGTCGGGGACTGCCTGTTCGCCGGCTCGGTGGGGCGGACCGACCTGCCGGGCGGCGACTTCGCCACCCTGGAAAAGAGCATCCGGGAGCGCATCTACGCGCTCCCGGACGAGACGATCGTCGTCTGCGGGCACGGGCCGGACACCACGGTGGGACGCGAGCGCGCCACGAACCCGTACGTCCGCGGCTGAGCGGGACGGCTCAGCCCTCTTCGGCCACCTCGCGGGTCAGCTCGAGGTTTTCCCTGAGCTCGACCTTCCGCTTCTCCAGCTTCTGGTGCTTCTTCAGGAATTCCTTCTTGATCCAGTCGCGGTACAGGGAGGCGCCCAGACAGCCGGAATCGTAGGCGTAGATGCTCTGCGAGGCGGCCGGCGCCTCCTCGATCTTGATGTTCGTCGTGATGATCGTCTTGAAGACATCGTTCGGCCCGAAGACGTTGCCCAGTTCCTTCTTCATGTTCTTCTGCAGCGGCGTGCGACCGTCCTTCATCGTCAGCAGGACGCCCATCAGCTGCAGCCAGATGTTCTGCCGCTCCTGCACGCGCTCGATCAGCTGCTTCATCTGGTGCAGCGTCGGGATCGCCAGGCCCGTGCACGGCGTCGGAATGAGCGCGTAGTCGGCGGCCACCAGCGCGTTCTGCGTCAGCACGCCCAGGTCCGGCGGCGTGTCGATGATGATCCAGCCGTAGGACGTGGACAGCGCCTGCACCACCTTGGCCAGGCGGTCGGTGATCTGCGTCTTGGCCATGCTCTCGAGCGAGGGGCTGGCCGGCAGCAGGTCGATGTTCTCGTCATAGATGGTCGAGGCGATGCCGTCCTGCGGGGTGATGGCCCGGCGCAGCACGTCGAAGACGCTGCGGGCGGGCGGCTCGCCGTCGAGCTTGCCCAGGAGCGTGCTCGTGGCGCAGCCGTGCGGGTCCATGTCGATGATCAGGCAGGACGAGGTCACGTCGCTGTACCGCGTCAGGCCCGCCGCCAGGTTGATGGCCGTGGTGGTCTTGCCCACCCCACCCTTGTGGTTCACGACGGCGATCACATTACCCATTCGGGATCCCCCGTTTGGCTCGGGTTGGGAGGGCAGATGGCGAAGATTCTCAATATAGGAGCCTGTTGGGCGGTCAGAAAGAAAAATCCCGCCCCTGCCCCCAACTGTCCACTGGAAAGGACGGTGGGCGCTCCCGCCGCCCTACCACCGCCGTGAAGCAAGCACGCGGACATCGATGCGCCAGATAGCCTCGAGGGGATCGTAGGCGAAGGCGGGTTCAGGCGCTTCGGCGATCGGTGGCCGGAAGTCACTGAAATCCAGGCCGATACGCGACAGGCCGACCTCGAGTCCCAGGAGCGAACGGCCCAGGCGGTGGCGGTACCCGAGGGCGGCCCGGGCGCCGAGGCCGGTGTCCGACAGATCGTCATGGCGGTCGGCCGACAGGCTACAGGCCGCCAGCCCCAGAGCCGCATAAGGATGAGATGGCCACGAAGTCAGGCGGGCCTCCAGGCCCAGGCCGAAGGTCAGGAACGTGGCCCGGTCGTAGAAGAAGACCTCTCCCCCCTGGCCAAGCAGCGACTCGGCGGCGATGTCCCCGGCCGCACGCGCCACGTCCGCGCGCAGCCACCAGCGTCCGCGGCCCAGGCGCCGCGCGGCATGCAGCCCGATCTCCAGTCCCGGGTCCACCGTCGCCGTGAAGCGGGAGGCCCGGAATCGGGTGTCGCCCGCCGGCCCCCAGGCGGCCACCGCCCCGTTGAGGGTCGCGACCCGGAAAAGGTCCCCGGCATCGCCGGCGCCGACGGCCACTCCAACGACCCAGCGGTCGGGATCGTCGGCCAGGACCGGCGCCACGGCCGGTTCCGGAGCTTTCTTGACGACCGTCGCTTCGGGATTCACGGGCTTCTCGGCCTTGCGCCGCCCGGTATCGCTGCGTTCCTGGGCCCCGGCCGGTGCGGCAAGCGCCGCGGCCACGGTCACCAGCAGCGCCAGCGCCGGCACCCACGACCGGACCCGGCCCGGCGCGGCGAACGCCGGACGTCGGCGCGAGCCCGCGCGAAGTCCACGGCGGCTGCGGCTCATGAAGGGGATCCCTTCGTCGTGAACGTGCTGAGGATGGCCTCGAGGCGCCGGAAGTGCCCCATCTTCTCCTGCCCCGGGGCGTAGACGAGCAGGTCGATGCAGTACAGCCGCCCGTGGGCCTTGTCCGGGATGAACCAGCAGCGGAACGGGCCGCCACCGTCGAAATCGGTGCTGTTCCAGGCACCCTCGAGCCGGACACACGGCACGTCGCCGATGGTGTCGCGGCTCCAGGTGAACGATTCGGGCACCAGCTCCTCCTTGTGGAGGACGCGGCCCATCTCCTGGCGGAGCGCGACCATGACCTCGGCATCGGCCAGGAACGCGGCCGGCTCGTCCGTGTCCCGCCAGCTGATCGTGATGCCGCGCGACGGCGCGTTCGTGATGAGCTCCAGTCCCGCGAAACCGTCGGGCCGGTACTGGTTCTGGCGGAACTCGGCGGGGATCTCGAGCTGGAATCCGAGCTCGCGCCGGTACAGGTCCATGAGGCCCGTCTGCAGCCCCTCGTGCCGCGCGCGCCGCAGGATGCGCTCACGGCTTTCCTTCTCGATGATGCCCCGCAACTTGTCCGGGTTGTTGCGCAGGATGCTGCCGAGCCCGTTGACGTCGCGCGCGGCCACTACCACGGCCAGCTGGTAGGTAGCCCAGGGATCGGGCACCTGGACGATGCCGCCCCCCGTTTCCTCCATCTTGCGCCACGCCTCCCGCGACACGAGCCGCTTGGCCTGCTTCTCCAGCGCGCCGCCGCTGCCCATGCGCACCAGCAGCAGCGCGTTCTTGTAGCCGCGCGCCGTCTCCCACTGGTCGGGGCCGAACACGTCCACCTTGAACACGGTCTCCGGCTGGATGACGAAGGTGACCTGCGGGTTGAACGCGGCCAGGAAGCGCTCGGTAACCGGGCGGAGGGACTCGTCGGACAGGGCGATCGCGACGTCGCCGTAGGAACCGGCGGCCATGAGGATGGCCTTCTCGTCGTCCAGGCCGCAGCCGCCCGCGAAGGTCAGGGCCAGCATGCCCAGGGCGAGGGCGGCGGCGGCTGCCAGGCGGAAGACCGGCTTCGGGGCAGGGCCCGTCCTGAGCGACCGGATGCGGAATGCCAGTCGGGCCAACGCGACGCACCTCGGGAATGGCGGAAACGGCGGCGGCCCCGCAGGGCCGCCGCGCGGGGTCAGCGGGTGACCCCTGTATCTAGGCCGCGCCCCCCGGTCGTGTCAAGCTGGGCCTTCAGTCGCCGCAGCTCGAGCTGCTGCCGATAGAGCGTCTGCTGGAGCTGCTCGTTGTAGGCGCGCAGCTGGCGGATGGTGCGGGCATCCTCGAGGCGATCGCCGGACCAGCCGCGATCGATCACCGGCGACACGCCCTGCCGCGCGCCCACCGACAACCCGCGGGCACGGCCCGTGCCGTACAACCCGCTGCCCTGCGGCGCGCCGAACAGCGGCCGCCGGTCCGCCCGGCCGGCCAGGCTGACGGCATCGTCGGTCGCATGCTCCCCGGCCACGGCAACCGCGCCGGGCTCCGTGGCACCCGGCGTCACCGTGGACGCCGGCGCGGCGCCCTCGACCGTGGCCGGGAACGTCAAGGGCGCACCGGCAGCCACAATCGGCAGCTTCTCGCGCGGGCCCA
>JAYRFB010000251.1:0-14544 GCA_041908585.1 Candidatus Krumholzibacteriia bacterium
CAGTGGCGGCCGAGACGGCTGAGCTGCCGGTCGATGGTTGAGGGTGCGACGCGCAGGTCGCGGGCGATCTGGCGGTTGGCCATGCCGCCGACGGTCTTGGTCAGCAGTTGGGGCAGGATGTCGGGTCGCTTGAGCCAGTAGGTGGTGCTGAAGGTTTGGGTGCTGAAGGATCGGCGGCAGCACCTGCAGAGGAACCTGGGGATACGCTTCCGCTGGCAGTGACTCCAGTGGTAGCCGATGCGCTTGAAGCGCCAATCGGAGCGGAACTCGCTGTGGAAGCGGCACTTGGGGTTGGGGCAGTGGGGCGGGACGAAGCTGCCGGTGGATGTGTTCATGCCCGGCCCGGGCAACTGCCGGGCCGGGCACAATCTCGACGGCACAACCGGGTTCACGCGGGCTGGGTCGCTAGCAGGGGCTCGAGGTCGGTGCGCGTGAAAACGACAGGTACCTGCGGCAGGTGCTCCGCACCGCGCGGCGCGTGGACGCCGGGGTCGACCATCATCGCGACCTGCACTCCGGCATCGCGCAGGAAAGGCAGGAGCTGTTCCACCTGCTGGCGCGTCAGGCTCTGCCCGTCCACAAGCACGAGCCCGACATCCTGGCTGCCGGGATCCTGGTTGAAGAAGGACTGCATCGCGAACGGACGATGACCCAGCTGGCGCAGGACCAGCTCCGACCAGTCACGCCGCTCCTCCTCCGTCGAGATGACCACACAGACCGCGCCGCTGCCGGTGGCCGCGCCCGCATCAAGGCCAAGGTCCGGCAGCGCGATCTGCATGAACTCCGCCGTCTCGGCGATCTTCGCGCGCATGCCGTCCAGCGAGGCGCGCAGGCGATCCTGGCTGGGGCAATGGGCGGCGATGAGCGCGCGCAGGTCGGCCTCGCCGGGCGACGGCTCGCACGAGCGCCCCCAGACGTTGGCCAGCACGTCGGCCAGCGCCACCAACCCGGTCAGCGGCTGCTGCCCGTCGGTGGCACGCGCAATGTCGTGGTGGTAGCGCGCGGCGTTGCTAAAGGCCTCGGGCAGCTCCCAGAACTGCAGCAGCCCCTGCCCCACCTGGGCGTGGGTCATCCCGATGGCCTCGGCCTCGGCAGCCAATCGGTCGTTGCGGGTGTCTGCCAGGATCGGTCCATAGATGTCGGGCACGGCCGCGGCCAGGACGTAGGCTCCGATATCGTGCATGAGCCCAGCCAGGAAGGCCTCCTCGGGATCGATGCGCCGCGGCCCGAGCAAGGCCATGTTCTGCGCGGCGGCGCCCGTCGCGAGCGCGTGCGACCAGAACGACCGCATGTCGATCGACGATTCGAGCGTGCGGAGCATCTCGATCGACCCGAAGCCGAGCGCCAGATTGCGCACGCCCGTGAAGCCGAGCACGACGACGGCGCGGCTGATCGTGGTCACCTCGTTGGGCAAGCCGTAGAACGAAGAGTTGACCAGCTTGAGGACCTTGCCGGCCAGGGCCTGGTCGCTCGAAAGGACACGGGCTACCTCGCCCGCCGAGGCGTTCTCGCTGCCCAGCACGGACATCAGCTGCCTGGTCACCGCGGGCAGCGGCGGCAGGTTCCGCATGACGGACATGATCCGGGCCTTGACGCGATCGACGGTCACGGCTGCGCCTCTCGGTGGCAGGACGGGCCCCGGCCCCGGTAGCCCGGGTGCCTGGTCTGGAAAGGGATCGGATCGCTAAGGGACTTCTTGAGCGCCGGTTCGCAGCGGCCCGGCAGGGCGGCGGGGCCGGGTGGCGGAACCGACTTGCGGGGCCGGCCGGAGGACCAGGAAAGGCCGGTTCAGCCGCCGCCCGGGCCGCCCCCGCCGCGGCCGGCCTTGGGCGCGGCGGCGCCGCGCCGCAGCAGGGGGCCGAAGCGGCCGGCGACCTGGTCGAGGACCTCGTCGAGGCGATGGTCCCGCTCGCGGACGGGTTCGCCGAAGAGCTGGCCCTGCCCCGGCGGCAGGCCGTGTTCCAGGTTCGCGGCCGTCACGCCCAGCAGCCGCAGCGGCCGCCGCCCGCGGCCGAGCCGGCGCTCGAGCAGCTCTCGGGCGGCATCGCGCAGCTCGACGCCGCCGGCCGTCGCCTGGGGCAGCGTGAGCGAGCGCGTGACGGTCGTGAAGTCGGGGTAGCGCGCCTTGAGCACGACCGTCCGGGCACGCAGGTCGTCGGCACGCAGACGGCGGGCCACCTTGTCGGCCAGCCCGTCGCACACCTCGCGCAGCTGGCCGGCGTCGGCGATGTCCTCGGCAAAGGTCAGCTCGTTGCCAACGGACTTGGCCTCATGCGCAGGCACGACCGGACGGTCGTCAATCCCCGCCGCCAGCTCGCGCAGGTGCAGCGCGTGCGGGCCGAAGGCCGCCGCCAGCTGTCCGGCGTCGCGCTCGAGCAGGTCTCCGATACGCTCGATGCCGACCGCCCGCAGCTGCTGCGATGCGACGCGGCCCACGCCCCACAGCCGCTCGATCGGCAGCGGCGCGATGAAGGTGCTGCCCGTGGACGGCTCGATCACGACCAGGCCGTCGGGCTTGCCGTGGTCGGAGGCGAGCTTGGCCAAGAACTTGTTGGCCGCAGCGCCGACCGAGGCCGTCAGGCCCGTGCGTTCCTTGACGCGGCGCTTGATGTCGGCGGCAATCGTCGGCGGCGGTCCCAGCAGGCGCCGGCACCCGCTCACGTCGAGGAACGCTTCGTCGATCGAGAGCGGCTCCACCAGCGGCGTGTAGCCGCGCAGCAGGTCCATCACCACGCGCGACAGCTCCGCATAGCGCTCAGGTCGGGGCCGGAGGAACACGCCGTCGGGGCAGAGCTGCCGCGCGCGCGCGGCGCTCATCGCACTGCGCACGCCGAAGCGCCTGGCCTCGTAGCTGGCGGCGGCCACCACGCCACGCCCCTGGGGCGTGCCGCCGACGATGACGGGCCGCCCGGCGAGCGCGGGATCGTCCAGCACCTCGACCGACGCGTAGAAGGCGTCCATGTCGACATGGAGCACCGCGCGCGCGCAACCGCAGTCCCAGGGTGGTGGGATCATCGTGCCTCTCCGCCCGGGGCGGACGGCGCCGGGCGGGGTGAAAATAGCGCGAAAACAGGTCCGCCTCAAGCTCCGGCTTGTGCCGTCGTGATTGTGTCCGCCCGCGGCAGGCGCCCGGACCGGGGGAAGGGATTTGACGCTGCCGCGACCGGGGCCTAACCTCGTGGCACGACGGCCACAGCCCCGCCGCGGGATGTCCCCGCGACGCCGGCCGTCCGCGGGGGCGCCCACATGGTCACCGTCCGGCCCGGCCGCGAACGCGGCCACTTCGACCACGGCTGGCTCGACACCCGGCATACCTTCTCCTTCGCGGACTACCATGACCCGGCGCACATGGGCTACGGGCCGCTGCGCGCGATCAACGAGGACATCATCGCCGCCGGCGCCGGCTTCGCGCGCCACGCCCACCACGACATGGAGATCGTGACCTGGGTGCTGGAGGGCGAGCTGCTGCACCGCGACAGCCTGGGCAACGAATCGGTCATCCGCCGCGGGCGCCTGCAGCGCATGAGCGCCGGCACCGGCATCGAGCACAGCGAAGCCAACGCCTCCGCGAAGCTGCCCGTGCGTCTGCTCCAGGTCTGGCTGCGCCCCGACCGGCCCGGGCTGGCGCCACAGTACGAAAGCCGCCACCTGCCGCTGCCCGAGCGCCGCAACCGGCTGAAGCTGGCGGTCTCCGGCGACGGCGCCGACGGCTCGCTGCGTTGGCACCAGGACGCTCGCCTGTGGCTGGCCGAGCTGGGGCCGGACGTGACCGTCGAACACCGTCTGGAGCCGGGGCGCCGGGCCTGGCTGCAGGTGACCGGCGGCCGCGTCGCTGTCAACGCGGTCGGACTGGCTGCCGGCGACGGCGCGGCGATCGAGGGCGTCACGCGGCTGGATCTGGCGGCCGACGGCGAGTGCGCGTTACTTCTGTTCGACCTGCCGTGAACCCGCGCGAAGCGGGGCGGTCCTGCGCGGCCGCCCGCGAGCGCCCGACCGTGCGCCGGCCGCCACTGCGCGGCGAGGGATGACACCGACCATGTGCGGCCGCATCGTCCTGAGCTCAGCGCCACACGTGCTGGCCGAGACGTTCTACCTCGACGTGGTGCCTGAACTGGGCCCACGGTGGAACATCGCCCCCGGCACCGACATCGCCGCGATCGTGCCCAATCCTTCCAGCCCCGGCAACCTGGTGCGGATGCTCCGCTGGGGCCTGGTGCCGCCCTGGGATCGCGGCGACGGCGGCGGGCCGCAGCTGATCAACGCGCGGGCCGAGACGGTGCTGGCCAAGCCGGCCTTCCGGGAGGCATTCCGCCAGCGACGCTGCCTGGTCCCGGTCGACGGCTTCTACGAGTGGCGCAAGAGCGACGGGCGCAGCCAGCCGTTCCACTTCCGCGCGCGCGACGGCCGGCCGTTCGCCCTGGCCGGCCTGTGGGAGCCCCGCGAGCAGCCCGGCGGTCGCCGGTTCGACACGGGCGCCATCCTGACCACCGAGGCCAACGCCCTCATGCGGCCGATCCACCACCGCATGCCGGTGATCCTGCCCCCATCGACGTGGAAGATCTGGCTTGGCGCGGAGGCCGCCGAGGCGGAAGATCTCGTATCCCTGCTGCAGCCGGCGCCGACCGAGCTGCTCCTGTCGCACCCGGTGACCGCGAAGGTCGGCAACCCCGCCTTCGACGGGCCGCAGTGCGTGGAGCCGGTCGAGGATGAACGCACCGGCCAGCTCAACCTGTTCGGCTGAACAACCCCCAGCCCCGGAGTGACCGATGGATCTCCCGTCACTGCCCGCCAGCGCGGGCCCGCGCCTGTTCCTGGACAGCGCCGACACCGAAGCCTGGCAGCGCCTGCTGCCGACGGGCATCTTCCACGGCGTGACGACCAACCCGCTGTTGCTGGAGCGGGCAGGCGTGCCCTGCACGGTCGAGGCGCTGGCGTCGCTGGCCGCGCGGGCAGCGGACCTGGGGGCGCGCGAGATCCACCTGCAGGCCTGGGGCGACGACGACGCGGAGCTGGCAGCCACCGGCGCCCGGCTGGCCGAGCTGGCACGCGCGAACACGTCCGTGCTGGTGAAGGTGCCGGCCACTGCGGAGGGGTTTCGCGCCGCCGCGCGCCTGCGAGGCGGGGGCGCGGGCGTGACGATGACCGCCGTCTACGACCCGGGCCAGGTGCTGGCCGCGGCCGCGCTCGGCGCGGCCTACGCGGCGCCGTACCTGGGCCGCCTGGACGACGCCGGCCGGGACGGCCGCAAGGTGCTCCTGGCGATGCAGGCGATCCTGAAGGGCACCGGCACCGGCACGCGCCTGCTGGCGGCGAGCCTGCGCGGCGCCGAGCGCGTGGTCGAGCTGGCCCGCGCCGGGCTCGACACGTTCACGTTCGGGCCCGAGGTGGCGGCGGCGCTGCTGCACGACGAGCTGTCGGAGGCGGCCGCCGCCGAGTTCGCGCGGGCCGCTCAGCCGAGGTAATCCGCCAGCAGCCCCGCCAGCAGGTCCGGCGCCAGCTTCATCTGCGCGGGCGTCAGCACGTAGGCCAGCCGCAGCTGGGTGCGGCCCGGGTTGGGCTGGCCGGCGGCGACGCTGTAGAAACCGGCCATCGGCGCCGTCAGCAGGGTCAGCGGGCGCCCGTCCACGACGCGCCGACCCTCCTTCGCGCACCAGCGCACGAAGGCCACGGCATCGAAATCCGCTGGCACCACGTGGCGCAGGTCCACCACCGAGTAGATGCTTGCGTCCGGGCTGGAGACGATGGCGCCGGGGATCAGCTCGCGCGTGCGAACGGTGAATTCCCGCAGCATCGCCCCGTAGTACGCCCTCTGGGTGGCGAACCACCCGCGCAGCTCGTCGGCCGGCACGTGCGCCATGGCGCCGAAGATGTGCTGGCCGATCGCGTTGGCGCAGAGGCTGGCCGTGTTCTCGGCCACGGCCCGCTGGTGGAACAGCGGGTTGTCGGTGACCAGCGCACCGATGCGCAGCCCGCAGGCGTTCCACACCTTGGACACCGTCTCGATGCTGATGCGCCGGCCGGCGATTCCCGGCACCTCCGCGTCGGTGAGGCCCCAGGCGCTGACCGGCGGCCCCTCGCGGTAGTACAGCTCCCGGTAGGCCTCGTCGGAGACCAGCCAGGCGTCATGGCGGACGCAGAGGCGGGCCAGCGCCGCCAGCGAGGCATGGTCATAGAGGTGGCCGGTGGGGTTGTCGTACGGGATCACCACCACGGCGCCGGGGTTCTCGGCGGCCATCACGCGCCCGATCTCGTCGAGGGCCGGCAGCGAGAAGCGGCCGTCCTCCCCCATCGCGCGCGTGATCGACACGGTGCGGCGACCCAGCCGCTCGGCGAAGGCCTTGTAGTTCGTGTAGGCGGCATCGATGAGCAGGAGCGGGCGCTCGGCCGAGCCGGCCGGTCCGCAGCAGCCGACGATCACCAGTTCCATGGCCTGGCTGCCGCCGTCGGTGATCTGGCTGAACAGGCCGTCGGTGCCGAAGCCGCTGGCGGCGATCACGTTGCGGAAGGCGGCGTTGGCCTCCGCCGTGCCCACCGTGGCCGTGTATCCGACCACGCCGGCGGCGAACGGCGAGCCCGGCTCGCCGAGCGTGCGCAGCCGCTGCTGCATCGCCGGGTGCATCGGCAGCGAGACGTTGCCGATGGCGGCATTGAGCGCCTCGGTGCCGTCGCTGCGCGCGGCGAACTCGATCTGGGCCATGCGGATGACCGAAGGCGTGCGGGCTGTGTAGTGGGCCGATAGCGTCGGGCCGGGCATGCTGCACCCTTCCTCGGGAGGTGGCGCGGGGTCCCGCCGGGGTTCCGGCCCCCCAATGTTGGCCCGCGCCCCCGGCGCGCGCAAAGCAAAAAACGCGGCGGCCCGCCCCCGGTCGGAGGCGGGCCGCCGTGTCGCTAACCCGCGACGGCCGCCCGGCTTGGGCGGCGCCGCCCCGTCGCGCCGCTACTTGGCCAGGATCGGCGCGATCACCACGCTGATGACCGCCATCAGCTTGATCAGGATGTTCAGGCTCGGGCCCGAGGTGTCCTTGAACGGATCGCCCACGGTGTCGCCCACGACGGCGGCCTTGTGCGCCTCGCTGCCCTTGCCGCCGAAGTGGCCGCCCTCGATGTGCTTCTTGGCGTTGTCCCAGGCGCCGCCGGCGTTGGACTGGAAGATCGCCAGCAGCACGCCGCTGGCCGTCACGCCCGCCAGCAGGCCGCCCAGCATCTCGGTCCCGCCCAGGAAGCCGACCGCCACCGGCGTGATTACCGCCAGCACGCCCGGCAGGATCATCTCGCGGATCGCCGCGGCCGTGGAGATGTCCACGCAGCGCCGGAAGTCCGCGGTGCCGGTGCCCTGCATCAGGCCGGGGATCTCGCGGAACTGGCGGCGGACCTCCTCGATCATCGAGAAGGCCGCGCGGCCGACGGCCTGCATCGACATGGCCGAGAAGAGGAACGGCAGCATGCTGCCGATCAGCAGGCCGACAAGCACCTGCGGCACCAGCAGGTCGATCTTCTCCAGGTGCACGGTGTGCTGGTAGGCACTGAACATGGCCAGCGCGGTCAGCGCCGCCGAGCCGATCGCGAAGCCCTTGCCGATGGCCGCCGTCGTGTTGCCCACGGCGTCCAGCTTGTCGGTGCGCGCGCGCACCTCCTTGCCCAGGCCCGCCATCTCGCTGATGCCGCCGGCATTGTCGGCGATCGGGCCGTAGGCATCGACCGCCAGCTGGATGCCGGTGGTCGAGAGCATGCCGAGCGCCGCGATCGCGATGCCGTAGAGGCCGGCGAACTTGTGCGCGACCAGGATCACGATGCCCAGCACGATGATCGGCAGCGCCGTCGACTTCATGCCCAGCCCCAGGCCGGCGATGATATTCGTGGCCGAGCCCGTCTCGCTCTGCTTCGCGATGGCGCGGGCCGAGGCCTTGTCCTCGGCGGTGTAGTACTCGGTGATGACGCCGATGGCGATGCCGCCGGCCAGGCCGGCGATCGTGGCCAGGAATACGCCCATGGCCCCGGCGGGCAGCATGGCGTCGATGACGAACCAGCTGGCGATCGTCATGATGATGCCGGCCCCGAACGTGCCCAGGTTGAGCGCGGCCTGCGGGTTGCCGCCCTCCTTCACCCGCACGAGGAACGTGCCGGCGATGCTCATCACGATGCCCACACCCGCCAGGACCAGCGGCAGCATGACGGCATTCATGATCGGAATCGCCTTCTCGACGGCGAACGCGGTGCCCAGGATCATGGCGCCGACGATGGCGCCGACGTACGACTCGAAGAGGTCGGCGCCCATGCCGGCCACGTCGCCCACGTTGTCGCCCACGTTGTCGGCGATGACGGCGGGATTGCGCGGGTCGTCCTCGGGAATGCCGGCCTCGACCTTTCCGACCAGGTCGGCACCGACGTCGGCGGCCTTCGTGTAGATGCCGCCGCCCACGCGCGCGAACAGCGCGATGGAGCTGGCGCCCAGCGAGAAGCCCGACAGCACCTGCAGCAGCCGGTCCATTTCGACGTTCGCGTTGAATATCTTCGTGTAGGCAATGTAGAGCAGGCTCAGGCCCAGAACGCCCAGGCCGACCACGACCATGCCCATCACCGTGCCGCCGGCGAACGCGACCAGCAGGGCCGGGTTCAGCCCGGTGCGGGCGGCCGCCGTCGTGCGCACGTTGGCGCGCGTGGCGATGCGCATGCCGAAATAGCCCGCGGCCGCCGAGCAGACCGCGCCGACGACGAACGACAGGCCGATCAGCGCGTGGCTGCTCGGCTGGCTGGCGTTCGAGGCGGCGAGCAGCGCCGCGACGACGACCACGAAGATGGCCAGCACGCGGTACTCGCGGCTCAGGAAGGCCATGGCGCCCTCCTGGATGTGGCCGGCGATGGTCTGCATCTTCTGGTCGCCCGCGTCCTGGCGGCTGATCCAGGCGGCCTTGTAGGCCGCGAAGATCAGCGCCAGCACTCCGGCGACGGGAATGAGGTAGATCACGTTTCTCCTCCCGCGGGGCTTGCGACGGCTGGGCAAAAGGGCAGACGCCCCGTCGGGGCGTCTGCCCAGAAACAGCGTGAAACTGTAGCAGATACGTGCCAGCGGTGCAAGCGCCGAACCTCAGGCGGTCGCAGGCCTTGTCCCGCAAGCAGTTGCATCGTCACCTACTTGCCGGCGATCTCCATCAGCTCGACATCGAACACCAGGTCGGCGTTCGGCGGGATCGGGCCGCCGGGCGTGCCCTGCCGGCCGTAGCCGAGCGTCGAAGGGATGACCAGTCGGGCCTTGGTGCCCACCTTCATGCCCTTGAGGCCCATGTCCCAACCGGGGATGACCATGCCGGCGCCGAGCGTGAAGCGGAACGGCTCGCCGCGGTCCAGCGAGGAGTCGAACTTGTCGCCGACCGCGCCGTTGACCCACAGGGACCCCGTGTAGTGGACGGCGATCTGGTCACCGGGCGCGGCCGCAGGTCCGGTCCCCTCCTGCTGCACCTGCACCTCGACCTTGGGCAGCCCGACCAGGCTGATGTCGAAGATCAGGGTGGAGTTGGCCGGGATCACCGGCGGGCGGCCCTCGGCGCCGTAGGCCAGGGCGGGCCCGATGATCAGCGTGCGCTTGCCGCCGACCTTCATGCCCATCAGGCCCTTTTCCCAGCCCGGGATCACGAACCCGCTGCCGACGGGGAACGTGATCGGCTCGCCGCGATCGACCGAGCTGTCGAACTGGCTGCCCTTGGCGGGCTTCTTCGTCTTCTCGTCGGTGACCTGCAGCCAGCCCGTGTAGTGCGCCTGCACGAAGTCGCCGCTCTGGACCGCGTCGCCGGTGCCGACGAGCGAATCCACGTAGCTGAGCCCCGGTTCGATCTCGATGGCGGGAACCTCCGCGGTCTTGCCGTCGCCCTTGCAGCCGGTCGACACGACCAGCAGGACGCCGGCCAGCGCGGCCGCCGTCAGGATTGATCTGGACATGTGCTTCCTTTCCGGAAGTGGATGGCGCCCGCAAGACGCAGACGGCGGGGCCGGTGCAACCGGCGGAATGTGGCACAACCCCGCCGGCTTGGCAATCGGGTGTTCCGAATTGCAACCACGTACCCGGCGGCGCCGGGCGGTCGGCGCGCCCTCAGGCGACCGGCCGGCGCGTCGCCGTGATCACCGCCCGGTTGTTGTCGAGGTACTCCCAGGCCAGCGCCAGCGCCGTGCCGCCGCACAGGCCCAGGAAGGTGAGGATGGCCGCGGCGCGCAGCTTGCGCGGCCGCACCGGCTTCTCCGAGACAGCGATGCTGCCGACCCTCTGCAGGGGCGACGCCAGCTCCAGCTTGGTCCGCTCGCCAAGGCGGTCGGCCTCCAGGAGCGCGCGCTCCCGCGGCAGGTCGCGCTCCAGCACGATGCCCAGGTCGCGGATCTTCTGCTCGACGTCGGCCTTCTTCTTGGCCAGCTCGATCTCCAGGACCAGCCGCAGGCGCTTCATCTCGAGGTCGTTCGCCTTGACCACCGCCTCCAGGCTGTCGGCGCGCACGACCGAATTGATGGCCATGTGCGAGATGCGGTTGACCGTCGCCAGCAGCTCGCCGGCCCGGCCGGCCTGCTCGCGACTGGCGGTCTGCAGCAGGACCTCGCTGACGGGACCCTCTCCCTGCCCGGTGGCGATGCCTCCCCCGGTGTCATGCTCGGCCTGCAGGGTGCGCCCGAGCAGCTTCTCGGCCTCGCCCGCGCGGCCGCGCGCGGCCTGCGCCTCGGCGCGGAACTCCGCCACCGCCCGCAGGCGCCACGCGTTCTCCTCGGCCAGCCGCTGCAGATCCAGCTCGACGCTGCGCCGCTCCATGGCGACCATCTGCAGCTCGCGCTCCTGTTCGCCGATCCGCAGTTGCGTGCGCTCCCGCTCGGCGTCGATGCGCGCCATCTCCTGCGTCAGGCGCTCCATCTTCAACCGCGCGTTGCGCTGGGTCAGGTGCAGGCTGCTGCCCAGCGAGTCGACCAGCGCCTGGCTGTTGAACGACTCGATGCCGCGATCGAGCACGTCGCGGGCCTGGTCCCGGCTGCGCGACAGGTTGGTCAGGGTGATGACGTCGCCGCCCTGCACGAAGTTCAGGCTCGGCACGAACTCCGCCACGATGACCGGGGCCACCTTCAGGCCGGCGAACGCGGGCTGCTCCTGGAACTCGCGCCAGTAGAGCGCCTTGTCGAACCAGCCGACGATGTCCTCGAGGGCCGTCTCGCGGATCGGGTTGCCCTCGGAATTGTAGGCCACGATGCCGGGGCGGACCTGCGCGGTGGCGCGGTAGAGCGGCTTGACGACGATCCCGTACGCGATCCCCGCGCACAGGCCCAGCGCCGTGGCGCCGAGCACCACGCGTCGGCGCCGGTAGAGGATGTTGAGCACGCCGCCGACCGACAGGACGCCGGGCCGGTTCGACGGCTCCACCAGGTGCGGTTCCAGGGACAAGTCGCCTCTCCCGTCAGCCGAGCAGTTGCTTGAGCTTCGCCGCGGACTCTTCCAGCACCTGCGCGTGCAGCGAGCCGCCGTGCGAGTCCATGGTCACCACCGCCGGGAAGCGCTCGACCTGGAACTCCCAGATCGCCTCCGGCGAGCCGAATTTCTCCGCCAGGTGCACGCCCTTGACCGCCACCACACGCTCGGCGAGCACCTGGGCTGCGCCACCGACGGCGTGCAGGTAGACGCCGCCGACCTTGCGGCAGTACTCGAGCGTCTTGGCCCCCATGCCGCCCTTGCCGATGACGGCCCGGATGCCGTACTGCTCCATGAGCGGGCCCTGGTAGGGCTCCTCGCGGATGCTGGTGGTCGGGCCGGCGGCCTTGACGACCCACTTCCCGCCCTCCTTCACCACGACCGGCCCGCAGTGGTAGATGATGCTGTCCTTCAGGTCGACCGGCGGCTTGCCGCCATCATGCAGGTACTTGTGGACGGCGTCGCGCCCGGTGTAGACCACGCCGGTGATCTCGACCATGTCGCCCACGCGCAGCGCGCGGATCTTCTCTTCGGTGAACGGGGCTTCCAGCAGCATGGTTCCAGCCTCCTACGAGTCGTAGAGCCAGCGCGTGATGCGCCCGCCCTCCGAGAGCACGAATCCGTTGCGCCGGAAGGCCCAGCACATGTAGGCGATCGAGACGAAGAACGAGGCCGGCACGCGGTTGCGGTGCGTGATCTTGACGCCCAGCAGCGTGGTGGCGCCGCCGAAGCCCATCGGGCCGACCCCGAGCGTGTTGCCTTCCTTCAGGATCCGCTTCTCGAGCTTGGCCAGGCGCACGTCCTCGTTGGTGTCATCCAGCTCGCGGAACAGCGTCTCCTTGGCCGCGACGTAGCCCGTACCGCGGTCTCCGCCGATGCAGACGCCCAGGATGCCCGGTCCGCACCCCTTGCCCTGTGCCTGGAGCACGCCGTCGAGCACGGCGCGGCGCACGCCTTCGAGATCGCGTCCGGCGCCGAGCTTCGTGTCGGGCAGGCTGTATTGCGTGCTGACATTCTCGCAGCCGCCGCCCTTGAGCATCATGCGCACCGTCAGCGCGTTGCCGGTCGCCTGGTGGAAGTGGAACGACGGGTTGCCCGGTCCCAGGTTGTCGCCCGAATTGGCACCCGTGACCGAGTCCACCGAGTTCTGGCGGAGGTACCCGACCCGCGTCGCCTCGACCACGGCCTTCTCGTATGCCTTGCGGAAGGTCCGCTCGTCGCACCACTTCGGCAGGTCGGCGTAGCAGATGATGGTGCCGGTGTCCTGGCACAGCGGCTGCGACTTGTCCTTGGCCATCACGATGTTGTCGCGGATGACCTCCAGCGCGTAGCGGGCATTGGAGCCCGCCTTCTCCTTGCGCGCGCCCGCCTCGATCGCCCGCACGACGTCTGTCGGCAACTCGGCCGAGGTGCGGCGGATCAGTTCCAGCAGGTTCTTCTGCAGTGCCCTGGCGTCCATGGAACGCTCCTTGACGGGGATGTCGGGACGGTGGGAACCGGGGCCGGCGGCCCGTCACTGCATAGTAGCCCGAGCCCCCCGCAACGGTCAACCGGGCTTGGGGCGTGCCCCGCGGCCGGCCCGGGGCTATCGTATGCCCATGGCGCGGCCTGTCGCCGCGGCCGCCACGCCCCGGAGATGAGGCATGAAGTACCTGCTGCTCGGCGCCGGCCTGCAGGGCACGGCGATCGCCCACGACCTCCTCCAGCACGCCGACGACACCACGGCCCTGGTCGCGGTCGACACGGACGTCGACGCGCTGGAGCGGCTCGCCGCGCGCTGCCGGGACCCGCGGTTGCGCACCTGCACCGGCTACGTCCAGGACGCGGCCTTCCTGGCGCCGCTGATGCGGGAAGCCGACGTCGTCGTCAGCGCCGTCAACTACTGGTACAACGCGTCGCTGGCTGCCCAGGCGGTCGAGCAGCAGGCCCACTTCCTGGACCTCGGCGGCAACAACGACGTCGTGGCGCGCGAGTTCGCCCTGGACGGGGCGGCGCGACGGGCCGGCGTGGCGATCGTGCCCGACTGCGGCCTGGCGCCGGGCCTGGCCGGCATCCTGGGCTACTGGCTGGCCACGCGCCTGGCGACCGTGGACTCCCTGCGGCTGCGCGTGGGCGGCCTGCCCCTTGAACCGCAGCCGCCGATGAACTACAAGCTCGTGTTCTCGGTCGAGGGCCTGATCAACGAGTACGTCGAGCCGGCGGTGGTCATCCGCGGCGGGCGGCTGGACACGGTGCCCGCGCTCAGCGAGCTGGAGTCGATCACCTTCCCGGCACCGTTCGGCGAGCTGGAGGCGTTCCAGACCAGCGGCGGCACCTCGACGCTCCCGCAGACGCTGCTGGGCCGCGTGCCGGAGCTGGATTACAAGACCATCCGCTACAAGGGCCACTGCGCCCAGTTCCGGCTCCTGCGCGAGCTGGGGCTGACCGACGCGCGCCCGCTGGCGTTCCCCGGTGGCGAGGTCAGCCCGCGCCAGATGCTGGCCAACTGCCTGCGCCGGGCGCTGGACGTGCCGGGACCCGACGCCGTGCTGCTGCTGGCGGTGGCCGAGGGCCGGGACGCAGGCGGCGAGGCCTGCCGACTGGGTGTGCGCATCATCGACCGCCACGACGACGCCACCGGCCTGTCGGCCATGATGCGGATGACCGGGTTCCCGGCGGCGATCATCGCCCGGATGCTGGCCGCCGGGACACTCGGCGCGGTGGGGGCCTGCTGCCAGGAACTCGTCGTGCCCGGCGGCGGGATGGTGGCGCAGCTGCGCCGCCGCGGCATCGACGTGGTCGAGTTCGCGGGCCGCCCCGACGAGCCGCTGCCGGCCGCCTGAGCGCGGCCGCGAATTGGGGGCGAACCCCGGGCGGCCCGCCCCCGTATATAGCCCCCGGCGCGACCGCCCGGCGCGCAGGACCACTCCCGACCCCAGAAGGAGATTCCCCATGAGGATCATCACGCTCGGCCTGCTTGCTCCCGCCTGCCTGGCGGCGCTGGCCGGCGCCGGCGGCTGCGCGCGCAAGGCGCCCCCGGCGGCCGAGGCCGGCGCCGAGGCCCCGGCGCCGGGGATCGAGCGCGCGCGGGTCTTCGGCGCCCCCCCGATCTCCGGCGCGCGGCTGTCCCCGGA
>JAYRFB010000252.1:0-24141 GCA_041908585.1 Candidatus Krumholzibacteriia bacterium
ATTGCCGCCCGGGTGCAGGGCGCGGAAGGAGAGTCCGGATTGAGACCGATCGCCATGTCGGTGGGGCTGCTGCTGTGCAGCAACGTGTTCATGACCTTCGCCTGGTACGCGCACCTCAAGGAGCTGAACCACAAGCCGTGGCTCATCGCCGTGTTCGTCAGCTGGGGGATCGCGCTGCTGGAGTACTGCTTCCAGGTGCCGGCCAACCGCATCGGGCACACGGTGCTGAGCGTGGGGCACCTGAAGATCATCCAGGAGGTGGTGACGCTGGCGGTGTTCGTGCCGTTCTCGGTGTGGTACCTGCGCGAGCCGCTCAAGCTGGACTACCTGTGGGCGGGGCTGTGCCTGCTGGGGGCGGTGTTCTTCATGTTCCGGGGAAAGCTGGTCGGGGCGTAGGCGATCACGGCTTGCGTGGCGCGGCTGGCGGGGCGCATACTGGCGCGGCGCCGGGGATCGCCACGCGGGCGGCCAGCGCAGGGGGAGATGGTGGACGGACGCGGGCTCACTTGCCGGCGCAGCCTGCCGGGCAGCCTGGCGCTGGTGGTGTACCTGGCCGGCGGGCTGGGCCCGGCGGGCGGCGCCCTGGCGGTGCTGTGGCATGACGGGCATGCGGCGCGCGGCGCCTGCGGCTGCGCCGAGGGTGCGGCGTGCTGCGGCGCGGCCTGCTGCGCGCCGGCTCCCGCGGCGTCCACCGACCTGCCGGACTGCTGCGGCGACCTGCCCGCCGAGGCGGCGTCCTCCTGCTGCGATGTCGCGGTCGATCCCCCCGCGGCCCGTGAGCATGGCCGTGCCTCCGCGCCGGGTGGCCCTGCCGCCGTGCTGGCCCTGGTTTCCCGCTGCACCTGCGGCCACCGCGATCACCAGTCTTCCCTCGTGCATGTCCTGGACGCCCACGTGCCGGTGCATGGGCGCGTCGGCATCTGCCCGCCGCCGGTGGCCGACCTGGCGCCCGGCGGTCCCGTCGTTGGCGCGGTCTGGCGGCCCGAACCGCGCGATCGCGTGCCCAAGTACTCCCGTCAGGTCGCCTGAACGTCGTTCCAGCGAGACAACCGACAAGCGAGCGCGTTGGCTCGCGCCGCGCGGCATGGCCGCCGGCGTGCGCGCGCCTGCGCGTCCACCACGGGAGGAGATTTCGTCATGACCAGAACCGTTCCGCTCCGGCGCGCCGCGCTGGCGATCGCGATGGCGATGCTGCCGGCCGGCGCGCGCGCCGCGGCCGCGCCCTTATCCGACCGCGTCGCCAACGCCGACACCGTCAAGGTGGTCGGCGAGCGCCTGTCGCCGGGCGCTCAGACCGTCAAGGTGGAGCCCGGGCAGGCTGTCGCCGACATCCTGCAGGCGACGCCCTTCGTCATCGTGCAGCGCGGCGCTGCCGGCGCCGGCGACCTGTACGCCGACGGCTTCCGCCGCCACGACCTGACCTTCACCGTCGATTGCGAGCGCTGCGAGACCGCCTGTCCCAACCGCATGGACACGCGGGTGGGCCAGGTCGACCTGCTCGAGATCGACTCCGTGGCCCTGGCGCGCGACGGCGCCGCGCTGCAGTCGGGACTGGGCGGCACGGTCGCCATGACCCGCTCCCTGCCCGGCGACGCCTGGCTGGGCCGACTGCGCGTCGAGGCCCGTGCCGACCACGACGACGCGGTGGACGGCTCGTTCGCTCTGGAAGGGCGCGGGCTGCGACTGGGCACGCGCTGGCGGCAGGTCGAGGCCTACACCGACGCCGACGGCCGCACCTTCGGCGACCTGTACGGGTTCGCGAGCACGCCGGCCACGGGCGTGCGCGAGGTGCGCGCCCAGGCGCGGCTGTCCGGGGGCGGGCTGCGGGCGGGCCAGGAGCGTTCGCGGGACCTCCTGTTCCCGTACCTGCTGATGGACGAGCGCGAGAACGACCGCTGGGAGGCCTCGGGCTCCTGGCGCGGCCATCGCCTGTACGTGAACCGGACCGAGCACCTGATGGACAACGGCCTGCGCCGCAGCTTCGCCACGATGCACATGGCGACAGACGCGGAGAACACCATGTTCGGCGCCGTCGGCGACCGCTACGAGGTGTACGGCCGCAACTGGGATGCCCGCAACGGCATCGTGCCCATGGCCAACCCGGCGATGGCCACCGCCAGCCACATGCTGCCGGACGTCTGGCGCTGGGGCGCGACGCTGCGGCACTCCCTGGGCCGGGCGGGCAGTCCGTGGCTCGTCGTCCGCCTGGGCCTGGCGCGCACGAAGGCGCACGATGACGCGCAGCTGGCCGCCTTCATCCGCGTGCACCCGGATGCCGAGCTGGAGAAGTGGTCGGTGCCGTTCGGGATCACGGTCTCGCAGGCGCGGGTCGTGTCCGGCGCGGCCTTGACGGCGGCCCTGGAACTGGCGGCCGACGCGCCGGGCATCGAGCAGCAGTTCATCGTCCTGGACCGGCCCGGCGCCGGCACGGACTGGGTGGGCAACCCCACGCTGGACGATCCCCTGCGCGCCACCGCGCGCCTGGGAGCCACGCGCGGTATCTTGCGCGCGGAGCTGTTCGGCACGCGGGTGGCGAACTACCCGGTGCTGGCGCGCGCGATGGTCGGCACGGCGGCGGTCCAGACCTATGCGGCGGTGGATGCGCTGCTGGCGGGCGCCTCGCTGCGCGCGGAATGGGACCTGGTCGCGGCCGGGCTGAACTGGAACTGGGGCGAGCAGGTGGACACGAACGTGCCCCTGGCCGAGATCCAGCCGCTGACCTTCGACCTGGAGCTGCGCTCGCCGGAGTGGCGCGGCGCCACGGCGCGCGCCTGGTACCGCCACGCGGCGGCCCAGCACCGCGTCGACCCGTCGCAGGGCGAGACGGCCACGGATTCCTGGAATCGGCTGGACCTGGCGGCGGCGTGGCAGTCGGGCGACGTGCGCTACGAGCTGGCCCTGGACAACGCGACCAACTCCCTCTACACGCAGCACCTGTCCTACCAGCGCAACCCGTTCGCGGCGGGCCTGCGCGTGTGGGAGCCGGGGCGGACGCTGAGGCTTGGCGCCGTGTTCGCGTTCTGAGCCGGCTCGCAAGGCGCGGCGCGGGGGCGGTCCCCGCGCCGCGTCGCCCGGCTTCGCGCTCAGCGCCCCAGTTGCCAGCGCAACCCCATCACCGCCGTCAGTTCCCAGCGCGGCTGGTTGATGGCATCGTCGGCATCGGCCCAGGCGTAGTCCTCCTGGGCGTTGATCGCGCTGCCGTCGGGGCTGTAGGCGGTGTCATGGCCTTCCATGGTGGCACCGAAATAGCGGTCGAGTCCGGCGGCGAACGTCAGCGACGTCGCCCGCCCCACTGCGAAAGCCGTGTCCAGCGCGAAGCCCAGTCCCCAGGGCCGACACGTCACGTCGAAGTTCTCGTTACCGCCGATGTAGTCGAAGGTCCCGGTGAAATACGCCTTGCGCACGCCGACGCCCAGGTTGACCGGCGCCAGGCCCAGTCGACCGACCGGGCGCACGACGTCCAGGCGCAGCTGCCAGGAATGCCCCGATTCGTCAGGCGTGCCGTTAGTGTTGTTGTTGATGAACACGCGGCGGGCAGCCAACGGATCACCTGCGTCGCGTCCCGCGTAGCCGATCCCTGCGCGCAGCGACAGCGGCAGGTCGCGCGTGAAGTCGTGGAGCGTGAAGTCCGCCCGTGCCCCGAAGCCCGTCGTTGCGCCCAGTTCGACCGCGGCCGAGCGGTGCGGCGCCGCGGCTCCCGCGACCGCGGTTGAGGCCAGCGGCACCAGGCACAGGGCCGTGCAGATCGCCATGGCGCGCCGCGCGAACGGGAAACGATGATCCTGTCCTTGCATGTTCACTCCCTCCCGCTGCCCACACCGGCACGCGGACGCGGCAAGGCGCCCGGCTCCGGCCCCCCGGAGCAGGCCGGCCTGCAGGGGCCGTGCCGTGAGGCGGCGCGCGGGAACCGCGCTATCGTGTCCAGCCTGTCGCCGCGGCATGGAGTCGCGGCAGGAAGGACCATCCGATGAGCGACCTGAACACGCTGCACAACCGGGCCGTCTGGTTCGACATACCGGTGGTCGACCTCGATCGCGCCGCGGCGTTCTACCGCGCCGTGCTGGGCGTCGGCGTGCACCTGGACGAGGCGCAGGGCACGCGCTTCGGCGTGCTCGAGCACGACCAGGGCAACGGTGGCTGCCTGTTCGCGGATCCGGAGGCGATCACCGACCACGCCGGCATCATGGTCTACCTGAACGTCGACGGCCGGATCAACGAAGCCGTCGCGCAGGCCCAGGCGCACGGCGGGCGCGTGGTGCAGCCCGTTCACTCGCTGGGGCCGCACGGCTGGCGGGCAGTCATCGTCGACAGCGAAGGCAACCGGCTGGCGTTGCACTCGATGCGCGCGCCGTAGGGCCGCCGCGCGCGGTCTCGGCGCGTACGGGTGCCACTTGCGCCGGCGCGAGTGCGCTTGCGCCAGTGCCGTGTGCGCCGGCGCACGCCGGTCGGTCACCGCCCCCAAGGGCCGCGCCTTGCCCGTCCGCGCCCGCGGTGGTAGTTTCGCGCCGGCCACAGCGGGCAGTTCGCGCCTTCGCCCGCCGCCGGGACCAACCAGCACCCGCAACCGCCATGGTGTGCCCCTTCATGGAAGCCCTGCGCCGCTACCTTTCGTTCGTCAAGTTCGAGCATACGGTCTTCGCGCTGCCGTTCGCGCTGATCTCGCTGTTGGTGGCCAGCGACGGGCGGCCGCGGCCGGCCACGCTGCTGTGGGTGCTGGTGGCCATGGTCGGCGCGCGCAGCGCCGCGATGGCCTTCAACCGCCTGGCCGACCGCGCCCTCGACGCGGCCAATCCGCGCACCGCCGACCGCCACCTGCCCGCGGGCACGGTCTCGGTGGCCGGCGCCGCGATGTTCACGCTGGTCGCGGCCGCCCTGCTGGTGGTCGCGGCGTGGCGCCTGAACCCGCTCTGCCTGAAGCTCAGCCCGGTGGCCCTGCTGGTCACCCTCGGCTACTCGTACACCAAGCGCTTCACGGCGCTGTCGCACCTGGTGCTGGGGCTGGGGCTGGGCATCGCGCCGGTCGGGGCCTGGCTGGCGGTGACCGGGGCCTTCGCGCCGTTCCCGCTGTGGCTGGCCGCCGCGGTCATGTTCTGGGTGGCGGGCTTCGACACCATCTACGCCTGCCAGGACGCGGACCACGACCGGCGGGTGGGCCTGCACTCGCTGGCGTCGCGGCTGGGCACGCAGCGCGCGCTGGTGCTCTCGCGGGTCTTCCACGTGCTGGCCATCGCCTGCATGGCGGCCGCCTTCCGGCGCGCCGAGCCGCTGGGCGTGGTGGCGCTGCTGGGAGTGGGCGTGATGGCGGCGCTGCTGGCCTGGGAGCAGTCGCTGGTGCGCGGCGGCGACCTGCGGCGGCTGGACAAGGCCTTCTTCGAGATCAACTCGTGGGTGGGGATGGTGCTGCTGGCGGTGGTGCTGGTGGACCTGTACCTGGCCTGAGGGGCCCCGTCGTTTTCGCTTCCCATATCGCGGGCGCACGTCCAATATCCCAAGGCGAGTCCGCGTGCCTTGGCCCCACCGACGGAGGCAAAGCCGCGGCGATCGTCCTGCCATGGAGGGTGGATGACATGATGTCCCGGCGCCTGCCTACCCTGATCGTCCTGATCCTGACCGTGGCCGTGTTCGCGGGCACTGCGCGCGCGGCGGCTCCGGGCAAGGGATCACGCCCCGGTCTCACGCGTCCGCCGACGCCGGCGGAGGCCGCCGCCGCCGCGCGCGTTGGCGGCGACACGTTCGACACCGCCCTGCCGTTCGATGCGGTTCCGTTCACCGACACGGGATCGACCATCGGATACGCCGACGACTACGACGAGTTCTGCGGCATCTCCGTGGGAACGGCCCCCGATGTCGTCTATGCATTCACGCCGCCGGCATCCGGTTGGTACCGTTTCGACCTCTGCGGCTCCTCGTATGACACGAAGCTGTACATCTACGACGAAGCCCGCTCGCTCGTGGCCTGCAACGACGACTTCGACGTCAACGCCGAGGAGGGCACGCCCTGCAGTCTCAACGCGCGCATCGCCGACTTCTTCTGCGCGGCCGGCGCGGTGCACTACGTCGTCGTCGACGGCTTTGAGGCGTCGGCGGGCGACTACACGCTGACGGTGTCGTCCTGGACCCACTGCGACGTCGTGCCCGATGGCGCCGCCGCGGCCGAGGGGGAGCCGGCGTTGGCGTCAGGTCAGGTCGACGAGTTCAACCGCGGCTGCAACGGCGCCGGGGAGCCGGTCTACGCCACCATCACCGGCGACGCCGCCGGTGTCGCAGCAGTTGCGCTTCGCCATGGCTGGCGCGACGCCGGGTTTCGCGACTTCGACGAGTTCCGCCTGACTGCCGGGCCCACCGGCAGCATCCACGTCGAATACGAGAGCGAGCTGGAATCGCGCATCAGGATCCGGACCACGACCGACTGCCTGGACTGGGAGTCGGCGGACACGGCCGTCGTGGTGCCCTGCGGCTCGGCGGTCCTCAACGCGGTCATCACGCCCGGGACCGATTTCGTCATCTCGATCATGCCGATGCAGTACATGCCGGCGTGGGGATTCGCGCCGGCCGAGTTCGACGGCATGCTGCGCGTCACGGGCCTTGCCGTCGGCGTGCCGACCGAAGGCACGAGCTGGGGGACGATCAAGGGCATGTTCCGCTGAGCCGGAACGGGTGACGGCGCGGGTTGCACAGGCGACGCCGCGCCTACGGCAACCGGTAGCACACCACCTGGAGCGGCTCCGCGTCCGCCGCGGGCTCCTTCGCCGCGTCGCCGCCGCCGCCGAGGCCCGCCATGGAAGCCTCGCGCGCCTGGTCGAAGTTCGTGACCACCAGGAACGTCCTGCCGTCCAGGAACAGCACGATGTCCTGCTGGTTGTCGAAGCCGGGCACGCGCAGGGAGAGTTCCTCGACGAACTTGCCGTCGGGTGTCACGACGTCGTAGCGCGCGGCCACGCCGGCCGGCAGCTGCTCGCGCGACTGCTGGCAGTTCGTCACGAACAGGCGCCCGTCGGCCGCCACGTTGATGCGCTCGATGGCGGGGTCGGTGTCCAGGGCCTTGCTCTCGATCTGCTGCCGGCGGCCGTTGACGATGACGACCATGCCGTCGGTGAGCTCCGCCTTGTCCTGGGCGGTGCGCTTGCGCGGGGTGAACGGCCGCCGGAAGGTCGAGCGTACCGCGCCGTCCAGGCCGCGCGCGTTGATGGCCCAGGCCTCGCGCTCGGGCACGCTGTAGACGATGCCGTCCTTCGACACGTTCCAGGTGTTGAGCTCGGAGAACTCGGCGGCCTCGTCGAAGATGCGGCGCTGCAGGTCGTTCTCGCGCGTGCGCTCGAAGAGCTGGACCTGGTCCTTGCCCGCGAGGTCCATCACCGACATGGTCGTCACCTGCGTGCTCTTGCCCGTCTCCTGGTTGAAGGTGCCGCGCCCACGCACGCCCACCAGCTTGCCGCCGCCGACCCGCAGCTCGCGCATGAAGTTGAAGCCGCCCTCGACCGCCTCGCCGCCGACCTTGATCTCGCCGGCGGGCGTGCCATCCAGCTTGAGCGTGGTGACGCGGCTGGGGAAGCCCTGCACCACCGCCAGACGGCCGTCCGGCAGGAAGAACAGGGTGTGCGGGTTGTTGAACTCGCCGGGCCCGTCGCCCTGGCGGCCCAGCGTCCGGACCAGCGAGCCGTCGGGCGCCACGACCAGGACCTGTGCCATCTGGCGGTCCACCAGGTAGACGTTGCCGTCGGGTCCCAGCACGCCGGCGGTGACCATGCCCAGGAGCACGTCCTCGTCGTCGTCGCCGCCCAGGCGCCAGGCTTCCTTGAGGTCGACGGTCCGCTGGGCGGGCGCCGCGGCGGGCAGGTTCACCGTGGCGGGGGCGGCGTGTGCGGCCGGTCCGGCATGGGTCAGCGACGTCGCCAGCGCGACGGCGGCGGCCAGGCGCAGTGGGGTCACGGGAGCTCCTCGATCGGTCGGGGGGTGCGGGTCGGGGGCGAAAGGGCCGAGCCTCCCTTGTACGGCGGGAGGCTCGCCCGGGTTCCCGCGGGACGGCTCAGGGCAGCCGGCCGTGCGTGCCGTCGCAGAACGGCGCGTTGCCGGTGTGCTTGCACTGGCAGATGGCCTTCGTGGCGGGCTCGGCCAGCTCGAAGATGGTCGGGCGGAACTCCGAGCCGGCGTGGGAGCCGTCGCAGAACGGCTGCTTCGCGGACTGTCCGCAAGTGCAGTAGGCGTAGCGGCCGGCCGCCAGTTCGAGCACGGCGGGGCGGCGGGCGGCGATCTTCGGGTCGCTCATGGCTGGGTCTCCCTTGCCTGTCGGGGCGTCTGGCGGTGGCGCGGCGACTCACGGGCACATGGTAGCGGCAGGCTTGCAGCGACGCTTGTGCCGAAGGCAGGGGCTTCAAATCGAAGGGGACTTGCGCCGCCGCAAGTCCCCACAGGACCTCGAATCCCGAGGTCACGCCCGCGTCGCCACACCGCTTACCCGCGCCCCTTCCTGCCCTCCAGGAAGCCCACCACTCGCGGCCGCGCCAGCGCCAGCAGCGCAAAGGCAACCGCGGCAAAGGGAACCGCGATGGCCGGCTGCCGCGTGAGGATGGCGGCGACCACCCCGAACACGGCGACCGCCTCGCGCATCGCCCAGGTGATGACCATCGTCGTCTGGTAGGCCGGCAGCAGCTCCAGCAACTCGCGTTCGGACGGGGGCAGGTGCGCTGCCGCGGCGGTCGGGCCCTGTCGCGACCCGGCAGCCGTCAGCTTCGGCGGGCGGCCGGCGGGCAGGAGCAGGCGGGGCAGCAGGAACGAGCCCGCCGCCGCGCCCACCGCCGCCGCACCCAGCACCGCCGTCAGGAGCCAGGGGTCCAGGGGCGGTGTCGCGCCGTCGGCGACGGGCTCGGCGCCGCCGACTGCGAACATCGCCAGCGCCACGTAGAACACCGTGGCCGCCAGGAAGGCGCCCCAGAGCAGGTTCATCCTCTGCGCCCGCGGGGCGATGGCCTGCCGCAACTCCGGTGAGAGCATCTGCTTCCCTTCCCCGACGGCCGCGCGACCGTCAGCTCTTCAGGTCCACCTTCAGCAGCCCCGCCAGCTCTGTCACGATGCGGTCGAAGCGCGCCAGCGCCGCGGTGATCGCATCGGGCTTCGTCAGGTCCACGCCCGCCTTCCTGAGCAGGTCCAGCGGCGGCTGGGCGCAGCCGCTCGACAGCATGTCCAGGTAGCCGTCGACGGCGGGCTGGCCCTTGGCCTTGACGTTCTCGGCGATGGCGATGCCGCAGCTGAGGCCCGTCGCGTAGCTGTACACGTAGTACTTGTAGTAGAAGTGGGGGATGTAGGCCCACTCCATGCCGTCGTTCGGTCCTACCGTGAAGCCGGGGCCGTAGTAGCGCTTGATGAGGCCGGCGTAGGTCTCGTCCAGGAGCGCTGCAGTGATCGGGGTGCCGGCCTCGACGTAGCCGTGCACGGCACGCTCGAACTCGCTGAACAGCGTCTGGCGGTAGATGGTCGAGCGGATCGTCTCCAGTTCGGCGGCCAGGATGCCGATGCGAGCGTCCTGCGACGCGGCCTGCTTCACCAGGTAGTCCGACAGAAGGGCCTCGTTGCAGGTCGAGGCGATCTCGGCCAGGAACATCACGTAGCGGTGGTCCTGGTAGCTCTGCTTCTCTCCCGACAGGTGGCTGTGCAGCGCATGGCCGTACTCGTGCGCCAGCGTCGACAGGTCGTCCAGAGTGTCCTGGTAGTTCATCTTCACGTAGGGGTGCCGGCCGTAGACCGAGGCCGAGAAGGCGCCGCTGTCCTTGTCGTTGCTGGGGTAGACGTCGATCCAGCCGTTGCGCGGGTCCAGGCCGTGCTCCAGCATCGCGACGTACTTCTCGCCCAGGGGCGCCAGCGCGGCGGGCAGGATCTCGCAGGCCTTGGCGTAGGGGACGTCCATCTCGGCGTCGGCCGTCAGCGGCACGTTCAGGTCGTAGAGCCGCATGTCGTCCAGGCCCAGCACCTTCCGGCGCAGCTCGACGTAGCGGTGCAGCGGCTTCAGGTTCGCGTTCACGGCCGCGATCAGGTTGTCGTGCACGGCCACCGGCAGGTTGTCCTTGTCCAGGTAGGCCTCCAGCGCGGTGTCGTAGCCGCGGGCGCGCGCGAACGTCACGTCCAGTTCGAACTGGCCGGCCAGCGTGGCGGCAAACGCGTGCTGGAACTGGCGCAGGGTGGCGTAGAAGGCCGTGACGGCCTCCTCGCGCACGCGCCGGTCCGGCGAGGCGCGGAACACCGGGTAGTTCGACAGCGTCAGCTGCACCTCCTTGCCCTCGGCATCGTGGACCTTCGGCCAGGCGATGTCGGAGAGCAGCGCGCCGAAGGCATCCTCGTAGCCGCTGGGCACTTCGTTGAGATCGATCTCCAGCCAGAGGTTGTCGCCGGCCAGCTGCAGTGCCTTCTCGGCCTCGGGCGGCAGCACGCGCGACTTCCGCCGGCGCAGGTTGTCGACATAGGTCCGGTAGGCGCCGGGACCATCGGTGGCGGCGTACGCCTTCTGCATCGTCGCGTCGTCCAGCGCCAGCAGCTCGCCGCGCAGGAATCCGGATGCGGCGTTCAGCTCCTCCAGCAGGGAGAGGCTCAGCTGCTTGCGGGCCTGCAGTTCCTGGTTCGTCTGCTCGCTGTCCAGCGCCAGGTTCGCGTACTGGGCGATGCGGCTGGTGCGGTCGTGCAGGTCGAAGTACAGCTTCAGGCAACCCGCCATCGCGGCGGGCTTGCCCAGCGTGCCGGCATAGGCCTGCAGCGCCGGCAATCCGGCCCGCACGGCCTTCAGCTCGGCCTCCCAGGCCGCGCCGTCGGCGAACAGCGCGCCGAGATCCCACTTGTAGGTATCGGGCACCTGGGCGCGCGTGGCGTTCGCGTCCGGCTTGTAGGGGGGCAGGTCGGCGGCGAACGCCGCGGCGGCGGATGTCACCATGACGGCACACGCCAGCAGGTGAAGGAACCGGCGGGACATGGACGGGCCTCCTGGGTCGGGTCGGCGGGGGATGTGCTCATGGCGCCCATTCTCGGCCCCGCGGGCCGGCTTCGCCAGCGCGAAATGGCGGAGGGCCGGACCCCGTGCGGGAGTCCGGCCCTCCGGATTCGCGGCCGCGTGCCGGCGGTGCCGGCCCGGCGGACTAGAAGCCGATCGCCGCGCTCACGCCCCAGACCAGCGAGTCGGTGTCGCCGCCGGCCTCCTCGACGCTGTCGCTGGCGTCATCCATCAGCGTGCTCCAGGTGACGCTGGGGGTGATCGTGGCCAGGGGCGTCGGGTGCCAGGGCACCGCCATCGTGAAGGCCAGGTCGGTCAGGGAGCTGGCGGTGGTTCCTTCCTCGATGGCCTTGCTCACGGCTGCCGGGAAGTAGCCCTGCAGGTAGCGGTCCGAGCCGGCGCCCACGTGGGCGGCCAGCTCGACGCCGGCCGTCGGCGACAACGGGAGGCCGTGGCTGACGCCGGCCTGCCAGTACCAGCCGTCGATCTGGTCGATGTCGCGATACACCGACAGCGAGGGCGACAGCAGCACGCCGGCGCGGGCGCTGGCGAAGGCCTCGGCCGTGTTCTGCTCGCTTGCGTCAGGCAGCGCGTAGTAGATGAAGCCGAAGTCCAGCGAGGCGACCGGCAGCCCGACGCCGTAGCTGAGCGTCAGGTCATACTCGTCGAAGCCGCTGGTGCCGTCGGCGTCGTCGGCGTCGGCGTTGCCCCACAGGCTCAGGCCCAGGCCGCCGAACCCGGCCGAGACCTCCGGCTGCACCACCGGCGTGTCCTGCAGCGTCATGCCGCGCCACAGGTAGCGGCCGAAGTACCCGACCTCGGCGTTGAGGTCCACCGGACCCATGGCCGCGGCGACCGCCGGGACCAGGAGCGCCAGACCCAGGGTCAACGTGGTGATCGACTTCATGTTTGCAACTCCCGCTGGGGCCATGGGCGGGGGCCGTCGGCGGCAAGGTCGAAAGCCGCCGGGGCCCGGGTACCGGCAGGTTATCGGCCGGAACCGCCCCGAACTGTAGCCCGACCGCCGCGGGACCCGAAACCGCGCTCAAGGTCCGCCTCCCGCCGGCCGATCACCGCGCAGTCAGTCTTCATCTTCAGCGGAGGCATCGACGTGATCAAGGAACTCGCCCTTCCCGGACCCGAAGTACCGGTCATCGACGAATCGCGACTGCTGGCGGAGTTCGGCGGCGACCGCGAGATCCTCGCGGAGCTGCGCGACCTGTTCCTGTCGCAGGCGCCGCCCCTGTACACTTCCATCCTCGAGGCGATGGACGGCGGCTCGGTGGGTGACCTGGTGAAGGACGCCCACAGCCTGAAGGGCGCCTGTGCGACCTACGGCGCGCCGCGCCTGACGATGGTCTGCAAGGAAATCGAGCTGGCCGGCAAGGCGAACGACCTGGAGACGGCGCTGGCCTGGCGCGCGGCCTTCGTGGAGGAGTTCGCGGCGCTCAGCGAGGGTATCACGCGCATCGCCCAGGGCTAGGGCACCGGGCGAGCTGCCGCCGCAAGACACGACGGTGACCGCCGGCCGCGAAGGCCGCGGTCACCGTTCGTCGTTCCGGTCCGAGTCGTCGCGCGCGCCCTCGACCAGTCCGCGCGCCAGGTCCTCGAGCTCGGCATCGGTCAGCTCGGGCTCCCCCGGCAATCCCGTGAAGCGGGGTACGCGTAGCGCGCCGGTGATCTTGCGCGCCAGGATGTGGTAGATGTGCGTCTCCCAGTTCACGATGCCCGCGCGCATGTGCAGGTGCCGCAGGTAGGTCAGGAACTTGAGCCGTTCGCGGGGCGTGTAGCCGATCGCGGCCATCGCGTGGGCCAGGTGGGCGTACATGTGGTCCAGCTCGCGCTGGGTCGGCAGCCGCGTGCCGCGATGCGGATGGTTCGGCCGCGTGCCCGGCCCGTGTCCGCGCGGGGCCAGTCCCCGCCCGCGAGCGCCCAGCGCGTCGGGCGCCCCGGCGCGCTGCATCGCCTGCCGGATCTCCCAGCCGTACAGCATCACCGCCTGCGCCAGGTTCAGCGACGGCTGCTCCGGCGCGGTGTCCACGGTCGAGAGGTGACGGCAGATGTCGATCTCGTCATTGGTCAGGCCGGTGCGCTCCGTCCCGAACATGATCGCAACGCGGCCTTCCCGCGAGTGTGCCGCGACATGGTCGGCCAGCTCGGCCGGCGTCAGCAGCGCGCGCTTGCGCAGCTGGCGCTCGCGCGCCGTCGTGCCGGTCACCACCAGCACGTCGTCCACCGCCGCCATGAGGTCGTCCACGACCAGCGCCTCGTCGAGGATGTCCTCGGCCCCGTGCGCCAGCGAGCGGGCGCTGCGGCCCTTGGGATTCAGCGGTGAGATCAGGCGCAGGTGCCGGAGGCCCATCGTCTTCATCGCGCGGCAGGCGGCGCCGATGTTCATCGGCTCCGTCGGGCGGCTCAGGATCACCACCACGTTGGCCAGCGTTGGGGCGGCGTCGGCGTCCACGGCTCAGGCGCCGCCGTCCTCGAGCCACAGCAGCGACTCGATGTGGGCGCTCTGGGGGAACATGTCCATCACGCGCAGGCTGCGTGGCCGGTACCCGCCCGCTACCAGTGCAGCGGCATCGCGCGCCTGCGTGGCGGGGTCGCAGCTCATGTAGAACAGGTGCGAGGGCCGGCGCCGCAGCAGGTCGGCGCAGACCTCCTTGCCCAGGCCCGCGCGCGGCGGGTCCACGACGCAGACCTGGCCCTGCCAGGGCTCGTCGCCCAGCGGTCCGCCCGGCAACAGCAGGGCGTCCACCGCTCCCTGGTGCACGGTGGCTCGGCCGCGCGTCGCCTCGTCGCGCGCGATGTTGTTCTCCGCATCGCGGCAGGCGCCCGCGTCCAGTTCGGCCAACTCGACGCGCTCGAAGCGATCCCCCAGCGCCAGGGTGAACAGGCCGACGCCCCCGTACAGGTCGAGCAGGCGCGGCAGCCGCGCCGGTGGCGGCGCCGCCTCGTCCAGCCAGCCGCGCACGATGCCCACCGCGGCGGCAGCGATCCCGTGGTTGCCCTGGAAGAAGGCCCCGGCGCCCGCCCGGTAAGCGTGACCGGCCACCTTGTGCACCAGGTAGTCCCGGCCCCACACCGGGCGGTTGTTGAACAGCAGGCCCTGCAGCCCCGGCGGCGCGTCGCCGGCGTCGAAGCCGGCGGCCATCTTCTTGAGGATCTTCAGCCGGCCGGGCACGCCGAACAGCGATACCAGCCAGCCGCCCCGCCCGTCCAGGCGCACGACGACCTGCTCCACCGGCGGCAGGAAACGCAGCCAGGGCAGGATCACGTCCGCGAACGGAGCCGCCATCACCGGGCAGGCCTCGATCCGCACCACCTCGTGCGAGCCCCGCCGCAGCAGGCCGTACGCGCCCGTCGGGTGCGCCTGCAGTCGCAGGCTGGCGCGCCACTCCAGCGGCGGGCCGGCCACGCACTCGCCCAGGAACGGCTCGATATCGAGGTGCCCCTGCCGCTGGAAGCACTCGCGCACGATGCCCACCTTGGCTGCGTGCTGCGCCGCGGTGGCCAGGTGCTGAAGATCGCAGCCGCCGCAGGCCTCGAAGTGGGGGCAGGGCGGTGGGCAGCGGTCCGGCCCCGGTTCCAGGATCTCCAGCACCTCGGCCCGCCGGTAGCCGCGCCGCTGTTCGACGATCGACGCGCGGACCAGGTCGCCCGGGGCCGTGCGCGGCACGAAGCAGGCGCCGTCGGCATCGCGGGCGAGTCCGTCGCCCCCGGTCACGAGCTTCTCGATGCGAAGGTCGCGGGGGGGATCCTGCGCCGGGGCGGGATCTTTCGGGCGGGGGGGGTGTTGGGGTTGGGGCTTGTTTGTTTTCATCGTGGGGCTAAACTAGCACCCCACCCCCCATCGGCAAGCACAGGGTTGTGCCGTCGAGATTGTGTCCGGCACGATGCGGGTCCTTCGGGGGTTACCTGGGGGCAAAAATTAGCACGATTAACCATCCACCAGGGTGCTTCCGGGGCCCTTTTCGGAGCAGACACAATTTCGACGGCACGCACAGGGGGATGGCTGATGGTGGGGGTGCTGGCGGTGTCTGCCGCGGCCTGCGCCCCCAAGCGCCTGGCCCCCACCACCCAGACCCCACCCCCCCCCGCCACGCGCCAGGCCACGCTCCCCGGCGCCGTGGCCGACACCCTGTACCAGGCCGGGGATCCGGCCGTCGTCATTCCGGACAGCCTGGCCGAAGCCTGGCAGGCGTTCCTGGAAGCGGCGGCCGCGCTGGAGGAGGCGGCCGGCCCGCCGGGTCCCGGCGCTGCCGCGGCGGCCGACTCGACGGGCACTCCCTGGCCGGGCGAGAAGGTGGCCGCCCTGGCGCGCACGCAGGTCGGCAAGCCGTACGGTTGGGGCGGGACCGGTCCGGAGCGCTTCGATTGCAGCGGCCTGGCGCTTTATGTCTATCGCCAGTTGGGCATCGCGCTGCCGCGGGTCAGTTCGGATCAGGCCGGGGTGGGCACCCACGTCGACCGCAGCGAACTCAAGCCCGGCGACCTGGTCTTCTTCTCGTTGCGCAGCGCCTTCGACCATGTCGGTATCTTCTTGGGCAACAACAGGTTCGTTCATGCCCCGCGCCGCCAGGAGCCGGTGCGGGTCGACAACCTGGAGGATGCCTGGTGGAATCGCGCCTACAAGGGCGCGCGCCGGGTGTTCGGCGGCGATCGCTAGGGATCGCCTGATGCGCCGTCGGCCACCCCGGCCGGACTGGCAGCCCCGGCCTGCCATTCGAGGCCCAAGACCCGCCTGATCGGCTCTCCCAACCCCCTTCCCGAGCCAAGCCGCTGGATGGCATGCATGTTGCCTTCCCCGTTGTGCCTCGTTGTTCCCCAAAAAGCCTAAAGATCTCTTGAGGCTGGGCGAAAACTCGCGGGGACGGCGGGACGGGGCGTTCGGGCTCCATCCAGGTGCTGCCGGCGCAGGCGCTTCGTCGACTGCCGCGTGTGGCGGGACGACCGCAACGGCGGGAGTCGACGACCGGCGCGGCGGGTGCAGCGCGGCGCATGCCGACCAGAAATCAACCGCCGCCTGCGGCGGAAACGTCCTGCAGCGATCCGAGACCGAAGGTGCGTGCCACATGAGCAAGTCCACGGTACTTGAGCTTCTCGAGCGGATCTCCGAGGCCGTCGTCTTCGTCGACCCGGAAGCGCCGGCGGGATTCGCGCCGATCGCCACCGACCTGTCGGGACTGGCCGAGCAGCTTGCCGGCGAGGGACACGCGCAGGAATCGGCCATCTGCGCCAACGCGGTCCATCTCGCGCAGGGGCTGGCCGCCGGGATGGGCGATCCCGCCCAGGTGCTCAAGGTGCTCACCGCCGGGCTCGACGCGCTGCGGGCCAGCCTGGCGCAGGCCTGTCATCCCGAGGACGCGGGTTTCCCGTCGGAGCTGGCGGGAGCGACGGCGACGCCCGCAGACATGGCGACGGCGATCGCCGCCGCAGTGGACGGGACCACCGCCTGCGATGTGGCGACCGCCGTCGATATCGCGGTCGTGGCCGAAGCCGACCCGGTCCCGGCGGGAAGCTCCGCGGAGCGCGCGCCGGCGCCGACGCCGACGGCCAGCGACGTCCTGGGCATGGTCGACGAGTCGATCATGAGCGAGTTCCTCGCGCGCCAGGCCGACGTGCTCGAGGACGTCGAGAAGGAACTGCTGAACATCGAGGACGGCACGACCGGCGGCGACCTCACCGGGCTGCTGCGCTTCTTCCATACGCTCAAGGGTGAGTCGGCGCTCCTGGGGATGTCGCACGTCGCCGAGCTCTGCCATGCCACCGAGGACATGATGCAGGCCGAGCCGCTGCCGGCCTGTGTCGAGCGCCTGCTCGACGTCAAGGACTGGCTGATGGCGGTCATGCGCCACTACGCCGGCGGCGGCGCCGAGCCCGCCCCCGTCGCGAACATCCTGGCGCGGCTCCGCGAGACGCCGGCTGCGGCCCCGGCGCCGGCTCCCGCCCCCGTCGCGGCCGCGCCGGCGGCAGCGGCGCCCGTGGTGACGGCGGTCCCCGCCTACGAGGTCGTCGCCTACGTGGGCCACAACGTCCATGACAGCGACACCGACCTGGTGCACGACTTCGTGGCCGAGGCCGTCGAGCACCTCGACGCTTCCGAGGGCCACCTGCTGGCGCTCGAGAAGGACGCCCACCAGTCCGAGGCGCTCAACGCGGTCTTCCGCGCGTTCCACACCATCAAGGGCCTGGCGGGGTTCATCGAGCTGGAGCACATCAAGGACCTGGCACACAAGGCCGAGAACCTGCTGGACATGGCGCGACGCGGCGAGCTGGACCTGGTCGACAACAACATGGACCTGGTCTTCGAGTCGGTCGACATGATGAAGCGCCTGGTCGAGGGCGTCGCGGCCGCGCTGGGCGGCGACGGGCGCCTGACCGGGGAGGACCGGCTGGCCGGGCTGATGGGTCGGCTCGTCGCGGCCACCGCGGCGCGCCGGGCCGCGGCACAGCCCGCGACCGCGGCGGCGCCGGCGCCGCAGCCGGCCCCGCTGCCGGAGCCCGCTCCCGCACCCGTCGAGGCGGCGAAGCCCGCGGCGCCGAAGGCGCCAGGCACCGGATTCATCCCCTTGAGCAACATGAAGAAGCCTGTCGCGCAACCCGCGCCGGTGCCCGTAACGCCGGCGGCCGCTCCGTCCGTGGCCGCGGCGCCGGCCAACGCCTCGGCAGCGACGCCCGCCGCCGAGGCCGACGGCGAGTCCCGTGGCGGCAAGGCGCAGACCAAGGTGCGCGAGGCCATGCGTGTCGATGCCGAGCGTCTCGATCACCTGATCGAGACGATCGGCGAGCTGGTGATCGCGGAGTCGATGGTCAGCCAGTCGCCGGAGATCAAGAAGGCCGGCATGTCGGTGAAGCTGGCCAAGGACCTGGACCACCTCGACAAGATCTGCCGCGAGCTCCAGGAAATCGGCATGTCGCTGCGGATGGTGCCGGTGCGGCCGGTCTTCCAGAAGATGGCGCGCCTGGTCCGCGACCTCTCGAAGAAGCAGGGGCGCGAGGTGGAGTTCGTCGTCAGCGGCGAGGACACCGAGCTGGACAAGAACGTCGTCGACAAGATCGGCGACCCGCTGGTGCACATGGTGCGCAACGCCGTCGACCACGGCATCGAGGCGGATCCCAACGACCGCCTGGCGCGGGGCAAGCCGGCCGTCGGCCGCATCGAGCTGCGCGCGTTCCACAAGGGCGGCAACATCTGCATCGAGATCGAGGACGACGGCAAGGGCCTGGACCGCGAGGCGATCCTCAACAAGGCGATCAGCCGAGGACTGCTGCGCGAGGGCGAGAACCCGTCGGACCGCGATCTGTTCGCCCTGATCTTCGAGCCGGGATTCTCGACCGCCAAGCAGGTGACCGACATCTCCGGACGCGGCGTCGGCATGGACGTCGTGCGGCGCAACATCGAGGAGTTGCGCGGCACGGTCGACATCTCCTCGGCTCCGGGCCGGGGCTCGACCTTCAGCATCAAGCTCCCGCTCACGCTGGCCATCATCGAGGGCATGGTCATCCGCGTCGGCCAGGAACACTACATCATCCCGACGCTCTCGGTCGTGCGGCTGATCCGGCCGCAGCGCAGCGACCTGACGCACGTCTTCGACCGCGGCGAGATGCTGGCCTTCGAGGGCAGCCACCTGCCGCTCTTCCGGCTGGCCGGCCTGTTCGATGTGCAGGACGCCAAGACGCGGCCCGACGAGGCGATGGTCGTCATCGTCGAGGACGAGGGGCGCAAGGTGGGCCTGATGGCGGACGAGCTGCTCGGCCAGCAGTCGATCGTCATCAAGAGCCTGGGCGAGACCATGCAGGGCACCGACGGCGTGGCCGGCGGCGCCATCATGAGCAACGGCAACGTGGCCCTGATCCTGGACATCGCCGGGATCGTCCGCGTGGCGCACCAGGTGGACACGACGGCGCACGTGCGGTCCGGCCGCGCGACGGCGACGGCCACGCTGGACGGGGGGACGTCGACGACGGCCGGGCTGCCGGCCCTGGACGGGATCGAGGAAGCGGAGGCGGTCGTGGCCGCCTGGGAACAGGCTGTTCGCTAGGGACGCGCCAGGTACGCGAGTGAGCCGCGGCGTGACGCGGCGGAACCGGGGCGGGGCCCCGCACGGAGGTAGATGATGGCAACGGAATCGACGGTCGCCAGGGTCGCGCAGGCTGGCAAGTTCCTCTCGTTCATCCTCGGTGACGAGGAGTATGGGCTTGAGATCCTGAAGGTGCAGGAGATCAACGGCATGATGGGCATCACCCGCGTGCCGCGGACGCCTGACTACGTGCGCGGCGTGATCAACCTGCGCGGGCGGGTCATCCCGATCGTCAGCCTCCGCAAGAAGTTCCAGATGCCGGCGGTAGCCGACACCGAGAAGACTTGCATCATCGTCGTGCAGGTGGCCTACGGCGATCGCGAGATCACGATGGGCATCATCGTCGACGAGGTCTCCGAGGTGCTGAACATCGGCGACGGCCAGATCGAGCCGCCCCCTAGCTTCGGTGGCGGGATGGAAGAGGCCGACTTCATCACCGGTATGGGCAAGCTGGAGAACAAGGTCGTGATCCTGCTGGATATCGACCGCGTGATGAGCGGGCCGGAGATGGACGCCGTCGTCCAGGCGGCCGGCTAGGGCACGGTGGGCGCGTCGGCGACACGGCTCCGCGAAGGAGGCCGGGAAGGCGTGACGATGGGAAGCAGGGCGACGGCAGTCCTGGAATCGCCGGGAGCGGCGGGGATGACCCCGGCCGAGCTCGTCGCGTACCAGCGTCTGCTGTTCGACCAGACGGGGATCGTCCTGCAGGACAACAAGCGCGCGCTGGTGGAGGCCCGGGTCTCGCAGCGCCTGCGCGCGCTGGGCCTGGACTCGTTCGGCGAGTACCTGGAGCTGCTGCGCCGCGATGCCACCGGCGAGGAACTGGTCCAGCTGATCGACGTGGTGTCCACCAACGTCACGCACTTCTTCCGCGAGGACGAGCACTTCGCGTTCCTGGCCCAGGTGACGGGAGCCTGGCTCAAGGCGGGATCCGACCGCTTGCGGATCTGGTCAGCGGCCTGCTCGACGGGCGAGGAACCGTACTCGATCGCGATGACGATCGCCGAGGCGATCGGGCAGCGCCGGGTCGATGCGAAGATCCTGGCCACCGACATCAGCACGCGTGTGCTGGCCGAGGCCCAGGCTGCGCGCTACCCGGCGGAGAGGCTGGCCTCGGTGCCCGAGGCGCGCCGGCGGACCGCTTTCACGACGGTGGACGCCGACGGCCGCCCGCTTCACGAGGTGCGGCCGGAACTGCGGAATCTTGTCATGTTCAGGCGCCTCAACTTCAAGCAGATTCCCTATCCGATCCGCGGCGTCTTCGACGTCATCTTCTGCCGCAACGCCATGATCTACTTCGATCGACCGCAACGAGAACGGATGGTCCGCGAGTTCGCGCGGCTGCTCCGGCCAGGTGGCTACCTGCTCGTCGGCCATGCGGAGACGCTGATCGGCATGTCCGATTGCTTCCGCGTGATCCGGCCCTCGATCTACGAACGGCTCAAGGACGGGGTGACAACTTGACTCAAGTCATGGAACGACCCGGTCAGGTCCTGCGCTCGCGGCGCAGCATCTGCGTGGACATCAGCGACATGAAGATGTCGCGGAACCGCGACGATGTCCTGGTGACGTACTCGCTGGGGTCCTGCGTCGGACTGACGCTGTACGATCCGCTGGCGGGCATCGGCGCCATGATCCACTGCATGCTGCCGATGTCCAAGATCGACCCGGAAAAGGCGCGGATGAAGCCGTTCATGTTCGTGGACACCGGCGTCGCCGCCATGCTCCACGAGCTGTACCAGGCCGGGGCCCAGCGCCAGAACCTCATCGCCAAGGTGGCCGGTGCCGGCTCGCCGCTGGGCAAGGAAGAGACCTTCCGCATCGGGCAGCGCAATTACACCATCCTGCGCAAGTTCCTGTGGAAGAACAACATTCTCATCGCCAAGGAGGACGTGGGCGGGACCAAGGCCCGCACGCTCTACCTCCACATGGCGGACGGCCGCACGACGGTGAAGTCGGAAGGCCAGGAGGTGGAGCTGTGAGCGAGCGCGAAGCCATCCTGGCGCGGATCGAGACGGTGCCGTCGCTGCCGTCGGTCGTCATCAAGCTGCGCCAGTACCTCAACGAGCCGGAAGTCAACTTCGACGCCCTGGCCCGGATGATCGAGTACGATCCGGGCCTGACGGCCAACGTCCTGCAGCTGTCCAACTCGGCCTACTTCGGCTGGTCGAAGTCGATCAGGACGGTCAAGGAGGCCATCGTCCGGCTGGGCACGAACCGGATCTTCCAGATGGTCCTCTGCATGTCGGTGGCGCCGCTGGTGCGCAAGCCGATCAAGGGCTACGACATGGATTCGGCGAGCCTGTGGCGCCACTCGATCGCCACGGCGATCTGCGCCGAGCTCGTCGCCGCCGAACTGGAGCTGGCCTGCCGCGGTGAGGCGTTTACCGCCGGCCTCCTGCACGACATGGGCAAGATCGTGCTGGGCACGTTCGTCGAGGTCGACGACGAACCCATCAAGGAACTCATGCGCCTCGACAACCTCGCGTTCAACGAGGCCGAGCAGATGGTTCTGGGCATCGACCACGCCGAGGTGGCGTCCGCGCTGCTGCTGGCGTGGAATCTGCCGGACGACGTCGCCGAGGCCGTGCGCTGGCACCACCAGCCGTCCAACGCCAGCGAGAGCCGGCGGGAGCTGGCGGACCTGGTGCACGTCGCCGACATCCTCTGCCTGGACTTCGGGTTCGGCGGCGGCGTGGACGGGCTGGGTTACCGACTGGACCGCGGCGCGAGCGAGCGCCTGGGCCTGGGCGTGGGCATCGCCGAGAAGGTGGGCGCGGCGGTCCTGATCGCGGTGAACGAACTGGACTCGATGTTCCAGACAGTCAGGGAAGGTGAGGGTTATGGCGTTCAACATTCTGCTCGTTGACGACTCGGTCACCGTCAGGGCCGTGATCAGCAAGGCGCTGCACCTGGCGGGTGTCGACATCAACCTGCTCTACCAGGCCGGCAACGGGCAGGAGGCCCTGGAGATCATGGAGGCCGAGTGGATCGACCTGGTGCTCTGCGACATCAGCATGCCGGTGATGGACGGAGAGACCCTGGTCGCCCGCATGGTCGACAACGGCATGATCAAGACCGTTCCCGTGGTCATCGTGTCGTCGGCGGGCAGCGAGCCGCGCATCCAGCGCCTGAAGGACATGGGCGTCCGCGACTACATCCAGAAGCCGTTCACGCCCGAGCGCATCCGCGAGGTCGTCGACAACGTCACGGGGGTGGCGAGCCATGCGTGAACAGGTCATCGCGTCGGTCAGCTCGACCTTCCTGGCGGTCGTCGAGCAGCTGACCTTCATGTTCGGCGAGCCGACCCACAAGGCGGCGATCCTCGAGGCCGACGGCGAGTACGTGCTGGCACAGCTCTCATTCACGGGCGACGTCCAGGGCGTGCTCTCCCTGGCGGTGCCGTCCGAGTGCGTGCCGGAGATCGCGGCCAACATCCTGGGCCTGGAGCCGGAGGAGATGGAGGCTGCCTCGATGGCGCCGGATTCGCTCGGCGAGATGCTCAACGTGATCTGCGGCCACATCATCATGGCGATCGCCGGCAAGGCCGCCGACTTCCGCCTGGGTTCGCCGGCCGTGGGACCGGCCACGCCGGATTTCCTGGCCGCGCGTGTCGACGACCCGGACTGGCTGGGATTCCTGCTCGAGGAGAACATCGTCCTGCTGGGCCTCGTCACGGAGTAGCGACGTGAGCAAGATCCGCGTCCTGGTCGTCGATGACTCGCCGACGGTCTGCGCCATCATCAAGCGCGGCCTGCAGGCAGCCGAGGGTATCGAGGTGATCGGCACGGCGCCCGACCCGTACGTGGCGCGCGACATGATCGTCAAGGACCCGCCGGACGTCGTGACGCTCGACATCGAGATGCCGCGCATGGACGGGCTCACCTTCCTCGGCAAGCTCATGAAGCACTTCCCGCTGCCGGTGGTCGTCGTTTCGACATTGACACAGGACGGCAGCACAAAGGCGCTGGAAGCCTTGTCGGCGGGAGCCGTGGAGGTCGTCGGCAAGAACGTCAGCGATGATCGCCGGCAGGCCTTCCTGATCGAGCTCGTGGGCAAGGTGCGCGCGGCGGCCCGCGCCCGCGTGCGCGGTTCCGTGGCTCACACGCCCGTCCCGGCGTCGGCGCCACCGCCGGCGACACCGGCCTTTCTGCGCCGCAGCGGGCGCGGCCTGCTGGCCATCGGCGCCAGCACGGGCGGCACCGAGGCGCTGGCCCGCATCCTCGAGCGGCTACCCGCCAACACGCCCCCGACGGTGATCGTCCAGCACATGCCGCCGGTATTCACGCGCCAGCTGGCCGGGCGCCTGGACGGCCTGTCGGCGATGACCGTGCGCGAGGCCACCCACGGCGAGGCGCTGGTCCCGGGCCTGGCGCTGCTGGCGCCGGGTGACCGGCACCTGCTGCTGCGCCGGCAGGGCGCCGGCTACCGCGTGGAGCTGCGCGATGGCCCCAAGGTGAGCGGCCACAAGCCGTCCGTGGACGTGATGTTCAGGTCGGTGGCCGAAGTCGCCAAGGGCGACGCGGTGGGCGTGATCCTCACTGGCATGGGGGCCGATGGCGCGCAGGGCCTGCTCCAGATGCGCCAAGCCGGCGCCGAGACCATCGGCCAGGACGAGGCCTCATGTGTCGTCTACGGGATGCCCCGCGAGGCGGCCCAGCTGGGCGCCGTCGCCACCGTCGCGCCGCTCGACCGTATCGCCGAGCGGATTTGCCGGGCCTGCGAGGGTGTCCGCGCCTGAGCTGTCGCGCTTCCACAGCCGCTGCAGCCAGTCGGCGCCCCCGGACGTCGAACCGATGACGGCGACGATCCCCAGGACCAGGACGGCCACGATGGTCAGGACCAGGGGGACGAGGTGCAGGGGCATGGGCGACTCCGGGGGAAGGGGTCTGGGGGGCAGGCCGCGGACCGTGGCGACACCATAGTCACGCCCGCAGTGATTCGCCCGGCGCCTGGGTTGTGCCGCCGAAATTGTGTCCGCCCGCGATAGGTGCCCGCGCAGGCGGCACCACCCGACCTTCTACACCGCGTACTTCAGCTCATGCGCCCGCTGCCGAGCCAGCGCCCGAGTCCGCACCCGCCCCC
>JAYRFB010000253.1:0-3818 GCA_041908585.1 Candidatus Krumholzibacteriia bacterium
CAGGACGCCGTCGGCTTCGGCCACCGCGAAGCGGCCCCAGCGGGTGGCGGTGTCCAGCGCGATGGTCAGCACGGCGGGCCTCCCGGGCGGAACAGGTCCTGCCAGGCGGTCGCCGGCGCCGGCCGTCCGCGCAACCGCCACTCGCGGCCGGCGCCGCCGGGCCCGGCCACGGCCAGGAGCTCCAGGAACGGCAGGTTGCCCAGGGCCGGCAGCAGGGGGCCCGGCCATTCGGCCGCCAGGACCGCCGTACCATCGACCACCTCGTCCAGCAGGTCGGGCAGGCCGATGTCGTCCAGGTCGGACCGGTCGTCCAGGCGGTAGAAATCCAGGTGATGCACGCGCAGCCGCCCGTCGTAGCTGTTGACGAGCGTGAACGTGGGCGAGACGACCTCGGCCTCCACCCCCAGCCCCGCGCAGAGCCCCTGCACGAAGCAGGTCTTGCCGGCGCCGAGACCGCCGTGCAGCAGCAGCACCTCGCCGCCGCGCAGCAGCCCCGCCGCGCGGGCACCGAGCGCGGCCGTGTCGGCCGGGCCGGCCGCCATCGCCCCGGGCGGGAATCCCCCGGCCGCGGGGATGTCGTGCGGTGCGTCCATCCCGTTCCTGCTCAACGCGGCGTCATCACGACGAACGGGCAGATCATCTCCTCGAGGCTGATGCCGCCGTGCTGGAAGCTGTCGCGATAGAGCCGCTCGTACTCGTGGAAGTTCGTCGGGTAGACCAGGTAGTTGCTCTCGGTCGTGATCGCGTAGTTCTCGATCGAGGTCTGCGGCGGCAGCCGGTAGTCCGCGGGGTCCTTCATGAGCATGACCTTCTCCTCGTCCACCCCGAGGTTGTCGCCGAACTTGTAGCGCACGTTGCTGCTGGTGTCCCGGTTGCCGCGGATCTGGACCGCGCGCCGGCAGAGCTTGGAGCCGTGATCGGTCGTCAGGATCACCGCGCAATCCCGCCTCGCCAGCGACTTGAACACGTCGTACAGGTTCGAGTGCTCGAACCAGGAGCGCATCAGCGTGCGGAAGGCGGCCTCGTCCGGGGCCAGCTCCTTGAGGATCCGGTTCTGGCTGCGGCCGTGGGCCATCATGTCGAGGAAGTTGTAGACGCCGGCCACCAGCCGCGTGCCGCCCAGCGAGCCGAGGTTCCGGTGGAGGTGGTCCGTGTCGCGCGCATCGGACACCTTGTAGTAGCGGCTGTTGCCCGCGGCCGGGCTCCCCAGCCGCTTCAGCTGCTCCTCGAGCAGGTCGGCCTCGTGTGCGTTGCGGCTGCCGTCATGGTCCGCCGAGGCGATCCACCAGTGCGGGAAGCTGCGCGCGATGTCCAGCGGGTGCATGCCGGCGAACAGCGCGTTGCGGGCGTAGGGCGTGGCCGTCGGCAGGATCGACCAGTACTGGCGGCGGTCCAGGTGGTAGTACTCCTCCAGCAGGGGCTCGATCATGCGCAGCTGGTCCAGGCGCATGCAGTCGATGACGATCCAGAACACCTGCTTCCGACGCTCGACCTCCGGCGCGATCCACGTCGCGAACACGTCCGGGCTCAGCAGCGGCGCCTCGCCGCCCGGCTTGGCGTGCACCCAGTCGCGGTAGTTGCGGCGCACGAACTTCGCGAAGGCCAGGTTCGCGGCGGTGTACTGCTCCTCGAGCGTCTGCAGGAGGCCGTGATCGCTGTAGGCGAACAGGTCCAGGCTCCAGGTCACGAGGTCGCCGTAGATGGCCTGCCAGTCGGCCGGCGTCGCCGCCGCACCGAAGCGGTCGCCCATCTTCATGAAGTTGCTCATGTAGCCGCGGGCGACCTCCTCGCCCGCCAGCTTGCGCGCCTCGAGCTGCCGCTTCAGCGCCGAGAGGATCTGCAGGGGCGAGACCGGCTTGACCAGGTAGTCGTCGATGCGCTTGCCGATGGCGCGGGTCACCAGGTCCTCGGCCTCGCTCTTGGTGATCATGATGACCGGCACGTGCTCGTTGATGCGGCGGATTCCCTCGAGGGTCTCGAGGCCGCCCATGCCGGGCATCATCTCGTCCAGCAGGACGGCGTCGTAGCGGTTCTCGCGCAGCATGGCCAGCCCGTCCACGCCGTTGGTGGCGCCTTCGACGGCATAGCCCTTCTCGCCGAGGTACACCACGTGCGAGCGGAGCTCCTCGATATTGTCGTCGACCCAGAGGATGCGGAAGGGCACGGAGACTCCTTTTGCCGGTTGGCGGGACGCGCCCGCGATCTGGGCGCCGTCAGGAAGCCGCGGGCGCCGGCGGCGGCAGCGTCACCAGGAACGTGGTGCCGTGCGGGCTCGTCGACTCGACGCGGATCCTGCCGCCATGGTACTGCGTGACGATGCGCTTGACGAGCGCCAGGCCCATGCCCCAGCCGCGCTTCTTCGTCGTGAAGCCCGGCTCGAAGATCTTGTTCCCCTCGCGGGGAGGGATGCCGCGCCCGGTATCCGCCACGTAGATGCACACGCCGCCGTCGCCCTCGTCCTCCAGGCGAACGGTGATCGTGCCCTTGCCGTCGATCAGGGCGTCGATGCCGTTCTTGATCAGGTTCTCGAGCACCCAGCCGAGCAGGTCCCGGTTGAACAGCACCGGGTTGGTCACGGTTCCCTCGCGCCGCAACTGCACGCGACCGCCCAGGTGCGGCAGGCGGCGGCGGAAGTACTCGATGGTGTCGTCGGCCACGCCGTTGAGGTCCGTATCCTCGAGTTTCGGGTGCGACCCGATCTGGCTGAACCGCGCCGAGACCATGCTCAGGCGGTCGACGTCCCGGTTCAGCTCCGAGACGACGTCGTCCTTCTTGCCCAGCCGGTCCTCCAGCAGCGCAACCCAGCCCATGATGGAGGTCAGGGGCGTGCCCATCTGGTGCGCGGTCTCCTTGGCCATGCCGGCGAACAGCGCCTTCTGCTGGGCGTCCTTCTTGTTCTGGAGCGCCCAGAGGATGACCAGGAAGAACAGCGCCATCACGGCCAGCTCGAGGTACGGCATGATCCGCAGTCGCTGGCTCAGCGCCGAGCGGCCGTAGTGGACGGTGCCCACGCGCCGGCCGGCCGGATCCAGGACGGCGAACGGGTCCTGGTCCTGGTCATAGGCCGCCGCCAGCGAGAGGATCTCGAGCACGACGGGATTGCTGGGGTTGGACATGTTCTCGCTGAGCAGGATCTGGTAGCCCGGGTTGGGAACCCCGATCACCGCCTCGTTCCAGAGGAACGGGCGCCCGGCGTTGTCCGTGAGGATGAACGGCACCTCGTTCTCGTTGATGATGTCGAGCAGCGGCTGCAGGCCCTCGAGCGACTCGGCCTTGAAGAGCCGGCTGGCGTTCGCTGCGAGCAGGCTGGTCGTCAGGTAGGCCTGGCGCTCGACGCTCCGCGAGACGCGGAACGTGAAGATGGTCGTGGCCACGACGATGCCGAGGCTGCCGAGGACCAGGTAGATCGCGAACAGGTAACGGCGCCGCAGCCAGGGGACACGGAGCTGCGGCATCCGGATCCGCTTCATCCGATGTACTCCAGCCCGCCCAGGTACGGTCGCAGGACGTCCGGCACGCGCACGCGCCCGTCGCCGGTCTGGTAGTTCTCGAGGATCGCCACGAGCACGCGCGGCAGCGCCAGCCCGGAGCCGTTGAGGGTGTGCACGTAGCCCTTCGCGGCGCCGCCCTTGTAGCGGATGCCGGCCCGCCGGGCCTGGAAATCGGTGAAGTTCGAGCAGCTCGAGACCTCGAGCCACTTGCCGACGCCGTGCGCCCAGACCTCCAGGTCGTAGCACTTGGCGGCGGCGAAGCTGAGGTCGCCCGTGGCCAGCGCCAGTACGCGGTACGGCAGCTCCAGCCGCTGCAGCAGTTCCTCG
>JAYRFB010000254.1:0-2562 GCA_041908585.1 Candidatus Krumholzibacteriia bacterium
ACCAGTCGGGCGCCTATGGCTACACGACGATCACAGGCTCGACGACCCGCATCGTGCTGGAAAACGACTACGCCGGGTTCCCGGCCAACGACGACCCCGACGGCGACGCGCTCGGCGCGGCCAAGGTGACTTGCGCCCACGAGTTCAAGCACGCCTCGCAGTACCGCACCTCCCTGTGGAGCGAGGGCGGCTGGGTCGAGTTGGACGCGACCTGGACGGAGGACCTGGTCTTCGACGCCACCAACGACTACTACAACTACCTCGGCGCGGGCAGCGGCATCAGCTCGCCGGGCACGTCGCTGGACGGCGGCGGCACGGGCTCCTACGAGGACTGCATCTGGCAGCAGTGGATGAGCGAGACCTGGACGCCGCAGATCATCGTCGACTTCTGGAACTGGCGCGCGACGCACCAGGCCCAGACGATGCTCGCCTCCTACGACGCCGTGCTGGGCACGTACGGCTCCTCGGTCTCTGCAGGGTACCCGGTGTTCGCCGCCTGGAACTACGCCAGCGGCACGCGGGCCATCACGGGCATCGGCTACCAGGAGGCCGCCAGCTATCCGACCAGCCAGGCCACCGCTGTCGCGGCCCTGCCGTACTCGACGAGCGGTTCGCTGAGCCACCTGGCCGCCGCGAACTTCCATTGCACGGGCTTCGTGCCCGGCGAGCCCGGTGAACTGCGCATCGACTTCGATGGCGCCGACGGCCAGCCGATGGCCGTGATGGCCGTGATCCGCCGCAACGACGGCACCGGCCTGATCGAGTCGATCGCCCTGGACGGCAACAACAGCGCCGCCACGACGCTCTCGGTGCCGCTGGCCGACCTCAACCGCGTCGGCATCGTGGTGGTCAACGCCGGCCAGACCGGCGACGGCAAGGCCTACTCGCTGACGGTCAGCCGCGAGCTGCCGCCGCCGGTGGCCACGCTCAGCAGCTCCGGCATCGCCAAGACGATGGCGGCCAACGCGACCGGCAGCGAGGTGCTCGACCTCTCCAACACCGGCGCGGTCGGCTCGCAGCTCGCCTGGACGGCGTATGTCATGGACGAGGCCCCGGCGATGCCGAGCAAGGCGGGACGTCGCGACGGCGCCGCCGCGCCGCTGACGGCCGGCCGCGTCGCCCCGGGCAAGCTGGAGCACGCCGCCCCGCTGGCAGCGTTGAAGTACGCCGGCGACTGCGTGATCGGCAACGACGACACCGGGAACATCCAGGGCTACTACAACAGCTGGGTGACCGGCCAGGAGTCGTACGCCACGTTCGTCAACCCGGCCGATTACGCCTGTGTGTGCAATCCCGGCTTCAACGTGCGCGCGATCCACATGGTGCTGTACATGCCCGTCGGCGCCAGCCTCCAGGCCCGGGTCTCGCTGGCCGCGGCCGGCGCCGCCTGCGACGGCCCCGGTGCCATCCTCGAGACCTCGTCGACCCTCACGTTCTCGGGCTTCGCGACCGCCGGGTACTACGATCTCGAGGTTCCCTGCAACTTCGCCTGCCAGGACATGGACGGCTCGTTCTTCCTGGTGTTCGAGCTGGTCAATGCGGTGACCGGCGTCGGCATGCCGATCGACACGACGCCGCAGAGCTGCGTCAACTTCAACGAGTGGGGCGAGGGCTGGCAGGACGTCGTCGACGGCTACGGCTTCGCCGGCGACTTCCTGCTGTGGGCCGACGTGGACTGCTGCGGCACGCCCGAGCCCAGCTCCTCGGTGCTGTCGCCCAACGGCGGCGAGATCTTCGCCGCGGGCGGCAGCCTGCAGGTCGACTGGAACGCCCAGGTGCTGACCGAGGTCAAGGTCGAGCTGAGCCGCGACGGCGGCGGCAGCTGGGAGGTCCTGGCGGCCTCGACGCCCAACGACGGCACCGAAACGTTCGCGCTGACCGGGCCGGCCAGCGATAACTGCATCGTGCGCGTGGGCAGCACCGACGGCACCGTGTCCGACACGAGCAACGGCGCCTTCTGGGTCTACCAGTCCGTGCCGTGGCTGTCGGTGGCTCCGGAGGACGGCACGCTGGCGCAGGGCGCCTCGCAGCCGCTGACGCTCTCGTTCGACACCGCGGGCATGGTCGACGGCGCCTACCAGGCCTGGCTGGTCATCGTCGACAATGCGGCATCCTCGCCGGAGGTGGTGCCGGTCGACCTGACGGTGCAGACCTACATCAGCGGCACCGGTGTGCCGGCGGTGTTCGCGCTGCGCGGCAACGCCCCGAACCCGTTCAACCCCTCGACGCGGATCTCCTTCAGCGTGGCCAAGGCGGGCCAGGCCGTGGTCGACGTGCTCGACCTTCAGGGTCGCCATGTGCGGACGCTGCTGTCGGGCCTGGTCGAGGCCGGCGAGCGCTCGCTGGAGTGGGACGGCCGTGACGAGGCCGGGCGGCCGGTCGCGTCCGGTTCGTACCTGGCGCGCCTGCGCGCGGACGGCCAGGTCGCCACGCTCAAGATGGTCCTCGCCAAGTAGCCGGCGCGGGCGAAGGCCCGGGCCAGACGCAACGGCGGGGGGGCCCCCCCCCCCCCCCGCGCCGGGGCCGGCCCCCCCCCCATTGCCCCCACCCGCCCCCCCCCCC
>JAYRFB010000255.1:0-11060 GCA_041908585.1 Candidatus Krumholzibacteriia bacterium
CCCAGGCGCTCGAGCGCTTCGACCGGGTCATGGACCTGGTCTACGACCAGGATGGGGTGCAGATCTACCGGCGCCGCGGCCCCGTGGCCCTCGAGCCCTCCCCGACCACCCGGGTGGAAACCCCCCCCGCCACCCCGGGGAAGCCGCCCCCCAGGGGCCAAATGCCCCCCGGGGGCGCTCGTCCGGCTCCGGAGGTGGGCAATGTCCCGTCAGGTCCTGATCGAAAATGTGGCGGCGACCGCCGTTGCCGCGGCGCCCGCCGCCGCCGTGGCCGAAGGTCCGGGCGCGGCGCCTGCGGTGCGCGTCGCCGACGTGACCAAGACCTTCCGCTCCGGCTTCGCCCGCCGCCGCCTGCGCGGCGTCGAGGGCGTCTCGTTCAGCGTTGCCCGCGGCGAGGTCTACGCGCTGCTGGGGCACAACGGCGCCGGCAAGACCACGACCATCGGCTGCCTGCTGGACCTGGTGCGGCCCGACCGCGGCGAGATCACGCTGCTGGGGGTGGACCACCGCGACCGCCGCTCGCGGGCCCGCGTCGGCTACCTGCCGGAGCGCCCGTACTTCTTCGACTACCTGACCGGCCGCGAACTGCTCGACTTCTACGCCGAGCTGTTGGACGTCCCGCGGCGGGGACGCCGCGACCGCATCGACGCCGTCCTGCGCCAGGTCGGCATGCTGCCGGACGCGGGGCGCCGCCTGGGCAAGTACTCGAAAGGCATGCTGCAGCGGCTGGGCCTGGCGCAGGCCCTGCTCGGCGATCCCGAGCTGCTGATCCTGGACGAGCCCATGTCCGGCCTGGACCCTCTGGGGCGCCGCGAGGTGCGCACGCTGCTGGAGCAGCTCAAGGCGGAGGGCCGCACGATCATCCTGTCCAGCCACATCGTCCCGGACGTCGAGCAGCTGGCGGACGCCGTGGGCATCCTGCGCGAGGGCCGCCTGGTCCTCGACGAGCGGATCGGCGCCCTGGCCGACGCCTGCGCCTATCGCGTGCGCGCCGCCGCCACCCTGGGCGAGGCTGCCGCCCGCGGCTTGCCCGGCTGGGCGCTGCCGGCCGGCGCCGGCGCCGCGGTCGCGCAGGGGCCGGCCGAGCTGGCGGCGGCCGATGCCGCCCAGCTGAGGGAACTGCTCGTTGCCTGCCACACGGCGGGGCTGCCCGTGGTCGCGGTGGAGCCGCGGCGCACGGGGCTGGAGGACCTCTTCCTCAGGACGCACGGGCACCCGGGCACCGGGAGCGCGAGCACCGGCCCCGCGAATCCCCCGCACGGAGGCGACAGATGACCCGCAGGCACGTGACTGCGCTGGCACGCGGCACCTTCCGCGAGACCGTCCGCGACCGCGTCTTTTACCTGGTGGCGGTGTTCGGCTTCCTGATGCTGGCCAGCACGGCCGTGCTCTCGCCGCTGACCGTCGGCGCGCAGGCGAAGATCGTCACCGACGTCGGCCTGGCCGCCATGGTGCTGCTGGGTCTGCTCGTGGTCGTCTTCGTCGGCAGCGGCATGGTCCGCAAGGAGATGGAGAAGGGCACCATCACCACCATCCTGGCCAAGCCGGTCGGCCGGCGCGAGTACCTGCTGGGCAAGTACCTGGGCCTGAGCCTGACGATGGCCGCCATGCTCGCGGTGATGGGCCTGCTGTTCCTGCTGCTGACCCTGATGTCGCCGGGCGCGTTCTCGCTGCGCTTCGTCGCCGCGTTCTACCTGACGTTCCTGGAGCTCGCCGTCATCATCGCCGTGGTCGTCTTCTTCTCCACCTGCGTGTCGCCCGTCCTGGCGGCGATCTTCACCCTCGGCGTCTTCGTCGTCGGGCACCTCAGCCAGTCGATCCGCGACTTCGGCCGGCTCCAGGAAGGCCCGCTGATGCAGCACCTGACGACCGTGGTCTACTACCTGACGCCGAACCTGGAGATCTTCAACGTGCGGGGAATGGTCGTGCACGGCGACGTCGTCGGCGCGCCGCACCTGGTCCTGGCCACCCTCTACGGGGCCTGCTGGGCCGCGCTGCTGCTGCTGCTGGCGGGCGGGGTCTTCTCCCGCCGGGAGCTGCGGGCATGACGGCCCGCCGCGGAACCCTGCTCCGCTGGGCGGCCCTGCCCGTGCTGGTGGCGCTGATGGTCGTCACGCTGCAGTCGCTGGAGGCGCGCGACCGGCAGGACGCGCGCGAGGACCGGCTCTACTTCCCCTCGGGCCGCGCGCTGGTGGAGTCCTCGATCGGCTTCCGCGAGGTCGCTGCCGACTGGCTCTGGTTCCGCTTCGTGCAGTACTTCGGCTCCTACGCCAAGGGCCAGCACGACCTGCGCTACTTCGAGCTGCTGGTCGACGCGATCACGCGGCTGGACCCGCGGTTCATCGAGGCGTACCACTTCGCGTCGCTGGTCGCGTGGTCGGAGCTGGGGGACTTCGAGCGGGCGCTGGACTTCCTCAAGCTCGGCATCCTGCACAATCCCGAGTCGGCGAAGCTCCACTTCCAGGTCGGCTTCACGCACTACGTCTTCTTCCACGACTACCCGCGCGCAGCCACCTGGTTCGAGGCGGCGTCCCGCTGCCCGGACGGGGGCGAGATGGAGGCGCGCTTCGCCGCCTTCGCCCGCTACCGGGCCGGCGACGACGGCGTCTCCCTGGCGCTGTGGAAGCAGCTGCGGGAATCGACCGGAAGCCCCCAGATGCGCGAGCTGGCTGAGAAGATGATCGCCAAGCTGGAGCGGCGCCTGGCCATCCAGCGCCTGTACGGCCCGGACTTCATCGGGCCCATCCCGGAGCTGTGAGATGGTCCTGACGCAGGAGCCGACCTTCCTCTACGCGCTGGCGGCCGTGCTCGGCGCCTGTTTCGGCAGCTTCTCCAACGTGCTCATCCACCGCCTGCCGCGGAACCAGAGCATCGTGCGCCCGCGCTCGGCCTGCCCGGCCTGCGCGCGCCCGGTGGCCTGGCACGAGAACATCCCGGTCGCCAGCTGGCTGCTGCTGCGCGGGCGCTGCCGGGGCTGCGCGGCCCCGATCGCGCCGCGGTACCTGTTCGTCGAGCTGGCGGGCATCGCCTGCGCGCTCGTGGGGGTCTGGCGCTTCGGCTTCGGCTTCGCGGGGCTTTCTGCATCCCTGCTGCTGCTGCTGCTGCTGGATATTGCACTGATCGACTGGGAACACATGATCATCCCGCACACGCTGACCATCGCCGGCGCGGTGATCGGTCTCGGCGGCTCGTTCCTCGACGGGCGCGACCCCGCCTCGGCGTTCCTCGGCGCGGCGGTGGGGGCCGGCGGCATCCTCGCCGTGTCGTGGGGCTACCGGCTGGTTCGCGGCGTGGTCGGCATGGGCGGCGGCGACGTGATGCTGATGGGGATGGTCGGCGCCTTCCTCGGGCCGTGGGGTGTGCTCGGCACGCTGTTCGGCGGCGCCCTGGCCGGCACCGCGTACGTGCTGGTGGCGGGCCGCGGACGCGTGCAGGGGGCGGCCAAACTGCCGTTCGGCACGTTCCTGGCCGTCGCGGCGGCCGTGGTGCTGCTGGCGGGGCCGCGGATCGCCGCCTGGTACCTGGGCCTGGCCGGCTGACCGGCAAATCCTGCCGGGCCTGCCGGTTGCGCGCCGGCGGCGCCGGGGCGGATCCCGGGGGCCCGCCCGCCCGACCCGCCTCCCGGCCGTGGAAATCGGACTCAAGCCGGGGAGATGCCCGCCGAATCCACTTGTGGCACGCATGTTGCGGATCGCCCCGGGGACCGTCCGGAAGCTGCGGACGCCGCCCACACCGAAGCTCGAACAGCAAGGCAGGCTTGACATGTTCGGATTCCTGAAACGGAAGCGAAGGACACTCATCGGCATGGACATCGGCTCCCATGTCGTCAAGTGCCTGAGGCTGGACCTGAGCGGCGAGCGCCCGCAGGTCACGCACTTCGGCATGGCGGACCTCCCGCCCGAAGCGATCGTCGACGGCGAGATCATGGACCGCGAGCTGGTGATCCAGACCATCCGCGAGGCCGCGCAGAAGGCCGACCTGCCGAACGAGCCGGTGGCCAGCGCGGTGGCCGGGCGCGCCGTCATCGTCAAGAAGATCGTGATGGACAAGATGAGCGAGGCGGACGCGCGCGAGGCCATCTACTGGGAGGCCGAGCAGCACGTCCCGTTCGACATCGACGACATCACGCTCGACTTCCAGATCCTGCAGCCCGACATCGGCGCCGGCCAGATGGAGCTGCTGCTGGTGGCGGCCAAGAAGGACATGATCCAGACCCACGCCGAGCTGATCCGCGACGCCGGCTTCACGCCGATGGTGATCGACGTCGCCTCGTTCGCGAACCAGAACTCGTGGGAGAAGCTGCGGCCCGCGACCGTGGCCCAGGCGCCCGCCCCGCGCGACGCCGACTCGGTCGAGGGTCTCGCGGCGTTCGACGACGAGCAGCCCGAGGCGGCGCCGGCCGCGCCCGCGGGCGCCGGCGAGTTCGTGGCCCTGCTGGACGTCGGCGGCGGCGTGACCAACGTGCACATCGTCCGCGACGGCGTGCCGTACTTCACGCGCGACCTGTCGATCGGCACCTCGCACTTCATCGAGGAATTCCAGAAGCAGCTGGGGCTGACCTGGGAGACCGCCGCGCGCGTCTCGCGCGGCCACACCGAGGAAGCCGACATCCAGCTCATCAACGACATCGTGCACTCGGTCGGCGGCGACATCTACCAGGGCCTCGAGCCCAGCCTCTCGTTCCTGAAGACGGCCGGCGAGGCCGACGGGATCGACCGCATCGTCCTGAGCGGCGGCGGTGCCCACCTGCCCGGGCTCAAGGAGTTCCTGGCCGAGAGCTACGGCGTCCCGGCCGAGATCGCGGACCCGCTGGCGAACCTGGACTACGCGCCCGACCTGTTCGGCGAGACGGAACCCGCCGACCTCAGCCCGCTGCTGACGGTCTGCGTCGGCCTGGCCCTGAGAGAGGCGGTGGAGGCATGATCAGGATCAACCTGCTGCCCCGCGACGAACAGCCTGCAAAGGCGCGGCTCGCGCTGCCGCAGCTGGGCGCGCTGGCCCCGCTGGCCCTGCTGCTGGTGGCGGCCGGCGGCGTGGGCGGGGCGTTCTACTACCAGTCCCAGCAGATCTCCGCTCTGGAGACGGTGATCGCGGCCGAGGAGGCCGAGACCCGCCAGCTGGCGCCGGAGATCGCGAAGATCCAGCGCCTGAACCAGCAGCGGAAGGACCTCAACGACCGCCTGGACGTCATCACGCGCCTGGACGCGGACCGCTACTTCCGCGTCCACCTGCTGGACGAGCTGAACCGCAGCCTGCCCGAGCACGTGTGGCTGACGAAGTTCGAGGACGTGGGCGCCGACGAGTACGCGGTGGAGGGCGTGACCTTCTCCAACTTCCTGGTCAGCGACTTCCTGCAGAACGTCACCGAGAGCCCGTACTTCGCCACGGTGAACCTGCTCGTGGCCGAGAAGGGCGAGATCGACAAGGTGCGGGTCGTCAAGTTCAAGGCCCAGGCCAAGGCCGTGCGCAACGCCGCGCCGGCGCCGTTCGAAGGGTAGGAAGGACCACCATGAAGATCGACGTCAAGAACCCCGTATTCATCCGCTGGGCGCTGACGGTGCTGGTGGTCGTGACGGTCGTGCCGATGTACTTCCTGTCGACGAGCTACCCGTTCACCTACGCCTCGCGCAAGTCGACCATCGCCCAGCTCGACGACCGGCACCAGAAGCTGTCGCAGGAGCTGGAGCGGGCGCGCCTGCTGGTCCGGAACCTCGAGCGCGTCGAGCAGGAGTACGCCATCCTGCACGAGCAGTGGAAGGTCGCCGCGACCCTGCTGCCGGACGAGAACGAGATGCCCGACCTGCTGCGCAAGGTCACCGCGGCCGGCCAGCAGTCCGGCGTGGAGTTCGAGATCTTCCGGCCGAAGCCGATGGTCAACCAGGGCTTCTACTCCGACAACCCGGTCGAGGTCCGCATCAACGGCGGTTACCACCAGACCGGCGTGTTCCTGAGCCGGCTGGCGAACCTCAACCGGATCGTGAACGTCGGCGGCCTCAAGATGCAGGGCTCGGACAACCAGAAGGACCAGCCCTTCACCGTGCGCACCGACATGCTGCTGACCGCCTACACGCAGGGACCGGCCAATACCGGCCCGGCGGAGGCGGTCGATGCCGGCGGCACGCGCGCGCTGCAGGCCAAGGCCGGCGCGGCCGACGCGAAGGCCGCCAAGACCGCGCAGAACGCCAAGTCCGCGAAGGCCACCCCGGCCGGCACCGCCGTCAGCTCGGTCACCGGCGGCAAGGCCAAGGAGATCGCGCAGGCGGCCAAGGACACCGACACCAAGGGAGGGCGCTGATGAAGACGCTCAGGAACGCCAGGGCGGCGCTGGTGGCGCCGGTCGTGCTGGCGCTGGCGCTGCCGGCGCTCGCGGCGGACGAGACGAAGCAGGCCCCGGGCGAGGTGGCCGCGGCCACGCAGGCGGAGCCGACGGCAGCCGTTGCCGCCGCCGGTGACGCGGCCCCGGCCGGCGTCCGGGTCCCGTCGACCGATGCGGCGCCCGCCGTCGACGCGGCGAGCGCGGGCGGAGCCGCAGCCGACCTGCCGGCCGACGCCTCGCAGTCGCCTTCGCAGATCTCCGCGGACCGGATCAACGCGATCCGGGCCAACGAGTACTTCTACCAGTCGTACGGCAAGGGCGACCCGTTCGCCACGCTGGTCAGCGGCAAGTACGAGCCGACCGGGGCTGCCGAGCTGGTGGACCTCAACAGCGCAAGCCTGGTGGGCGTGATGTGGGGCCAGGACGACCGCTTCGCGCTGGTCGAGGACGGGGAAGGGTTCGGTTACATCCTGCGCGTGGGCGACCAGGTCCGCAATGGCCGCGTCGTCAGCATCCGCAAGAGTTCGCTCACGGCGCAGGTCACGTTGTACGGGATCAGCAGCAACGTGGTCCTCAAGCTGGATAACCTGGAGGAGTAAGAGATGTTCCGCTGGCTTCGCAATGCTCGCTGCGCGGTCCTGAGCCTGTGCCTGCTGGCGGGCACGGGTGCCGCGCTGGCCCCGGCCGCCGCCGCCCAGGCCCCGGATGAGGGCTACAAGACCCGGCTCATCTCGCTCGACGTCCAGGACGCCGAGATCGGCACCGTGCTGCGCTCCCTGGCGGGATACTCGGGCACCAACATCGTCGCTTCGCCCAAGGTCGTGGGCAAGGTCACGGTCAAGCTCGAGGACGTGCCCTGGCTCGAGGCGCTGCAGGTCATCCTGCGCGCCCACTCCTTCGACTACATGGAGGAGGGCGGCATCTACCGCATCGACACCGCCGAGGCCCTGCGCCAGGAGAACCTGGAGGGGCAGCGGGCCCGCAAGCAGGTGGAGGACCTCGAGATCCTGCACCTGGGCATGGTGACGCTGAAGTACGCCAACGCCACCGAGGTCAAGGACGCCCTCGAGAAGATGCTGACCGAGCGCGGCAACATCGACGTCGACGTGCGCACCAACAGCCTCCTGGTCAACGACGTGCAGGCCCGCGTGAACCTGATCACGAACATGGCCGCGCAGCTCGACACGCGCACGCCGCAGGTCGAGATCAACGCGCGCCTGGTGGACATGGACTCGCGCGCGACGCGCGAGCTGGGCGTCAACTGGTCGCTCAACAACTTCCTCAGCCCGGGCAACAACCTGGTCGGCAACGCGACGGTGGACAACGCCGTGCAGAACGCCGCCGGCGACCTGCGGGTGGGCACCGTCCAGGACTGGGGCGAGCTGATGCTCAAGGTGCAGGCGCTGGAGAACGAGAACCGCGCCCAGCTGATCAGCAACCCGGTGATCACGACGACGGACAACCGCGAGGCCAAGATCCTCGTCGGCCAGAAGATCCCGCTGATCGTGGCGGACCAGGCCGGCAACGCGATCACGCAGCTGACGACCATCGGTATCCAGCTGCGCGTGACCCCGCACATCAACAGCGAGAAGACGATCACGCTGGACATCCACAACGAGGTCAGCGACCTCTCCAGCCAGGCCACGGTGCAGGGCGGCGTCATCATCAACACCAGCGAGTCGGACACCCGCGTGCTGGTGGAGAACGGCGCCACGGCGATCATCGCCGGCCTGATCCGCAAGATCGACAGCCGGCTGGAGACGGGCGTGCCCGTGCTCAAGTCGCTGCCGGTCCTCGGCAGCCTGTTCCGCCACAGCTCGGACACGAAGGTCGACCGCGAACTGGTCATCTTCGTGACCCCGCGCATCGTCGACGACGCCTACATGCAGCGCGCCGTGATCACCCCGGACGCCGACGTGGAGTACACGCCGTCCGAGAAGATCAGCCGCTTCTAGACCGCTCACCGGCCGGCCCTGCCGGTCCGGAACCCGACGCCCCCCGGCCCCGTGCCGGGGGGCGTCCGTTCTTCTGCGCGCGGCCGCCGGGCCCGTCGGCGCGGATTTGATGCTGGCGCGGGCGGGTCGGTGGTGTAGGTTGTCCGCCATGTGGACCTCCCTGATCGGCTTCATGGCCAGCGGCAAGACCACCGTCGCCGACGCCCTGCAGGCGGTGACGAAGCGGCCCGTCGTGCACCTCGATGCGCACGTGTCCACCGCCGCCGGGCGCCCGGTGGCGGCGATCTTCGCCGAGGAGGGCGAGCCCGCGTTCCGGGCGCGCGAACTGGCATCGCTCGCGGCGCTCGACCCCGCGCGCAACCTGGTCGTCGACACCGGCGGCGGAATCGTGGAAACGGCGGCGGCCGTCGCGCTGCTGCGCGAGCGCGGGGTCGTGATCTGGCTGGACGCGCCGTGGGTAACCCGTCGCGCGCGCCTCGAGTCCGGCCCGCCCGGCGAGCGACCGCTGGTCGGCGCCCTGGGCTGGTCCGGGCTGGCGGAATTGTACCGGCGCCGGCGCCGGCTCTATGCCGCGGCGGCCGACTTCCGGTTGGCGGCCACGGCCGCCGACCCGGGGCTGCTGGCCCGGACGGCGATGCTGCGCAGCCTGGTCTGGTCCAGGCGGCCGGCCGGGCAGCGGCGATGAGGGTCGTGGCGGGGCGCTGGCGCGGGCGCAAGCTGCTGCCGCCGGCAGGGGACGCGATCCGGCCGACCGCCGACCGCGTCAAGGAGGCGCTTTTCAGCATCCTCGGGCCGCGGGTGGAGGGCGCCGTCTTCGTGGACCTGTGCTGCGGCTCGGGGGCACTGGGGATCGAGGCGCTCAGCCGCGGCGCCGCCCGGGCCGTCTTGGTCGACGAGGCGCCGGAGGCCCTGGCGCTGGCCAGGGCGAACCTGGCGCGTTGCGGCGCCGAACCGTCCTCCTTCACGCTGGAACAGGCCGATGCCGCGCGCTGGCTGGAGCGCTGGCGCCCGGGCGCGGGCACCCCCTGGCTGCTCGTGAGCGACCCGCCCTACCGCGCTTCGGTCGCGGCGAGTATCTTGACGGCGCTGCGCGCGGGCGCCCCGTGGCCGGGTTGCCGCGCCCTGGTCGTCGAGCACGGTTCGGCGGCGGAGGTGGGGATGCCGGACGCCGAGGGCTGGCAGCGCCGCCGCTACGGGCAGGCCTCGCTGGTCCTCTGGCTGGCGCCGGCCGGCGACTGACCGTCCGCAAGACTGGCCGCGTTCGACCGCGTGCCGGACCCGGCAGCCGGCGGGAAGGGAAGGACGACCATGCATCGCCATGTGCTTTACCCGGGTTCGTTCGACCCGGTCACCCTCGGGCACCTCGACCTGGTCGAGCGCGCCAGCCGCCTCTTCGACCGCGTCACCGTTGTCGTGGCTGCCAGCGGCAAGGCCGGCCTGCTGGGACTGGACGAGCGCGTCGAGCTGTTCCGCGCGTCCGTGGCGCAACTGCCGCACGTGACGGTCGAGCCGTTCGAGGGCCTGCTCGTCGACGAGGTCCGCCGGCGCGGCGCCACGGCCGTCGTGCGCGGCATCCGCACGCCGGGCGACTACGAGCACGAATGGACGATGGCCGGCGTGAACGCGCTGCTGGCCGCCGATGTCGAGTACGTCTACCTGCTGGCCCGGCCGCACCTGGCGGCCATCTCCAGCACGCTGGTGCGCGACGTGATGCGCCACGGGGGCTCCCTGGAGCGCCTGGTGCCGCCGCCGGTGGCGCAGGCGCTGGCGGGCCGCGGGGCCTGACGGCGGCGCGCGGCGCGATCGGCGGCATTCCTCGACAACCGTCGGCAGCCGGCCAACCGCAGCGGGGGACTGCGAAAGACAGCGAAAGTCAGCGAATACTGAGCGACAGGCGGCCACCCGGCCGCAACCCGCGGTTGACGCCGCGAACAGGGAGTCCCGCGTGTTCCTGGATACCGCCACGATCTCCATCGCCTCGGGCAAGGGCGGGGACGGCTGCGTCTCCACGCGCCGCGAGAAGTACGTGCCGCGCGGCGGGCCGGACGGCGGCAACGGCGGCCGCGGCGGCTCGGTCTGGCTGGTCGCCGACGCGCAGCTCGGCACGCTGCTGGACTTCCGCTACCGCCGCCGCTACGAGGCGCAGGACGGCGACAAGGGCGGCGGCAACAACCGCACCGGGCGCGACGGCGACGACATCACCATCAAGGTTCCCTGCGGCACGGCCGTATACGACGAGGAGACCGGCGAGCTGGTCGGCGACCTGGTCGAGGCCGGGGACCGTCTCTTGCTGGCCGAGGGCGGCAAGGGAGGCAAGGGCAACTGGGAATTCCGCACGGCGCGCAACCAGACGCCGATGAAGGCCACCAGCGGCCGGCCGGGCGTCGAGCGCACGATTCGCTTCGAGTTGAAGCTGATTGCGGACATCGGGCTGGTGGGCGAGCCCAACGCCGGCAAGAGCACGCTCCTGTCGGTGGTGACCGCCGCGCGGCCCAAGGTGGCCGACTACCCGTTCACGACGCTGGTACCGAACCTGGGCATCGTCGACCTGGGCGACTACGCCAGCTGCACGCTGGCGGACATCCCCGGGCTGATCGAGGGCGCCAGCGAGGGCCGCGGGCTGGGTCACGAGTTCCTGCGCCACGTCGAGCGCACGCGGGCGCTGCTGATGCTGGTCGACCCGGCCGTGGCACCACCGCGGGCAAGCCTGGACATGCTGCGCGGCGAGCTGTCGCGCTACGGCGGCCACCTCGCCGGCCTGCCCTTCGCCGTGGTCCTGACCAAGGCGG
>JAYRFB010000256.1:0-1787 GCA_041908585.1 Candidatus Krumholzibacteriia bacterium
CGCCGGCCCTGGTGGCGCAGCTCTGGTGGATCGGCGGCGCGATGGCGCTGGCCGGGGGCTACTGGTTCTGGTTCTTCATCCGCGTCGACGTCGCGGCCGAAGGCGGCACGCCGCTTCGCGTGATGCGCGCCGACCTCTTCATCCTCTCGCTCCTCGCCAGCGTGACGCTCGGCCTCGTCTGGGCCGGGCTGCAGGCGAGCGGGAGCGCGGCCTCCGGCGTCGTCTTCGGCCTGTACCTCGCGGCCACCGCGGTGCTGTTCGGCGGGGTGTACTGGTCCAAGTTCGCGCACATGTTCTTCAAGCCCGCGGCGGCCTTCGAGAAGCGGGTCGCCGAGGCCAACGGCACGAACATGAACCTGCCGACGCAGACCCGCGACGACCCCGCGCAGCGGGAGCGGCACTCGATGGAACTGCTGAAGGACGCCCCGATGGACATGGGGCTCGGCATCAAGCGCGAAGCGCCGCGCCACTACTAGAAACCACCCGCCCGGATCCCGGCGGAACGAAACCTACGGAGCCAGCCTATGCCTACCTTCGTGTACATGACGAGGTGCGACGGATGCGGACACTGCGTCGACATCTGTCCCTCGGACATCATGCACATCGACAAGACCTACCGGCGCGCCTACAACATCGAGCCGAACATGTGCTGGGAGTGCTACTCCTGCGTGAAGGCCTGCCCGCAGCACGCGATCGACGTGCGCGGCTACGCCGACTTCGCCCCGCTGGGCCACAGCGTCCGGGTCCACCGCGACGAGCAGAAGGGCACGATCGCGTGGCGCATCAAGTTCCGCAACGGCACCGAGAAGAACTTCCTGTCGCCGATCACCACGAAGCCCTGGGGGCAGGCGATCCCCAAGCTCGCGGAAGTTCCCGGCCCCAGCAAGGAAATGCGCGCGGGCGAGCTGCTTTACAACGAACCGAAGTACATCCGGCTGGATGAAGGCGGCCTGCGTTCGCTCAAGGACGCGGGCCTCACGTTGAGGAAAGGCGTGTCCTACTAATCATGGCCTACGAAACGATCATCGAAGACGGCATCGACATCCTTGTCGTCGGCGCGGGGCTCGGCGGCACGGGCGCCGCCTGGGAGGCGAGATTCTGGGGGCAGGACAAGAAGATCGTCATCGCCGAGAAGGCCAACATCGACCGCTCCGGCGCGGTCGCCCAGGGCCTGTACGCGATCAACTGCTACATGGGCACGCGCTGGGGCGAGAACAACCCCGAGGACCACGTCCGCTACGCCCGCATCGACCTGATGGGCATGGTGCGGGAGGACCTGCTGTTCGACATGGCCCGCCACGTCGACTCCGCGGTGCACCAGTTCGAGGAGTGGGGCCTGCCGATCATGAAGGACCCGAAGACCGGGCGCTACCTGCGCGAGGGGCGCTGGCAGATCATGATCCACGGCGAGTCCTACAAGCCCATCGTGGCCGAGGCCGCCAAGAAGTCGGCCGACAAGGTCTTCAACCGCATCTGCGTCACCCACCTGCTGATGGACGAGAGCCGGGAGAACCGGGTCGCCGGTGCCGTCGGCTTCAACGTCCGCACGGGCAACTACCACGTCTTCAAGGCCAAGGCCGTGATCTGCGGGGCGGGCGGCGCCTCCAACATCTTCAAGCCGCGCTCCGTGGGCGAGGGTTCCGGCCGCACCTGGTACGCGCCCTGGTCCTCCGGGTCCGCCTACGGCCTGCTGATCAACGCCGGCGCCAAGATGACGCAGATGGAGAACCGCATCGTGCTGGCGCGGTTCAAGGACGGCTACGGCCCGGTCGGCGCCTACTTCCTGC
>JAYRFB010000257.1:0-12807 GCA_041908585.1 Candidatus Krumholzibacteriia bacterium
CTACATCGTCAGGGCCATGAGGGCCTTGGCCGTGTGCAGGCGGTTCTCGGCCTCGTCCCAGACCACCGAGTGCGGCCCGTCGATGACGCCGTCGGTCACTTCCTGGCCGCGGCTCGCCGGCAGCGGGTGCATGTAGATGCTGTCCTTGGCGGCGAGCTCCATGCGCTTCTCGTTGGCGATCCAGCCGGGGTACTTGTTGATGTGCTGCACCGCGGCCTGGCGATCCGGCTCGGTGACCAGGCAGCCCCAGCTCTTCGGGTAGACGATGTGCGCGCCCTCGAAGGCGGCGTCCATGTCGTCGACGACCTCGAACTTCGTGCCGCACGCCTTCGCATTGGCCTCGGCCTGCGCCATGATCCCCGGCATCAGCTTGAACTCCTTCGGGTGCGCCAGCGTGACGTCCAGCCCGAAGCGCGACATCATCAGGATGGTCGACTGCGGCACCGAGATGGGGCGCACGTACGACGGCGCGTAGGTCCAGCTGACGGCGATCTTGCGGCCGCGCAGCCCGTCGGGGAACTTCTCGCGGATCGTCATCAGGTCGGCCAGCGCCTGGCAGGGATGGTAGATGTCGCACTGCATGTTGAGCACGGGAACCCGGCTGAGCTTCGCCACGCTGCGGATGAAGGCGTTGCCCTTGCCCCAGTCGCAGTTGCGGATGGCGATGCCGTGGCCCATCCGGCTGAGCACGCGCGCGGTGTCCTCGGCGGTCTCGCCGTGGCTGACCTGCAGCTTCTCCGGGCTCAGGTCGTGGGCGTGGCCGCCCAGCTGCGTCATGCCCGCCTCGAACGAGTTGCGCGTGCGCGTGCTCTGCTCCCAGAACAGCATGAACAGCGTGCGGTCGCGCAGCAGCGCATGGGGCTCGTCGCGGTAGAACTTGCGCTTGAGGTCGAAGCTGGTCTCGATGACCAGCTCCAGCTCGTCGCGGGTCCATTCCTGCGTGTCGATGAAGTGGCGTCCCTGCAGGGGCTTGCTCATGGTGTCTCCTTGGTCTTCCGTCCGGGCGCCCGGCGGTGCGGGCGCGCGGGTTGCCTGCCGATCGGCGAACATACAACGCCGGCAAGTCGCGGCGCAAATGCGAAGCAAGTCGCGGCGCAAATGCGAAGGCGGCCTGCCGCCGCAACCCGGGCGAGGATGAAACCGCCCGCCCCTGTCCGGGGCGGGCGGCAAGACGTTCGGCAATGAAGGTCCGGGTCGCGGGCACGCCTACCGGTAGGAGGCCTTCACCGCACCCCAGGAGGCCGGCTCGTCGGCCACGGTGCCGCAGTCGGCCACGTGGGCGCCAAGGCCGCTGAAAGTGTCGGTGGCGAAGAAGATCCAGCCCACGCAGGGATCGTAGACATCGTCGGGATTGGCATCGCCGGTGCAGATCGAGCTGATGCGGCGCATGGTGTGGTTGACCGTGCTGCCGGCGCCGCAGGACCAGGCGGTGACCGGGTCCTCGCCGACGCGGCCGATGCTGTCGACCGGGACGCCTGAGCGGGCGAGCACCAGCGCGTCGTTGCCGTTGAAGTTCAGGTTCGCGTCAACCTGGTCCGCCACGGCCAGAAGCCCGGCGGCTGCCAGGTTGTGGGTGACGATATAGACGTCCCCGGGCGCGAGGGTCACCGGCTGGAGCGCGATCGGGAAGCCCGTCGCGGTGCCGTTCGAGTAGCGCACGATCGCATAGGTCCCGAGTTCGACGGAGTCCTCGGTGCCGTTGAAGATCTCGATGGCCTTGTTGTTGGCGGAGCCCTCGACGTACTCGCTGATGAGCAGGTCGGTGGTCTGCGCGGCGGCGGCTCCGGCCAGTCCCAGCGCCGCGGCGGCGGCCAGGGCGGGCAGGCACTTCGTGAGCATGGGCTTCATGGGTCTCCTCGCGGCTTCCCGGGTGGGCGATTCGGGCCGTGCACCCCGCGAGGCGCACCGCCGCATCCCTGCGATTATATCAAATGAGAGGCGTTCCTGTCAAACCGCGATCTGCGTCTTCCGGCCAGCGCCCGCATCGCGGCCTGGCGCCCCGCCGGTGCCGCCAGGCCCCGGATTCAGCCCGCCAGGAGCTCCCCGGGGAGCGCCGCGTAGAAGGCACAGGCCGCCACGACGTCGGCGATCGGCACGTACTCGTTGGCCATGTGGGCCATTTCCTCGCGCCCGGGGCCGAATCCCAGGCAGGAGACCCCGTGCAGGCCCATGATCGCGACGCCGTTGGTGCTGAAGTTCCAGCGCGCGATCTCGGCCGGCCGGCCGGCTGTCGCGCTGAACGCCCGCTGGGCGGCCCGCAATGCCGGGTGCGACTCGTCCAGGACCCAGGTCGGGTAGTACTTGTCCATCGGGTACTCGAGCCCGGTCCAGGCCTTCTCGCGGTAGGTGAGCGTGAAGACCTCGGCCTCGACGCCGGCGGCCTTCATCGCGTCCTCGACCTCGCGCAGCGCCGACTCGCGCGTCTCGCCGACGGTCAGGCGCCGGTCGATGTGGAACTCGGCCTCGGCCGGCACCGCGCACAGGCTGGGGGTCTTGCAGCCGATCCAGCTGATGGTGCAGGTGCCCTTGCCCAGGAACGCGTCGTCCTTCAGCCGTCCGTTCAGCTTCTCGATGGCGGTGATCGCCGGGGCGATCTTGTAGATCGCGTTGTCGCCGAGGTGCGGCATGCTGCCGTGGCAGCTGCGGCCCTTGACGCGCACGCGGATCTCCATGCGCCCGCGCTGGCCGCGGTTGATGCGCAGGTTCGTCGGCTCGGTCGAGACCACCAGCTCGGGGGCCAGGCGCTTCTCGTTCAGGATGTAGTGCCAGCAGAGCCCGTCGCAATCCTCCTCCATCACCGTGCCGGTCATCCAGACCTGGCAGCCCTCGAGCAGGCCCAGTTCCTTCATGATCTTCCCGGCGTAGACCATGCCGGCCATGCCGGCCTTCTGGTCGACGGCGCCGCGCCCGTAGACCTTGCCGTCCTCGACCTTGCCGGTGAACGGGTCGCAGTCCCACTGCGTGGGGTCGCCGACGTCCACGGTGTCGAGGTGGGCGTCGAACGCGAACACGCGCGGCCCGCTGCCGATGCGCCCGAGCACGTTGCCCAGGGGGTCGATCTGCACCTCGTCGAAGCCGACCTGCTCCATCTCGCGGGCGACGCGGCGGACGCAGGCCTCCTCCTGGCCCGAGAGCCCGCGCGCGGCGACGATGTCGCGCAGGAAGGCGATCATCGGCGTCTCGAGTTCCCTCGCGCGCGCGGCGATGCGCGCGCCCGTATCCGTCCCGTCCCGGCCGCTCATGCGTGTCTCCTGCTCAGGATTGCCAGCCCATGGCGCGCCACAGGCGCGCGGCCGTCTGCTGCAGCCGCTGCGCCTCCACCGGCGGCTTCATCCCCGTGGCGTACACGCGCGCACCGCCCACGTAGACGGCGTCGATGTCCCAGGGGTGGAAGTCGAACAGCAGGTGGCTCAGCCAGGTGTCCGTGGTCAAGGGCGTCTTCTGGAAGTTGTTCAGGATGATGAAGTCGGCGGGGGCGCCGGCGGCCAGGCTGCCGAAGGGCTCGCCGAAGACCTCGCGGGCCAGGCGGTAGTTGCCCAGCCACAGCCGCGCCGCGCCGGCGTGGCCCAGCGGGCCGCGCCCGCCCTCGTTGCCGCGGAAGAAGGTGGTCCGCAGCTCGCCCCACATGTTGTCGTCCAGCCCGTCGGTGCCGATGCCGCTGCGCGTGGGGAAGCGGTCGACGGGCGCGCGCCCGACGCCGTTGTTCATGTTCGAGCGCCCGCAATGGATGAGCCAGGCGCCGGCTTCCTCGAGCACCTGCATGTCCAGCGGCGAGAGGTCGACGCCGTGCGCGAAGATGCTGCCGGCCCGCACCAGGCCGTTGTCGACCAGGCGCTGCAGCGGGTCGCGCCAGCCGCGGTCGCGGCTGACCTCGCGATCGGTGGTGCCCTCGGCCAGGTGGATATGCAGGCCGGCGCCCTGACGGCTGCAGATGCCCTCCAGCAGCTGGAGGGTGCGGTCCTCCAGCGTGAACGAGGCGTGGGCGCCCACCAGGCCGCGGAAGCGGGGAACGCCGGCGGCCGGCTTGTCACGCAGCTTCTGCAGGTAGCGCTCGTTCTCCTCGAGCGTGATGTCACGCTGGCCCTTGCCGCCGCGGTCGGTCACCTCGTAGCAGAGGCAGCCGCGCAGTCCGACCTCGGACAGGCCCTGCTCGATGCGATCCAGCGAGCCGCCGACGCTCGCGAGGCTGGCGTGGTGGTCGAAGACCAGCGTCGTGCCGCAGCGCACGGCGCCCCAGGCGCCGGCCAGCGCGCTGAGGTACACGGCCTCGGCGTCCAGCGCGCGATCCAGCGGCCACCAGATCTCGGTGAGGATGTCGGTGAACGTCGTCAGGGGCACGGCCGGCGCCGGCATGCCCGCCGCCAGCGAGGCGTAGAGATGGGCGTGGGCATTGACGTTGCCGGGCATCACGGTGCGACCCTGCAGGTCGATCACGTCGTCGCCGGGGGAGGGCGTCAGTCCCGGGCCGCGCGCGACCACGCGCTCGCCCTCGCAGCGCAGGTCCACCGCCTCGACCAGGGGCCGGGGCGCCCCCGCCAGGTCGACCGGGTAGTAGTCCAGCACGGTACCGTTCTTGAGCAGCAGACCGCCCACGTCAACCCCTCCTGGCCTGGACCTGGCCGCGCGGCACGCCCGCGCGTGAACGCCGGCCCAATGATAGGGCGGCGGGCCGGATTTTCCAACGACCGGCTGCGCCGGTTCGAAGGCGAAAAACCGGAGGGACCGCCTCCGCGGTCCCTCCGCATTCACGACGGCCGGCCGCTCAGTCCGCCTTCAGCTCGTCGGGCGCCTTGAAGATGTTGCGGACCGAGTACTCGGTCGCCACCCACACGGTCGGGTCGCCCCGCACGCGCAGCCACGTGCCGCCGGGCTTGTCGCCCTCGGCGGGACGGTCGGCCCCGAACTCGAGCACGACCTCGCGGCCGTCGGACAGGACCAGCGCGGCCTCGCGGGACGGCGTGTCCAGCCCGTAGGTCGCCGCCGGCAGCGCCGGGTCGCCCAGGTCGGAGGCGCGGATGCTGACCAGGCTGCCGAGCACAGCGTCGAGCTTGGACTTGGCCGGCGCGGGGCCGCGGGTGCCCGGGGCCGCCTGCCATTCCCAGGTCTTGCGCGCCGCCGCGGCCTGCGCCGAGTCGGCGCCGGCGGGCGATTCGAAGACCTTCCGGTACTCGCGCGCGCCGGCGGCATCGCGCAGCCGGATGGCGTCGACCGCCTCGCGTTCCTCGCGCACCGCCTGCAGGTCCAGGAAGTGCCGGCCCGCGGGCAGCGACGGCTCGCCGTAGATCCCCAGCTGGGCCAGGACGCCCGCCGCGGCCAGGTACACTTCGTCGTCGCCGGGACGCCGGACGAAGTTGCCGGCGCCGCCGCCGGGGCGCCCGCCGACGTCCAGGCCGAACAGAGGCTGGCCGTCGCGCCCGAAGACCCGGATGGTCACCGCGCCCGCGTCGTCCAGCCCGTAGTCGGCCAGCACCTCGCGGCTGCCCGAGCGGTACTCGCCCGTCAGGTCGCTCAGCGTCGACAGCAGCGCGTCGATCCGCTCCCGGCTGGCGCGCGCGTTCCACGAGGTCTCGACCCGCCAGCCGTCGGGAGCGGCGGCCAGCACCACGGCCCGCTGTTCGGCGCCGCGCCCGAGCTCGATGCGCCCGACCGCGTCGGCGGTGTAGGCGCCCTCGACCAGCACGGCCGTCGCCGCGCGCGAGGTGGTGCGCCGGTGCCCGAGCTTCTGCGCCACGCTGATGCCGACCAGCACGACCAGCACCGCGGCCAGGATCGCCAGGTTCCGCTTCGAGGTCATGGCTCAACCTCCCCGGCCCGCGTCGGCCGCCGGCCGGCGCAGGCTCTCGCGGTAGCGGGCCGCCTCCTTGCGGCGCAGCCCGGCGCGGAAGATGCCGTAGGCCGCGATCGCCGCCGGCACCAGCAGCACCGTGAACAGCCGCCAGAACACCTTAGTTCGCGCGTCGACCGGCTTGATGAAGCGGTCGGTGAGCGACTTGGCGCGGATGCTGAGCAGCGCCTGCGAGCCGGCCAGGTAGTCGACGGCGTTCATCAGCAGCAGGCCGTTCTGCATGGCGCCGATGAGCGTGTCGTCGAACATCTTCGCGCAGCCGACCACCAGCAGGCGGCCGGGCCGCGGCGTCACCGGGGCCGCGGGGGCGGCCTGCCCCTCGGGGCCGGCGGGTACGGGCCGTCCGGCCCAGGTGTCGGGGAACGTCCCCTCGACCAGGACCGCCAGCGGCTGCGGGCCGGCCATGGTGCGGCCGGACGGGTCGATCATCTCGCCCGTGACCGGGCCCTCGCTCCAGGGCAGCCGCCAGCAGTCGGCGCTGCTGCTCATGAGCGTGGTGCTGGTCAGGCCGGCGGCCGACAGCTTCGCGGCGTCGATGTCCACCGGCGTGCCCCACAGGTAGAACAGGGCGCCGATGCGGTTGACCATGGGATGCGCCGCGTTCATCTGCGACTCGCCGACGCGGATCTGGATCGGAGCCCGCACCGGCTCGCGCGTCTGCACGCGAAGGCCGCCGAGGTTGACCTCGCGCGGCAGCTCGATGACCTCCATCGCCGAGTCCATGAAGTGGTCCTCGCTGACGGCCAGCCCGAACCCGGCCAGCATCGGCTCGAGGCCCGTGGCGACGTCCTGGCCGTGCACGGACCAGCCGCCGCCCGGGGCGGGGGCGTAGCCGTACTCGTGCGACTGCAGCGCCAGCACCACCGGGATGCCCGAGCTCAGGGCGCGGTTGACCTCCCAGGCCTGCCGTTCCTGCAGCGGCGCGGCCGCCATGACCACGAGCAGGTCGGCGTCGGCCGGCACCGGCGACATCTCCGTCAGCTCGACCGGCACCACCTCGTAGTGCTCCTGCTGCAGCACCTCGCGCAGCCGCGAATACTGCTCCTGGGGCGGCGGCGGCTGCATGCCCTGCTGCAGGTACATCATCGCCAGTTGCCGGTCGACCTCCTTCTTGGGGCCGAACACGGCGACCTTCGGCGCCTTCTCCCGCGTCAGCCGGTAGACCGGTCCGATCACGTCCTGCTCGAGCGAGGCCAGGCTCTGCGGCAGCAGCTGCGGCAGCACCTCCTCGGGCTGGTCCTTGTAGGCGATGGTCATGGCGCTCCAGATGAGCTTGATGCCCATCTCGTCCTTCTCGATGGACTGCACCTGGAACGGCCGGACGCCCTTGGCGGCGAGGGATTTCTGCATCTCCTCGTCGTTCTGGGGGTTGTGGACCGAGAACTCGAGCATGCCGCCCGCCACCTGCTCGAAGTTGCGCAGGCGCTCGGTCAGGTCGCGCTCGAGGGTCCGGTACTGCGTGGGCATCTTGTCGGGCGGCGTGATGTAGAGCTTCACCTGCACGGGGACCTTCAGGCCCTGCAACACCTCCGCGGCCGCCGGCGACATCGTGAACAGCCGGTCGCTCGTCAGGTCCAGCCGGGCGCCCGGCAGGTTGCCCAGCACCGAGACGAGGAAGAACGCGATCACAGCCAGCAGCGCGGCAGCCACGGCGAACGTCAGGCGGAAGTTGCGTCGCTTGTTGTTCATCGGCTTGCTGTTCATCAGTACTTCCTCCCTTCCAGCCACAGCGCGTTGAGGACCAGGAACACCACGGTCAGGCCCAGGAAGTAGGCCAGGTCGGCTGCGGCGACCACCCCGCGCAGCATCATCTCGTAGTGGCCCGACAGGCCCAGGTAGTTCTGCAGCAGCGAGCCCAGCCCGGGCACCCAGCCGTCGATGGTCGCGGCCACCGCGGGGATGCCGAGCACGAACAGGAGGAAGCAGGCCATGATGCCGAGGATCACGGCCGAGATCTGGTCGCGCATGAGTCCGCTCGTGAACGTCCCGACACCCAGGTAGAGGGCGCCCAGGAGCACGGCGCCCAGGTAGCCGCTGAACATCGCCCCGTTGTCGGGGTTGCCCAGCGCGCCGACCATGACCGGCAGCGTGAGCGTGCCGGCCAGCGCCACCAGGTAGAAGGCCAGCGCCGCCAGGTACTTGCCAAGCATGACGTCGGCCGTGCGCATGGGGAGTGTCATCAGCAGCTCGAAGGTGCCCAGGCGCTTGTCCTCGGCCCACAGGCGCATGCTGACGGCGGGGATGAAGAAGATCAGGAAGAAGGGCAGGTTCCCGAAGAAGGCGCGCAGGTCTGCCGTGCCGTTCAGGAAGAAGCCCGTCATGAACAGCCCGGCGTTCAGCACCAGGAAGGCGATGATGAAGATGTACGCGATCGGGCTGTTGAAGTAGGCGGCGAACTCGCGCCGGAAGATCACCAGGCTGCTGCGCAGGCTCGGGGCGATGCTCATGTCACGCCACCTCCTGCAGCCCGCGGGCGCGTCGCGTCAGCGCGATGAACGTGTCCTCGAGCGAGTACGGCGCCTCGTGCAGCTCGGTCAGCTGCCAGCCCTGCGTGCGGGCCAGGCGCTCGATGGCGCCGACCAGGTCCTCGCTGAAGGGGCCGCGGGCCTCGAAGCGGCAGCCGTCGGCGGCGCGCAGCGGGCGCAGCTCGCCGACCGCCGGCAGCGAGCGCAGCGCCGGCTCGACGACGGCGGCGTCGGCGCGGGCGCCCACGTAGACGCGGTTGCTTCCCATCGCCCCGCGGGCCAGCTCGCCCACCGTGCCGTCGGCGATGATGCGCCCCTCGTTGATGATCACCACGCGCTCGGTCACCGGGCTGACCTCCTGCAGGATGTGCGTGGAGAAGATGATGGTCTTGCTGCCGGCCAGGCTCCTGATGAGCTCGCGGATGCCCAGGATCTGCAGCGGGTCCAGGCCGCTGGTCGGCTCGTCCAGGATCAGGATGTCCGGGTCGTGGATCAGCGCCTGGGCCAGCCCGGTGCGCTGCTTGTAGCCCTTGGACAGCTCGCCGATGTTCTTGCGGTACTCGTGGCGCAGGCCGCAGGCCTCGACGCACCAGTCCAGCCGCTCGCGCAGCCGGGCGCCCTCGAGGCCGCGCGCCGCGCCGACGAAGACCAGGTACTCGTGGACGTTCATGTCGAGGTACAGGGGCACGTTCTCGGGCAGGTACCCGATGCGCCGCCGCACTTCCAGGGGTCGCTCCAGGACGTCGATCCCGTCGACCTTGACCGAGCCGCCGTCCGGGGCCAGGAAGGTCGTGATGATCTTCATGGTCGTGCTCTTGCCCGCGCCGTTGGGGCCCAGGAAGCCGAGGATCTCTCCCCGGCCGAGCCGGAACGACACGTCGTCGAGCGCCCTCATGGTCCCGAAGCTCTTGGACAGACCGCTGACTTCGATCATCGCCAAAGCTCCTCAGGGGGTCGGGTTGCCAGCATGACGCCGATGATGCCGGCGGCGGCCGCGGGGGCCGCGCCGGCCACGTTAGCGCAAAGGGCGCCTAACTCCAACCCCCGGCCCGGAGTTCCCGCCGGCTCGCCGGCGGGAATACCCGTTGCCTGGCCGGGATTTCGCGGCTAGTCTGTCGCCGGGGCCCGGGCCCCGGGTGCGACGCCCGGCCGGTGGGCCCTCGCACTCGCCGCGGGAAGGTGGGCCGCTTGACGATATCCGAGGGCACGGGCGAGGAACTCTACCGCCTGTACTTCGAGCGCACCGGGGACGCCTTCCTCATCATCGAGGGCGACCGGTTCGTGGCCTGCAACGATGCCACCGTCCGCATGCTGCGGTACCGTACCCGCGACGAGCTGCTGCACACCCACCCCTCGGAGCTGTCCCCGGAACTGCAGCCGGACGGCCGGCGCTCGTTCGAGAAGGCCAACGAGATGATGGCCCTGGCCTTCGAGCACGGAAGCCACCGCTTCGAGTGGGACCACCGGCGTGCCGACGGCGAGGTCTTCCCGGTCGAGGTCCTGCTGACGGCCGTGCCGATGCCCGGCCGCTCGATGCTGCACGTCGTGTGGCGGGACCTGACCGAGCGGCGTCGTCTCGAGGCCGAGCTGGTGCAGGCGCACAAGATGGAGGCGCTGGGCCGGCTCTCCAGCGGCATCGCGCACGACTTCAACAACCTGCTGGTGGCGATCATCGGCCACTCCGAGCTGCTGCTGGCCGACCTGGGCGACCTGCCGGACCAGCAGTCGAGCGCCGCGGAGATCCTCAAGGCGGGGCGGCGCGCCGCCGACCTGGTCGGCCAGCTCCTGGCGTTCTCACGCAAGCAGGTGCTGCGCCCGCAGACCATCGACCTGGCGGCGACGATTGCGGACATGGCGGACATGCTGCGTCGCCTGCTGGGAGAGGGCGTGGCCGCGGAGATCGAGCCGGGGGATCGGCCCCTGTGGGTGCGCGCGGACCCCGGCCAGGTCGCGCAGGTCGCGCTGAACCTGGCGGCCAACGCGCGCGACGCGGTGCGACCGGGTGGCCGCTTCCGGCTGGCGGTGGAGCCGGCGATCGTGGACGAGCGCACGCCGGACCTGCACGACGCGCTGCCGCCGGGGCCCTACGTGGCGCTCGTGGCCGAGGACGACGGCGAGGGCATCTCCGCCGGCGACCTGCCGCGGATCTTCGACCCGTTCTTCACCACCAAGCCCGTGGGGCGTGGCACCGGCCTCGGCCTGGCGACGGTCTACGGCATCGTCAGGCAGTCCGGCGGCTCGATCGCGGTGGTCAGCGGGCCGGGACGGGGGACGCGCTTCACGATCTACCTGCCGCGCGTCGCCCCGCAGGAGACACAGGGCGGCGCGACCGCCGTCGAGCCGGCAGGCGCGGCGGCGGCCGGGGCGCACGTCCTGCTCGTCGAGGACGAGGCGGCGACGAGCCGCCTTGTGCGCGTGATGCTCGAGCGCGCCGGCTATCGCGTCACGGTCGCGACCGGCGGCGAGCAGGCGCTGGCGATCCTGGCCGGCGGCGAGGGGGCGGGCGAGGCGGGTCGCATCGACCTGCTGCTGACCGACATCGTCATGCCCGGCATCGACGGCGTCGAACTGGTGCGGCGCGCCCGCGAACTGCACCCGTCCCTGCCGGCGGTCCTCACGTCCGGCTACCCGGCCGAGTTCCTGGCCGGCAGCGCCGGGCTGCCGTTCGTCGCCGACCTGCTGCAGAAGCCGTTCTCCGCGCAGGAGCTGGTGCACCGCGTGGCGACCGCGGTCCGCGAACGCGCCTGAGCCGGCTCACCTCACCAGCGTCAGCTTCCGCGTCACCGGCCCGGTCTCGCCCGCCCGCAGGCGCGCCACGTACTGGCCGCTGGCCACGGCGCGACCGGAGTCGTCGGTCCCGTCCCAGGCCACCTCGTGCTCCCCGGCCGGCAGCTCGGCCGCCAGCAGGCGCCGCACCCGGCGTCCCGCCAGGTCGTGGACCTCGAGCACGGCGCGTCCCGCCGACGGCAGCGCGAAGCGCAGCGTCGTGCGGGGATTGAACGGGTTGGGGTAGCCGGCGAGCCGGGCGTCCGCCACGGCCGGCACGTCGTCGACGCCGGTCGCGTAGTCGCCGTAGATCAGCTGCACGGGCAGCAGGTGCGGCGAGCCCGGCGCGTTGCTGCTGAAGGACACGAAGGAGTCGTGCACACCCTCGAGCAGGCCGGCCGGGTCGATGCGCACGGACAGCCGCGCCGTCCGCCCGGGATCCAGCCACTGCGGCGGCTGGTCGACCGCGATCCAGCCGGCGCCCGGCGTGGCCCCGCCCAGGACCAGCGGGAGGTTGCCCGGGTTCTGGATCGTGAACTCGAGCACGGTCCCCAGCGGCACCCCGGCCAGCGCCGAGGGAATGTGGAGGCGGCCGGCGCCGCTGTACGCGTCGCGTCCCGCCGTGGCCGGCGCCGCCGTGATGTCGGTGGCCGTCGTCTCGAAGGCCTCGGCCAGCTGCGCCGGGTCCAGGCCCGGCGAGGCGCCCAGCAGGATCGCCGCCGCGCCGGCCGCCTGCGGGCAGGCCATGCTGGTGCCCGTGTACGCCACGTAGCCGCCGTCGCCGGACAGGCTCGTCACGTTGGCGCCGGGAGCCGCCACGTCGGGCTTCATGAGTCCCGGCGGGTAGGGGTAGTCGCGGTAGTTCGCCGAGCCGTACGGGTTGGCGATGTTCCAGGATGTGGGTCCATGGCTCGAGGTCGATTCCACCGCGCCGGCGCTTGTCAGCCCGCCCACCGTGATGACGGCCGAGCGACCGCCACCCGGCGCGTACCACGGGCTGGGGCAATCCGCCGGGCTCGCGATGTCGGTGGGCACCGCGTAGTGCCCGGTGGCGCTGCCGTTGCCGGCGGCCGCGAACCAGGGCACGTCCATGGCCAGCAGCATCTCGGCGTTGTAGCGGTTGGCCGCGCGGACCTCGGCGGCCGCCAGGCTCCAGCCCGCGCTCATCGAGAACAGGTGCACGCCGTGCTCGAGCCCGAACTGCATGCCCTCGACCAGGTCGGCCTGGTACCCGGGCACCACGCGCAGCGCGAGCAGGCGCGCGCCGGGCGCGACACCGGTCGTCGTGCCGGCGGCGCCGTTGCCCACGATGAGCCCGGCCGTGTGCGTCCCGTGGTGCCACGTCGAGTCGCCGTCGTAGGGGTCGTCGTCCTCGTCGACCGCGTCCCAGCCGTGGTGCGGGAAGGCGGCGCCGCCGTCCCACAGCCCGGCCGCGAGGTCGGGATGGTCGTAGGCCACGCCGCTGTCCAGGTGGCCGACCAGCACGCCGGCGCCCGTGTTGCCGGTCGCCCAGACCTGGTCGGCGCCGATGGCCTGCAGGTGCCAGGCCAGCGCCTTGTCCGGCGACATGTCTGGCGAAACGTCATGCGCCATGTCCGGCGCCATGTCGGGCGCCGTGTCGGCGCCGCCCGCGGCCGCGGGCCCGCCGAACGTGCGGCTGCGGACGTCATCCAGCCAGAGCCGCCCGACGCCGGGCTCGGCGGCCAGCGCGGCGATCGCGGCGGGAGCCAG